>NZ_CP150265.1:541666-883333 GCF_037976325.1 Paenibacillus sp. FSL K6-3182
GCGCGTCCTCTTAGCAGTTCATCAGCCATCGATTGCAGAAGGTCGATAAAATGTTTAGATATCTCATGGAGCGCAAATTGAGCATCTATGGATTCTTCGGCTATTTTTTGCTCAATCGCTTCAATGAAATCAGGATCTTCCAAAATCATCAGATGACCTTCGAATATTTCGGCCTTGTCTGCTCCGAGGCGCTCCTCTGTTTTTGCACGAATCGCTTCAACCTCTTCACGGGTGCTTGCAACAGCACGGCGGAACGTTTCTATTTCCTGCACACTGTCTTGCACAGATTGCTCAGTCGGTATGAAACGCTCGGATGCGAGATGGAAGACCGGGGCAATGGCGATACCCGGTGATGCTGCTATCCCTTTAAGTGTTAATGTCATTAACTTCAGACTCCTTTCGCCGCAGATTGAAGTGATTGCTCCAGCTTGCGGTAATGCTCTGCCGCTTGTATATGAAGCGGATGCTGCTCATCTAAACCTGTATATTTTGTTATCGTAGAATGAAGGCCTATTTCCTTAATGGAAGCTTGCAGCTCGGCAGCCTCGGGATCATCTGCAGCATTAAAATGTAAAGCCGCTGCCATAGCCGTGGTCAAATGAATGGCAGGCATGCCAAATTTATAAGCTAATGAGGCCGGTCTAACTAGACGGTCATTAGGAGAAATCTTGCGAATAGGCGAGCGGCCGATTCGAACAACCTCGTCTACCAAGTAAGGATTAACAAAGCGCTCCAAAATTTGCTCAACATAAAGCGCATGCTCTTTTTCATCGAATTGATACGTTTTGATAAGCGCAGCTCCTGATTCCTGCAATGCGCCTCGTACCTCTGCCAATACCTCTTTGTTGTTCATCGCTTCTTGAATCGTCTCGCAGCCTTTAAGGAAACCGTGATACGCTGCAACGCAATGCCCTGTATTAACAGTGAACAGCTTGCGCTCGATATACGGCTCCAGTTGATCAACGTAGTGTACTCCGTCAATTTCCTTAAGCGAATTAAGCAATGGGGAACGCTCTACAGTCCACTCATAGAAAGGCTCGACCATAACTTCAAGTGGGTCTTCATTTTGCTGCAGCGGAACGATACGGTCAACGGCGGCGTCAGGGAAAACGATATGCTGATCGGCCTTCGCCTGTACATCCTCAGATAGATGGCCATATACGAACTGCTTCAAAATCGTGCTGCCGCCAAGGGCATTCTCGCACGCTATAACCGGAAGAGCGGCTTTGCCGCTCTCGATTCTAAGCTCAATTCCTTTAGCAACCGCAGCGGCAATATGCTTCAGTACCGATACGCCAACAGCGGTTGTGACGATATCCGCTTCTGCGATAGTCTTAGCGACTAAATCTATATTTTTACCGTCAATAGCAGTTATATGGTCAACAAGATACGTGTCGCCTTGCTCGTTTGCAATCTTAACCGCATATTGCCCTTTTTCCTGCAGCTGCAAGACAAGCGTATCATTTACATCAACAAAACATACCTCGTAGCCCGCGTTATGCAGCAGCAAACCGATAAAACCTCTGCCTATGTTGCCTGCGCCGAAGTGAACGGCCTTCATGATTCCATCCCCGATTCAAAGATAGAAATCAATTCTTGCTCCGATGAAGCGTTCAAGATGCGCTGCATATCTTCTTCCTCAGACACGAGCACAGCAACATTGGTCAAAATATCAAGGTGATCGTCGCCGACAGCCGCTAGGCCGATAATTAATTGTGCAGGCTCTTCGCCGCCGAAGTCTACGCCTGCCGGTACGGTAATGATGGCCATGCCTGTGGATTTAATAAGTGCTTTCGATTCGTTCGTGCCATGAGGCATAGCAAGCCCTCCGCCAATATAGGTGGATAGAGACTCCTCGCGCTCAATCATTTTGTCGATATACGACTGCGGAGCATGCCCTGCGTCAACAAGCATTTGTCCAACCATGCGGATCGCTTCGTATTTGTCCTTAAGGTTAACGTTTAATTTTACTTTCTCTGTAGATAGAATGGTCATGATTATTCTCTCCAATCCAATTTGGTTTTTATATATTGTTCCAGCTTCTTTGAAATAAACAACTTAATGCTTGCCGCATCACCATGCGCTAATAAAGCAAGCAGATCCGGCAGCAGCAGCATTGCGCTAATTTCGCTTAACAGCTCAAGGCTATAGGAATCAAGCTTGAGAGGGCCGAGCATCATCAACAGGTGCTTGGCCTGCGCATCTTCATCCTCGCCCAGCTGCAATGTTCGATCATAACGATATAAAGCAAGCAGCGGCTCTTTAATCCATTCACTGCGTGTATGAAGCAGGGCAAGCTCGGTATCTGGTATGACCAGGCTTCCCTGCAGCTCTCTTGCGAGCAGCTGATCGGCTATATTTTCGCGATTTGCATCGATATATGGCTTTCCAATTAAGGAAAGCATGTTCGGCAGCTGGTGATCCAATCGATTTTGATCTGGCAACAGCGTAAGATCATGCACATGGAAGCCGTCAAGCAGCTGAAGAACGATGCCGGAATACAGCTGAAGCTGCAGCAAACGATCCAGAGGAGACTGGCCTGCCGTATCTTCGTTTGCTGATAGGGAGGGTGTCGCCTTCTTTAAGGTTGTGCCCTCTATATAGCTGCGAAGCTTATTGGTTTCTTCGGGCGTGAGCAGGGGACTCAGCTTAATATAGCGGTCGGGCTCTAACGGCAAATCAACTGTTGAAATGATCAAATCATAGCGGCTCGGCGGAAGCCTTGTCGCTTCATACCATGAATAATGACCGATCAGGTCGATTTGCGGCAGTACGTTAGCAATTTTGACAGCTAAAAGCTTGGATGAACCGATGCCGCTCGTGCAAACGAGAACAGCTCTTATTTTTCTTGGAAAAGGCTTTAACCGCTCAAGGGAAGCACCAAAATGCATAACGATATAACCGATCTCCTCGTCAGGCACTTGTAGAAGCGGATAAACCTGTTGTACAGCGCTTTGAACAATGGAAAACAATATAGCGTAATCTTTTTTGATCGGCACTAACATCGGATTGCGGATAGCGATGCCATCCTTAATGCGCTGAAAGGCTGGTTTTATATGCTGAATAAGTCCTTCTTCCAGCGACCGATCCTCCATGAGCGACATGTTTAGCTGATCCTCTACATAAAGGATGAGCAGCCTGACGCCTTCAATGGTCGGCATATCTTCATGATGAATCAACAGGCCGTTATCTAGAAAAGCTTCGCTATTTAGCAGTTGTGAAAGATACGTTTTTTCTTCTATTGGGAGCTGTAGATTGAGCACACCCAGCAAGCTTCGCAGCAATGGAATGATTTCATCAGAATGACGATATTCGCTTGCTGTGACAAAGCAGTTGTTCGCTATTCGGGTTAACGCAACCGACAGCTTAATAAGCAATCTTGTATAGTTAGATTCGGACAACGTGTGTGGCCATTCGTCATTTAGTTCCCATAGCGCATGCTCGAGCCGCTTAAAGTTTTCTTTGCCGATCATGTCGAGCAGCTGAGCTGTAATCGGGTTTGAGACTGTAAGGTTCTTGAATTGACCGAATAGATCGGAATCGTCGAGATGATTTATGGCAAGCAAACTAATGGAATGACGCTTATCTTCTTCAGATCCAATAATTTCAACGCCATACCCTCTTCTGCGAACAAGGGTCATCCCGTGTTTATTGATCAATTCCTCCAGCTCATCGAGATCATGGCTGATGGTCGGCATCGTTACGCGCAGCTCATGCGCGAGTGCAAACAGCTTTATCGGCTCGTCATGCTCAAGCAACCTGCAGAGAATAACGATTTTTCGTTCTTCAGCCGAATATTCAAAGTAATCAGACGGCTCAAACGATTGTTTGAATCGCTCAAGAGTATCGGTGTCTGCTTCTACTTGAATACCAAGCCCTGCTATTTTGTGAAGAACAATGCCGTTTGCGGCAAGTAACGATTCGATATCGACAAGCTCGCGATGGATCGTCCTTGTGCTCGTACCGACAATGGACGCGATATCGGCTGCGGTAATTTCTTGTTTTTGACTCAGCAGCAGTTCGATAATTCGACGTTGCCTAGTTGAGGCTTTGATAGGCTATCCTCCTTAGCAGAAGAATGGACTTAACGCCGACAGTAAACTGTCAGCGTTAAGTATGAATTCATGAACTTAGTCTTTGTACGAGCAAGTCATACTCTGGACTTTTAAGGAAATTATCAATGGAAATATGCTCTGCGTTAGGCGCCTTTAGGCGTGCGCGGTCAGTCAATGTTTTATGGGTGATAACGATGTCGGCATCGCCTGGAATATCGTTGATCGCCGTGTTGATAACAGTAATCGGCAGCTCAGCTGCATTTATTTTTTTGCGCAATATGGAAGCGCCCATCGCGCTTGAGCCCATACCCGCATCGCAAGAAAATACAATTTTGTTCACTTGCTCTTTCGTTAGCTTTACTTGTTCTGCGGAAGGAGAAGCGGCATTGCCTTTGGACTCAGCTTTCATTTGCTGAACTTTTTGTGCGGCGAGCTCAAGCTCGTTGTCGTTATCTCCTGCCTGCTTGCTTGTTTTAAGAAGAACAGCAGACACAAGGAATGAAACGATTGTTGCGACGACTACACCGCTTAGCATTGCTAGTAGTCCGCCTTTTGGCGTCATGGTGATATAGGCGATAATGCTGCCCGGTGATGGCGCGGCAACAAGACCAGCTCCGAAGATGGAGAAGGTGAATGTACCGGCGACACCCCCAGCGATAGCTGCGATAATCAAACGCGGATTCATTAGAATATACGGGAAGTAAATCTCGTGAATACCGCCGAAGAAATGAATGACAACAGCGCCTGGCGCCGATTGCTTAACCATTCCTTTTCCGAATACCCAATAAGCAAGCAGAATGCCAAGACCAGGTCCTGGGTTGGATTCCAGCATGTAAATGATGGATTTGCCGGCTTGTGATGCTTGATCCAGCGCGAGCGGACCTAGTATGCCGTGGTTAATCGCGTTGTTGAGAAACAGTACTTTAGCTGGCTCGATCAAAATGTTCGCAAGCGGCAGGAAACCTGTGTTGATCAGCCACTCTACACCTGAAGCAAGTACTTTGCTTAATGCGGCTACGACAGGTCCGATTCCTTTGAAGGCAATCAGTGCAAGACCGCCGCCAATAATGCCGGACGAGAAATTGTTGATGAGCATTTCAAAGCCCGAAGGAATCTTTCCTTCAATAGATTGATCGAATTTCTTCAGCACCCATGCGGCTAGCGGGCCAACGATCATGGCTCCGAGGAACATTGGAATGTCCGCCCCTGCAATAACGCCGAGTGTGACGATTGCGCCGACTACGCCTCCGCGTACGCCGTGAATCATTTGACCACCGGTATAGCCGATGAGTATAGGGAGCAAGTAGGTAATCATCGGTCCAACAAGTGTTGCTAGGCTTTCGTTCGGAAACCAGCCTGTTGGAATAAATAGTGCCGTAATGAGTCCCCATGCAATAAAAGCGCCAATATTCGGCATGACCATGCCGCTTAGGAAACGACCAAATCGTTGTACGGAAACTTTAACTCCACCGGATACCGGTTGCTCGGATGTCAGTTTACTCATGCTTAAACCTCCAATTTATAATAATGTTCACTAACTGAACCTGAATTAATCGTAATGTATAGCGCTTTCATATTCAATGAATTGAAAAACAGGTTGCGTCATGAGCATTGTTGACATCATTTTTCCTTTTAGTATTGCTGATTTTCGGGGATGCTGTATAATCACTATTGTTTCTTCTAAAACTGCAAAGGGGAATGCGATATGCAAGACCAAACGATTATTCGTTTTGAACATGTGACGAAACAATATGCTCATAATGCTGCTGCTGTCCTCAAAGATGTCAGCTTTACAATAGAGCGAGGCAAATTTTATACGCTGCTTGGTCCGTCCGGCTGCGGCAAGACGACGGTGCTCCGGCTAATAGCTGGCTTCACTGAGCCCTCAGAGGGTCAAATCTATTTCCATAATAAAGTGATAAACCGGGTTCCTGCGAATGAACGTCAAGTGAATACGGTTTTCCAGGATTACGCTCTTTTTCCTCATCTTAATGTGTTCGAGAATGTTGCCTTTGGCCTGCGAATCAAGAAGATGAAAAATGCGGACGTGACGAATAAAGTGAAGGATGCGCTTCGTTTCGTCAACTTGGACGGTTACGAATCACGGGAGATTTCGGAGATGTCCGGCGGTCAGCGGCAGCGTGTTGCCATTGCGCGGGCAATCGTGAACGAACCGGAAATTATTTTGCTGGACGAGCCGTTATCCGCACTTGACCTTAAACTTCGTACGGAAATGCAGTACGAGCTGCGCGAGCTGCAGCGCCGACTTGGCATCACATTTATATTTGTTACGCATGACCAAGAGGAAGCGCTCGCGATGTCTGATGAAATATTTGTTATTAATGAAGGAAAAATTCAACAAAGCGGAACGCCAACAGATATTTACGATGAGCCGATCAATCGCTTTGTTGCGGATTTTATTGGTGAATCCAATATTGTGCCCGGCCGAATGGCACGCGACTTCGAGGTGGAGTTCGCTGGTCGTTCATTTGAATGCGTCGATCAAGGGCTCACGCCAAATGAGGCTGTTGATATTGTAATCAGGCCAGAGGATTTGGAAATAACTTCTTCAGAGAACGGTAAGCTGCAAGTACGAGTAGATTCACAATTGTTCCGCGGCGTACATTACGAGATTTGCTGTTACGATGAATCAGGAAATGAGTGGCTTGTCCATTCCACTCGCAAAGCTACAGTAGGGGAGCAGATCGGATTAACCTTTGACCCAGAAGCCATCCATGTTATGAGACTAGGTGAAACGGAAGAAGAATTCGATAAGCGTCTTGAAGCATACAGCGAGGCCGCAGATGTCGAATAAATCACGTAGTTTTTATCTCATACCGTATATGGCTTGGATTGTGTTATTTGTTATAGCGCCGATCGTGTTAATTGCCTATTACTCCTTCTTTGATGTAGAGGGCAACTTCACACTGGACAATTATGTGAAGTTCTTTACGCCGGTTTACATGAAAATGACGCTTAGCTCCTTCTGGTATGCGTTTCTTATAACCGCAATATCATTGCTTGTCGCGTATCCGGCTGCTTATTTATTGACAAAAACTAAGCATAAACAGCTCTGGCTGCTGCTTATTATACTGCCTAGCTGGATCAATTTGCTGCTAAAGGCTTATGCGTTTATTGGCTTGTTCGGTACATACGGCTTTGCAAATTCCGTACTGGAAGCGATCGGCATTCCGAAACAGCAAATTTTGTTTACGGACTTTAGCTTTATCTTTGTATCTGTTTATATCTTTATTCCTTTTATGATTTTGCCGATCTTCAATGCATTGGAGGAAATGAACCCGACGCTTGTGTATGCGGCGCGTGATCTTGGCGCATCCGCATGGACGACGTTCCGGCGTGTTATTTTTCCGCTAACGATCAGTGGAGTGAAGTCCGGCTGTATGGCTGTATTTATTCCTGCATTATCTTTGTTCATGATTACGAGGCTTATTGCCGGCAATCGGGTTATTACGCTAGGTACAGCAATCGAGCAGCATTTTCTCGTGACGCAGGACTGGGGTATGGGTTCGACGATTGCTGTGTTCTTGATTCTAGCAATGGCGGCGATGATGCTGTTAACTGGCAATCGAAAGCGAGGTGCGGCAGATGCGCGGAAAAAATAAATGGTCGAACATCTATCTCGTACTCGTGTTTGCAGTACTCTATGCGCCTATTTTCTATTTAATGTTTTATTCGTTCAATAGCGGCGGCTCGATGCGTAATTTCGAGAGCTTCACGCTTGATTATTACAAAGAGGTTTTCGCGGATACGCGTTTGCTCATCATTGTCCTGAACACGTTCGTTATTGCGCTGCTGTCCGCTGCAATTTCGACGATTCTTGGTGTTATTGGTGCGATAGCTATTCATCACATTCGCAGCAATCGACCGAAACAATCGCTTTTGACGCTCAATAATGTATTGATCGTAAGTCCCGATGTTATTATCGGTGCGTCCTTTCTGATCCTATTTACGATGATTGGAATCAAGCTGGGCTTTGTGTCCGTCTTGCTGTCGCATATTGCGTTCAGTGTACCGATTGTCGTTATTATGGTGCTGCCGAAGCTGCAGGAAATGAGCTCAACGTTGATTGATGCGGCGCATGATCTTGGTGCCAGCTCGTGGCAGGTGCTGACGCGCGTCGTGCTTCCATTCATCAGACCGGGCATATTCGCAGGGTTCTTCATGGCGCTGACGTATTCGCTAGATGACTTTGCGGTAACGTTTTTTGTAACCGGCAACGGCTTCTCGACGCTGTCTGTTGAGATCTACTCACGGGCGCGCCAAGGTGTGTCGCTATCGATCAATGCGTTGTCTACACTTATTTTCTTATTTACGATCATTCTGGTCGTTGGTTATTACTTCATTAATCAACGAAATATGAAGCCGTCAAGCAAGGAGGGGCACTAATGACACAGCTGGTGCGTATGTTCGTTATCGTGTTTGTTGTTTCATTTGGCCTCATCTACCTGACTTCGTATTTGAATGATAGTGAAGGCTACAGCGGAAGCAATACACTGACGATTTACAACTGGGGCGATTATGTTGATCCCGAGCTGCTTGACCGCTTTGAAGATGAGACAGGCATTAAGGTCATTTACCAAACCTTCGATTCGAATGAAGCGATGATGACTAAGATTGGACAAGGCGGTACGACGTTTGATGTGAGCATTCCCTCTGAGTATGCGATTAGCAAGATGAAAGAGGATGGTTTGCTCTTAAAACTCGATCATTCGAAACTTCCAAATTTAAAATATATCGATCCGCGTTTCATGAATTTATCATTTGATCAAGGCAACGCGTATTCCATTCCTTATTTTTGGGGGACTGTCGGAATTGTGTTCAATCCAGAGCTAGTCGGGGACCTGACCTTCTCCAGTTGGAATGATCTATGGGATAAAAGTCTGCGCAACCAGATCCTGCTGCTGGACGGTGCTCGCGAGGTTATGGGCATGGGGCTTAACTCTTTAGGTTATTCGCTGAATGATACGGAAGAGGTTCATTTGCAGGAGGCGAAAGCGAAGCTGCTCCAAATGACGCCTAACGTGAAGGCGATCGTCGGTGACGAAATCAAGATGCTGCTTGCAAATGAAGAAGCGGCAGTCGGTCTTGTTTGGTCGGGTGATGCATCGGAAATTATGGATGAGAACGATAAGCTTGATTATATCGTGCCAGAGGAAGGCTCAAATCTTTGGTTTGATAATATGGTTATTCCGAAGACGGCCAAAAATATCGAAGGTGCGCATCAATTTATCAACTTCATGCTGGACCCTGAAGTGGCTGCTCAGAACGCGGAATATGTTGGTTACTCGACTCCGAATGAAGCGGCGCTGGCGCTGCTGCCTGAGGAGATTGCGACCGATGAGCGTTTTTACCCGGATGAAGAGCTGACCGAAAGGCTTGAGGTTTACGACAACCTCGGCAAAAGAATGCTGGCTCACTATAACGAGTTGTTCCTCGAGTTTAAAATGCATAAGAAATAAACCAAAGAGATAGCATTTTTCTAATGATTCCCATGTTATGCTGGATGAGATATTTCCAGATGAGGCGGCAAATGTGAATAGATGGGGCGGAGAGCATGAATAGCAGATGGATGAATTACGGCGGTCTTATACTAATCGCTGTTGTGTGGGGAGCGAACTTCGGCATATCGCGATTAGCTATGGAGTCGTTTAATCCCATCGTTTTCTCGTTTTTGAGATTTGGATTGGCTATTCCGTTTTTCTTTCTCATTCTTAAGCTAAAAGAGGGCAGTGTGGGCATCCCGTGGCGAATCGTACCGAAGCTTGCTCTCATTGGGTTGGTTGGCATTACGCTGCTCGAAATTACGGTGATGTACTCGATTAAATATACGACCTTAGCCAATGCGTCGCTGCTGAACGTAGCGCCGTGGCCGATCTTCGCTGCATTGTTTGCTCCTTTATTCATGCGCGAAACCATCACGAAGAGACTCATTGTTGGCGGAGCGATATCCATCGTTGGAGTATGTTTCGTCATACTGGGCGGCGGTGAAAGCTTCAGTCTCTCATCTGATAATATGATCGGCAACTTGATGGCGCTTGGAGTCAGCATTGTCGGTCCGTTATTTAATCTAAGCTCCATGTCGCTTATGAAGCAATACTCTGCTCTGCGTGTAAGCACATGGACGATAGCATTTGGGTCGTTGTTTATGCTGCCGCTCACCTTTGGGGCTTGGGGGCAAACGGACTGGTCGGCTCTTCAGGCGGGGCATTATTTATCCATTGGCTATAATGTATTGATTTGCACCGTTGTCGCTTTTGTTGTTTGGAATGCATGTATGTTCAAGGTTGGCGCAACGCGCTCTAACTTTTTCCGTTATGCAGTTCCGGCGGCGGCTGTTGTAGCTGGGTATGTGATGTTCGATGAGAAGATCGCGCTGCTGCAAATGTGCGGCGCGGGCTGTATGGCCGCAGGACTGATATGGATCAGCATTGAGAGCAAACCGCGGAGCAAATCGTCAGTGAAGACGGTAGAGACGAATGGTTAATTTTTGTGATTCATAATTGTGGTTGCTAGTTTATGAGATCGAATTCTAATTGTATAAAAATGTATCATGTGAGGGTTTCGTACTAAGTTAGACTAACTTAGTGCGAAACCCTTTTATTTTTTACATAAAAAGGATTATTAAAGAACAGTGTGTGTTATGGTAACTCCCATCATGTGAAACCTAACATGACAATGGATAAAAATGTAGAATTTTTGCACTAAATAACGAAATTTTTCTTTTAAAATAGTGATGAAAAAGGTAAAATCAAAAAAGCGGCTAATCCATGGAATGGGAGTCGGACTCTACGAAGAAGGACTGAACTTAAAATGACAGTGAGTATAGTAGAAGAAACGTTAAATCCGTACCAAATCGCACAACAGCAAATCGATACTGCAGCGGCCCATCTACAATTGCCTAAGCATGTTACAGACATCTTGAAGCAGCCGAAGCGCGTGCTGTCGGTTAACTTCCCAGTTCGTATGGATGATGGCTCAATTCGAGTGTTCGAAGGTTACCGTTCCCAACATAATGACGCGATTGGACCGACTAAGGGCGGCATTCGCTTTCACCCCGATGTAACGCTAGATGAAGTAAAAGCACTTTCCATGTGGATGAGCTTTAAATGCGGCGTTGTTGGCCTTCCATACGGCGGCGGCAAGGGCGGAGTTATTTGTGATCCACATCTTCTTAGCAAAGGCGAGCTAGAGCGTGTTAGCCGTGCTTTCATGGAAGCTATCGCTGATTTTGTAGGTCCTGACAAAGATATCCCTGCACCGGACGTATACACGACTCCACAAATCATGGGTTGGATGATGGATACGTACAGCAGACTAAAAGGCGTTAACTCACCTGGCGTTATTACAGGTAAACCGCTTATTCTAGGCGGATCCCAAGGCCGTAATGAAGCAACAGCACAAGGCTGTGTGTACACAATCTTGGCAGCACTTCAAGATAAGAATATTCCTATTGAAAATGCTACTGCAGCGATTCAAGGTTACGGCAACGCTGGTCGCATTGCTGCTCGTTTGCTTAGCGAAGCAGGCATTAAAGTTGTAGCAGTTAGCGACTCCAGAGGCGGAATTTACGATCCGAATGGATTGGATATCGAACAGATCTCCATACTAAAGGATACGACTTCCATCCGTGAGTATGGCGAGAAGTACTATATTTCTAATGAAGATTTGCTTGAGCTTGATGTTGATGTTTTGGTGCCAGCTGCTCTAGAAAACGTAATTACAGCTAAAAATGCAGATCGCATTAAAGCAAAAATCGTTGCAGAAGCTGCAAACGGACCAACAACACCAGAAGCGGATCGCGTACTTTGGAGCCACGGCATCACAGTTATTCCGGACGTACTTGCAAATGCAGGCGGCGTTACGGTTTCGTACTTCGAGTGGGTACAAAACTTGGCTAACTACTACTGGAGCGAAGCAGAGGTTCTTGAGAAGCTTGAGACGAATATGATTCTTTCTTACGTAGCTGTTCGTGATCTTGCTAAGGAACATGACACTGACCTTCGTACAGCTGCTTATATGATTTCGATCAAACGGATCGCAGCAGCAATGGAAGCTAGAGGCTGGATCTAATACTTTTATAAAACAAGAAGAGGTGGCGGCGTCATGACAGAACAGATTCGCATCGGTATTGTTGGTTACGGCAATCTTGGACGCGGCGTAGAGCTTGCAATTAGACAAAGTGCGGATATGAGATTGGATGCGATATTTACTCGCAGAGACCCAGCATCTATTCCGTCTGAAACAAAAGCATATAAAATTGAAGATGCTGAGCGCTTTGTCGATGATATCGACGTTATGATTCTTTGCGGCGGTTCAGCAACGGATTTGCCAGAGCAGGTTCCTGCTTTTGCCCGCTTGTTCCATACGGTTGACAGCTTCGATACGCATGCGCGTATTCCTGAATTTTTTGATCAGGTAGATGCAGTTGCCAAAACGAGCAATAAAGTAAGTGTAATATCCACAGGCTGGGACCCAGGCTTGTTCTCATTGAATCGTTTGCTTGCTGAGGCAATATTGCCAGAAGGCAAGGAATATACATTCTGGGGCAAAGGTGTAAGCCAAGGCCATTCAGATGCCATTCGCCGCGTGAAAGGTGTGAAGAACGGCGTTCAATACACCATTCCTAGTGAAGAGGCGGTAGCGCGAGTTCGTAACGGTGAAAATCCAGAGCTTACAACGCGTGAGAAGCACGTCCGCGACTGCTACATCGTAGCAGAAGAGGGTGCTGATCAAGACGCAATTGCTGAGGAAATCCGTACGATGCCGAACTATTTCTCTGATTATAATACGACTGTTCATTTCATTGATGAAGCAACATTGAAAGCCGAACATTCCACAATGCCTCACGGTGGTATGGTGCTTCGCAGTGGCAAAACAGGCGAGAACAGCACTCAAATTATCGAGTTCGGTTTGAAGCTTGACAGCAACCCTGAATTCACGGCTAGCGTGCTTGTTGCTTATGCTAGAGCAGCTTATAAATTTGCTCGTGAAGGACAGTCTGGAGCCAAAACCGTATTCGACATTCCATACGGCTACCTTTCACCAAAATCCGCAGCAGAACTGCGTAAAGAGCTTCTATAGCTCTGAAACTTTTCTGAACATTCCCCTCCATTTTACATTTTTTTACTTACACTTTTGGAAATAGTAGGATATAATGAAAAAGTGAGAGTAATTACTGTCGAATTATAGGGAGAAGTGCTGAAAGATCCATTTTCCTATGGTAGAATAGGTTCAAACCTACCTAACAGGTAATTTCTACTAGGAAGTGAACTCAGCATGATAGACATCCATACGCATATTTTACCTGGATTGGATGATGGTGCGGCAAGTTTCGATGATACTCTGAATATGGCCCGGGCAGCTGTTTCAGAGGGAATTACAACAATCATCGCCACTCCGCACCATGCCAATGGAACCTATACCAATACAGCAATCGACGTAGCTAAGCACACTCTCTCTATTAACGATCAGTTAATAGCTGCGGGTGTGCCTATTGCTATACATACAGGTCAAGAAATTCGCGTTCATGATGATCTGCTCGATGCTTGGTATAGAAAAGAATTGCTTCCCTTAGCCGGCTCTAGTTATGTATTGATTGAGATGCCATCCTCCCGTATTCCGAAGGCGATGATTGAGCTCGTGCATGAGCTTAATGTATTGAAGTTGAAACCGATTATCGCTCACCCAGAAAGAAATGCAGAAGTTGTGAAGCACCCCGATCGATTAGCTGAGCTTATTGAAGCAGGCGCATTCGCACAGGTTACGACCCACTCACTGCTTGGGGGATTTGGTAAGCGCATTGAACAGTCCGCATGGTCATTATTGAAGGCGGGCCATATTCATTTTGTATCTTCCGATGCTCATCATATTGAGCGCCGTGGTTTTCGTCTGGGCGAAGCCTACGCGTCCATTGAGAGGCGGATGGGAGAACAGTGGGTTACCTATTTGCAATCCAACGCTCAGTCTGTGTTAGACGACAAACCTATACATAACCAGCCTATTACTATAGTTTCTTCAGACGGGGTTTTGCGTCGTTTTATTTCCTATTTCTACAAAAAATAGTGCGCGCTAGAATGATTGGAAGTTGAAGAAAGCGCATACTAAAAATGATTTTATTGGCGTTATTAGTCATTCATCTATTAGATGAGTGCAACTATTATCATATAATTAGGAGTGAAGAAAGTGACATTAAGAAAAAAATTAGCAGTTTCTACAATTGCGGCAAGCGTAGCCCTTACGGCTTTCGCTGGCATTCCGCTAAGTAGCAAAGGTTTGGCAGAGAAGCTTGGAGTAAATGGGGTTGTTTATGCATCTTCGTCATTGGCGGATTCCGCTCTTGTTATTGAAGCGAAGAAACTAGATGCCGCACTTAAAGCGACAAACGGTTGGGCTAATGTAAGAGCGCTGCAAGATGCACTTAGTTCTTTAGATATTCATAAGCAAGGCGATATCGTAAATCCGATCGTAAATAAAATTATTGTATCGGATGAAGAAGAAACAGAATTGGAACAACTTTTCTTGGATGCAATAGATTGGTCTTACGGTCCAACGGTAGCAGGACTTGAGGAATTGCATACAAAGTATAGCACGCTGCTTCAAACCTTTGCTGATCGTGGAAAGGTGTCCGATCTTTCAATCGATGACATTGCGCTGTACTTCTTCGATATTCAGAAAGAATTGGTTAAGCAAGTAGGTGCCAAGGACTTTGATGGTTTGCTCGCTCTTTTGACTGATAAAGACAGTGTTAAGCAATTAATGCAAAGCGTTCTGAACGAATTGTCGACTAAACAATATAAAGCACAAGTGTTGCTTACAAATTTTGGCATCACTAAAGATGATGTAATTGGCGTGTTGTCACGTGCAAGAGAGGCTGTAGACAAAGATGCTACATTCGTTGCTGCGGCAGGATCTTTGTTCAAAGCTTATCAATATTTGAATCCGACTACACCTCCAATCACTCCTGGTGGTCCAGGCGGCACAGTAACACCAGCTATACCGCTTCCTGAATCAACGGATAAACTGCTTAACGATTTGAAAGCAGCGCTTGATAAAGCAACTGATGCTGAGAAAGCTGCTATTATTACTAAATTTGTTGCTGATGCAAAAGCAGAAATTGCTAAGCTAGCAGCAATCAGCGCAGCTTCAAGTGTTACTACAGTAAATGGACAAGCTGTTCTTCAATTGGATGAGAAGAGTGTATTGTCAGCAGTTGCTGGTATTAACACGGTTGCATCCAAGGTGAAAGAACTAGCACCAGCTTCCGCACTTGCGAAGACTGCTTTGCAAATCACTCTTGGTGAAGTAGCACAAAAGGATGTAGTTCTAAACCTTTCCGATGCAGTGGTTAAAGCTGCGGCAGCTGGAAATGTATCTGGTGCAACATTCACGATCGGCAAATTTGAAGTAACTGTTCCTGTAGGCGGTTCATTCTCTTCTGCAATTGGTCTTACTATTAAGAAGAGCGATGTATCTGCTGACGTTGTAGGCACACTGAAATCAGTGTCTGAAGTTTATGACTTCAACCTAACGGTTGGCGGTACTGCAAAAACTTCATTCGATCAACCGATCGTAATCAGCATTCCACTGGGCGATACAACTGGTCTTGATAAAGAGCTTCTTTCCGTAGCGAAAATCGTTGATGGCAAGCTAGTATTCCACGGTGGACGTGTATCGGGCAACTCTATTATCGAATCTCGTGATTCGTTCTCCTCTTATGTTGTTGTAGAAAACAAAGTTTCGTTCAAAGACATTGCTTCTGTAGAAGCATGGGCTGGCCGCGAAATTAGCGTTGTAGCTGCAAAAGGCGCAATCGAAGGTAAATCAGAAGGTCAATTTGCACCGAAGGACAAAGTAACTCGCGCTGAATTCGCGAAAATGCTTATCCGTGCTCTTGATCTTGAGAATGGCTCAGCTACAGAAGGTTTTGCTGATGTCGATTCAGCTGCTTGGTACGCACCATACGTGGCTGCTGCAGCACAACTCAAAATCATTAACGGCCGTTCAGATACTAAATTTGATCCAAATGCAACGATTACTCGTGCTGAGATGGCAACGATGATCGTTCGCGCATTGAAAGTATCGCAAGGCGCTTCTAACGTAGCTGATGTAAATGCTGCACTAAAAGACTTTGCGGACGCTGGAAAAATTAATGCGTCATTAAAAGATGGCGTTGCATTTGCGGCAACTCACAAAATCGTAGTTGGAAATGCAGGCAAGTTCTTGCCAAATAACAATGCGACTCGTGCAGAGGCAGCAGTAATTATTTACCGTGCACTAAACTTCGACAATTAAGTAAAAATATATACAAAATCTTCCTCTCATGTGGATGAGAGGAAGATTTTTTTCGGGAATGTATAAGATAATGTAAGATTATAGATTATTATGTAGTAAGGTATAGTTCTTGAGGATTATATTCTCATTCTAAATAACTATATCCCATGGAGGAATATGCATGTCTAACGAACTAGACTTACGACAGTATATGGCAATCATAAAGAAGAGATTGGCGCTAATATTAGTATTTGTTTTCCTCTGTACAGCAGCTGCGGCCGTTATAAGTATGTTTTTTAAAGACCCGGTCTATGAGGCATCTACTAAAATAATCGTAAATCAAACGACGACACAAATGGCAACCGGCCAGCTTGATCTTAATCAAATCAACTCCAATATTAAAATGATCGATACGTACAAAGAGATTATTAAAACACCAGCTATATTGGATAAAGTGGCTGAGCAATATCCACAGCTTGGGTTAACTGCGACTGAGCTATCACGTAAAATCCAGGTTAGCTCTGTAAATAATACACAGGTCATGACATTAGTTGTGCAAGATGTGGATTATAAGCAAGCAGCACAGGTTGTCAATGCGGTGTCGAATGTTTTCCGCGAAGAAATCCAGCATATTTTTAAAGTAGAGAATGTATCGATTCTGAATGAAGCTGTTGTCGATGCGCAGCCAAGTCCGGTTTCACCAAACGTTCCTCTTAATGTCGCGATCGCGTTTATCGTATCTTTAATGATTGCTGTAGGTATTACATTCTTACTTGAGTATATGGATGACACGATTAAAACCGAAGCAGATGTGCTGCAGTTTTTGGGTCAGCCCACGCTTGCTATGATCTCAAGAATGAATACGGAGGATGCTAATTCTAGCCAAACCAGCAAAACAACTCAAACTTACAAGGCAGGTGAATTAGAGGGTGTCTCGATTGAAAAATAAGCGTCAGATCATTACGCTAACGAATCCTCGTTCTCCCATATCAGAATCCTATCGCGCTCTGAGGACGAACATAGAGTTCTCATCAATAGATGAGAAATTACAGGTGCTAATGGTCTCTTCAGCAGGCCCTGGTGAGGGGAAGTCAACAACGATAACGAATCTGGCTGTCACTTTCGCGCAATCCGAGAAGAAAGTTGTTCTTATTGATGCCGATCTTCGTAAGCCTACTGCCCATCATACATTCTCTATCTCTAATCGTTACGGGTTGTCGTCGATTATTTCACAGCAGTGCTCGCTCGAGGAAGGAATACAAGTTACAGACATTCCTAATCTAGATGTGATTACATCAGGCGCCATACCGCCAAACCCGGCAGAGATGATGGGTTCAAAGCGGATGACGGCAACAATTGAGCAGCTTAGACAAATGTATGACATTGTGCTCATTGATACGCCGCCGCTGCTTGCAGTAACCGATGCACAGATTGTATCTACGAAAAGTGATGGTGTAATTCTTGTCGTTGATCAAGGAAAAGTAAAGCGGGATATTGCCAGCAAAGCTGTAAAAAACCTTGAGAGTGTAAATGCACGCATCTTGGGAGTAGTGCTGAATAATGTGAAGCGTAAGGCAAATGAAGAGGCTTACTACTATTATTATGGTGTTCAAGAGAAATGAAAAAATACAAGTAGATGTCTTTTGGCGGAGGGATGAGTTAGTTGAGTAATAGAAATAGAATGCTGGTCATACTTGTGGTAGATATTTGTATTATATGGATAGCGATTGGGGTATCCTATCTCTTTCGTTTTAACGGAAACATCCCTCCCATCTACGTGAGACAAATGCTTGAATTCGCATGTTTAACCACCATTATATGCGGCAGCAGCTTAGCCTTTTTTCGAATGTATAGACGAATGTGGCAATATGCCAGTATTGGTGAAATTATTGAGCTAGCCAAAGCCATAGTGATTGGACTTGTTTTATCGTACGGAGCAACCTATGCATTAAATGGGGAACGAGTCCCTATCTCCATTAGCTCTCGAACACTTGAACTCATGCTGCTATTAATGGGAGGCTCGCGGTTCCTCTGGCGCTTAATCCGAGTAAACAGAACCAAAAAGACCGCTTTGACAAACAATGTACTTGTTGTTGGCGCTGGAGATTGTGGGGCGTTAATTGCAAAGGAAATCATGACAAGCAACAGCTTTTTAGGAAATCGTATAGTAGGGTTTATTGATGATGATCCACATAAACGCAATATGCAGGTAGTCGGTTTATCAGTTCTGGGAACTAGGGTGAACATTGAAGAGATCGTACATAAACATCACATCCATGACATTATTATCGCGATGCCTTCTGCAAAGCGAGTGCATATAACGGAAATTATTAATATTTGCAAGCTGACCGGAGCAAAGGTCAAGATTATCCCTTCTATTAATGATTTTATCAAAGGGCGTCTCGCGGTAAAGGCTTTACGCAATGTTGAAGTAGAAGATTTGCTAGGTAGAGAACCTGTTATGACAGATTTAGAGGGTATAGCCAATTATGTATCGGATAAAGTTGTTCTAGTAACAGGTGCTGGAGGATCGATTGGTTCAGAGCTATGCAGGCAGATTTCTTCATTTAGACCTAAGACCTTGCTTCTGCTTGGACACGGTGAGAATAGTATCTATACGATTGAGATGGAGCTTAAGACGAAGTTCCCAAATGTGCATTTGGAAACGGTAATAGCGGACATTCAAGATCGAAGCCGTTTAGATGATGTATTTCGCAGGTTTAGGCCGCAGGTTGTATTCCATGCAGCAGCCCATAAGCATGTGCCGCTTATGGAACGAAATCCATCGGAGGCAGTTAAGAACAATGTATTCGGTACGAGGAACGTGGCTGATTGTGCGGATAAATATAAAGCAGAACGGTTCGTAATGATCTCCTCCGACAAAGCCGTTAATCCTTCCAGCATTATGGGAGCGACCAAGAGAATTGCAGAGATGTACATACAAAGTATTAATACAATAAGCGAGACCCAGTTCGTGGCAGTACGTTTCGGTAATGTACTAGGAAGCCGTGGAAGCGTTATTCCAAGGTTCAAGCAGCAAATTGCTGCAGGCGGTCCGGTTACTGTTACACATCCCGACATGGTCAGATATTTCATGACGATTCCTGAAGCAGTGCAGCTCGTTATTCAAGCGGGATCATTTGCCAAAGGTGGAGAGATATTTGTTCTAGATATGGGAGAACCGGTTCGTATTCTTGATCTAGCGCAGGATCTGATTCGGTTATCAGGTTATGAACCAAATATAGATATCGAAATAAACTTTAGCGGTATGCGCGAAGGCGAGAAGCTGTTCGAGGAGCTGCTAACGGATGAAGAAGCAGTGTCATCCACACAACATGAGCGAATTTACATAGGCAAGCCAACACAAATCAATAGAGTAGAACTCGAGCTTCAATTCAAACGAATCGAGAAAGCTATTGGAGATAATCAAACGACAATTAAAGATGTTATCGAGCATCTTGTTCCTTTTTATTCACATGTATCTTAGCAGACAAACTAACATAACGGAGGAGATTGAACATGCGTAAGAAAAAGTGGAAGAAGATTTTAATTTGGGTCGCATCAATCATTGTCATACTAGGAGTAGGGGGCTTATTTGCAGCTAATTATGCTGTGGATAAGCTTATTTCTACGTTGGCTGCTGACCTTGAGGGTGATTTGTTGAATGAAGTGACAACTCCCGAGACGAAGACAGATGAGAATGGTACGGATACGACGGGGAAAGATGATCCATCTTCAACAGTTGATAATGATGAAACGACAGATAGTTCAAATGGAACCAAAGATAAGCCAACGACAGATAATACAAAGAATAGCGGATCTAATGATTCAAACGTATCTAAAGAAGAAGATAAGCCTAAAAACGGTTATAGCGGTGAGGTTTCTATAGACAAAGCTAAAGATCTTCAGGAAAAAATAACGGTATCTGAGAAGGCACAAGTTTCAACTGTATTGCTCAAAGAGCTTAGTATGTCTGATATAAAAGAACTGCAGGCACTAGCAAGTGGCGGAATGAATTTGGAAGAGAAAAAGAAGGCACGCAGTATTATTCTCGGTAAGTTATCGCCAGAGCAATACGATGAGCTTATTCAGATTGCTAAGAAGTATGGGATGAGTCAGGGTAAGTCATATATTGAAGTTAATAAAGATAAATAAATTTAGATCTTTTTAGACCTGCATGATATTTATTCTTCTAATGAGATAACTAGATGCAAAATAATAAGTTTAAAAATGAAAACTCTAGCTTAGGATGTGAAAGTATGCTTTACATAAGCTTTGGTAAAAGATCTCTTGATTTAACACTATCGTTAATTGGTTTATTACTTCTTTCGCCTTTGATGATCATTATTATTATTTTTATTAAGTTAGATTCTAAAGGGCCTATTGTTTTTAAACAACGTAGAATAGGTGTGAATAAGAAGGAATTTGAAATTTTAAAATTCCGTACGATGAAAATTGAAACGCCTACAAATACCCCAACTCATTTACTGAAAAATACTGATTACTATATCACAAATGTTGGTCGCATATTACGCAAATCAAGTCTTGATGAACTACCACAGATTGTGAATATCTTAAAAGGAGATATGAGTATTGTTGGACCGCGACCTGCACTCTGGAATCAAAGTGATTTAATAGAAGAAAGAGATAAAGTTGGAGCTAATGATATACTTCCAGGTTTGACAGGGTGGGCACAAATAAATGGAAGAGATGAATTACCGATCAATATAAAATCGAAATTAGATGGTAATTACTCAAAAAACATTAGATTTTCATTCGATATCAAGATTATTTTTCTGACTCTCTTTAAAGTGTTAAAATCTGATGGTGTTCGTGAAGGAGTTTCAAATGCTAAATAGTATTTGAAAGAAGATTTTACAGTTGTTCATAATTATAGTATAGGGCGAGGAAACCATGAACAAGAAAGTCAGTGTAATAATACCTACATATAGACGTCAAGCCTCACTTAGCAAAGCAATAACTTCGTTGCTCAACCAATCTTATGGCAATTTAGAAATAATAGTAATTGATGATAACGGCTTTAACGATTATAATCTATCGGTTTATGATTTAATAACTAACTTGCAAAAAAACAATGATAATATTGTTTATATTAAGAATGAGATTAATAAAGGTTCTGCAGAAAGTAGAAATATCGGTATCAGGGCTGCTACAGGTGACTTTATCACGTTCTTGGATGATGATGATATTTATAAACCTGATAAAGTGAAATTACAATTGGAGTATATGTTATTACATAATTTAGATGTTTGCTTTACAGATCTAATATTAAAAAATGAGAATGATCAAATTGTTGATATTAGGACCAGAGAAAATATTAGCTCTTTTGATAAGGTATCTTTGATTAAGTATCACTTAATGTTCCATATTACTGGAACAGATACATTAATGTATAGACAAGAAATTTTGAAGGGAATAGGTGGTTTCGACCCTATAGATGTAGGGGATGAATTTTATCTAATGATGAAAACCATACAGAGTGGCGCGAAAATAGGCTATTTACCAGGCAGCGAAGTAATTGCATATGTTCACAATAATCAAGGTGGTTTGTCGACCGGAGAAACTAAGATAATCGGAGAGAACGCATTATTCAGTTTTAAAAAAAAATATTTTGATACATTATCAGCGAAAGAAATTAGATATATTAAATATAGGCATTATGCAGTATTGGCGTTTGCTAACTATAAAAGAAAAAAATATTTATTAATATTTGTGTATAGTGCTATCTCTTTTATAATCTCTCCTCTGTCTTTGATGAGGAACGTAAAAGATGTTTGCAAATTATTTTTACGTAGAAATGAAAAAAGGTGATAAGTTTGACTATAGAAGTATTGGTATCAACAATGAATCAAAAGAATTTAGATTTTGTGACTAGTATGAATATAAAAACAAATGCAACAATAATAAATCAATGTGACAATTATAATTATATTGAGTCAGAACAAAAAGAAAGTATATTGAAAATGTTCTCATTTAATGAGAGAGGTGTAGGTAGAAGTAGAAATAACGCTCTAATGAGAGCGAATGCTGATATCTGTTTACTTTCTGATGATGACGTTATATATAATGACGATTATATTAATTTAATTGAAAATGCATTTGTGGAATATCCTCAAGCAGATGTTATCGTGTTTAATGTTCCTAGTACGAATCTTAATAGACCGACAGCTAATATTTTGAAGAATAAAAGAATTAATTATTTTAGTTTTATGAGGTATGGTGCTGTAAACATAGCTTTTAGAAGAGAAAAGATACAAAAGGCAAATATATATTTCTCACTATTATTTGGTGGTGGGGCTCGCTATAGCGCTGGAGAAGATAGTATGTTTTTATATGATTGTCTTAAAAAAGGTCTTTGTATTTATTCAAACACATCAATTATAGCTTATGTAAATCAAGATGATTCAACATGGTTTAACGGATATAATGAGAAGTACTTTTTTGATAAAGGAGTATTCTTTTCAGCACTATCGAGAAAAGCATCTTCTCTATTAGTAATTCAATTTGCGATTAGAAAATATAAAGCATATAGAAAAGATATATCATTTTTTAATGCTTGTAAATTTATGCTCCAAGGAATAAAGCACTTTAATGAAAAATAATAAGGAGAATAAGTCATGAAATTATTAAGAAAAGCTTCGAAAATTCATATAACTGACCTACTTTCCTTGTTTATATTATTGTTAGCATATCCAATTGGTAAAATAATAAAATTAGTTTATAATGATGTTTGGTTAATATCAGAGAGACCTAATGATGCGAGAGACAATGGATATCATTTATTTAAATACTTACGTGAAAATCACTCGAATAGAAAAGTTTATTATGCCATTAATACAATGTCTAGTGACTATGAAAAAGTTAAATCATATAAGAATATAATTGAGTTTAGTAGCTTTAAACATTACATATATTATTTTGCAGCAAGCAAAAATATTAGCACTCAAATAGGATCAGGCGAGCCGAATGATAAACTATGTTTAAACTTAGAAATATTGGGAATTGTGAGGAATAAAAAAATTTTTTTGCAGCATGGTATTATTAAAGATGTAATTAACTTTGCACTGTACAAAAATTGTAAAGTGCAACTTTTCATCTGTGGTGCAAAGCCAGAATTCGATTTTGTTTCGGAAAATTTCGGATATCCAGAAGGATCAGTGAAATATTTAGGGCTCTGCAGATTCGATAGCTTACAAAGTTTCAAAAATAATAAAAGGCAAATATTATTAATGCCAACATGGAGGCAATGGCTGAATAATATTGATGAAAAGTTTATAGAATCAAATTTTTTTGAAAAATATAGTGAACTTATTAATAACAGAGCTCTTATTAAATTTCTTGCTGAGCATGAAATTACATTATTTTTTTATTTACACGATAACTTACAAAAATATTCTTCTTTATTTCAATCAACTAGCGAATATATAAAAATAGCTCATAAAGCAAACTATGATATTCAGACTCTAATAAAAGAATCTGCATTATTAGTTACAGATTATTCAAGTGTGTTCTTTGATTTTGCCTATATGAGGAAACCAACAATATATTATCAATTTGATATTGCAGAATATAGAAAAGGTCATTACAAAGAAGGATATTTTGTATATGAGAAAGATTCATTCGGACCTATTTGTTATGATTGTGATCAATTTGTTATAGAATTGACCAAGTTATATGAAAATAAATTTAATTTAAGTGAAATATACTTACAAAAAATTGATTTATATTTCCCTTTGTATGATAGCGAAAATTGCAAGAGAACATTTGAGGCGATAGATAAGTTATAGATTTTAATGAATGGAGATTATTAATGAGTTTTAAAACAAAAGTATTTACGCTGTTGATTTGCTTGATGCCGATATTACATGCGTATGCCACTCCTATTCCAAATGTTACTTTAGGGGAGATTGGTCTATTATTTTTATTACCGATTGGTATTATTGACTATTTTCGTTTAAATGATAAGTTAAGAATAACACCCTATTTTTTATTTATATTTGTAATGACTATAACATCGTTAGTTACAATGATACTACAATCTTCATATGATTATATGGCAGTTGCAAAATTATTTGGAAGATTATATTTTTATTTTTGTATAATATGTATACTAGGGAAGGTTTATTTTAATTTTCCATATGCAATTAAAATATATAAGATTTTGTGCATATTTGTATCATTATATTTAGTAACTCAAACAATTTGTTATTATGCATTTCAATTAATACTTCCGGCAACTGTAGAGGGAATCCCTCTTTATAATAATGAAACATATTATGCAATTGATTTTCAGGCAGTATATGCAAGGCTCTTCAGGCCCCAATCTATATTTTTAGAACCAGGTGTATTTGCTCAATATCTCTTACCATGTTTATTATTATGTCTATTTAAAGTTAACAAATTCGAAAATAATGTTAATATTAAACTGGCCTTATTTATAAGTGGGTCATTAATACTGTCATTGTCAGCGCAAGCAATAATTTTGACTGCAATTATATGGGTTATATGGTTTGGGATATCGCTTAAAAAAATGAATGCAACTAAGAAAATAATACTTTTCTATATGGGTACTTTAGGAGTGTGTTTGTTTTTTGTCGCAGTAACATTGATTGAACCTTTAAGAGAGGCTATTATTGGAAGATTTATTGAGGGCACTTCATACGATTCTACTAATGTTAGGATTGTTAGGGGATTTCAAGTGTATGAACAACTAGGGTTGATTTTTCAATTTGTTGGTGTTGGTTTTGGGAATATAACAACCTTTGTTATAACTCATGGTATTACTACTGAAAATGATCTTTATGGTTCAAACATAAACGGCGTGATCCAACACAATTATGAATATATGAATGCTATAGCTTATGTTCTTGTTACTGGTGGTTTTATCAGTTTTTTATTTTTCTTTAATTTATTTTATAGTTTGTTTAAGGTTTCAAGAGGTTTTTCGAGAATGTGCGTAGTTATTTTGTTGTTACTTTCTTTAGTGGGTGGGACTCTGATATCGACTACTTGGATAGTGTTTATGTTATTTATTTATAAGGGTATTGAAAATTATGAAGTTAAAGACCTGCATAAAGTGAGAAAGTGAATTAATACTTGCTTGAATATTTGAGGTGGCAATATGCGAACATCATATTCTATTAAAAACTTATCTATAACTTTGATTGGTCAGATTGTGGCTATGGGGATTGCTTTTCCTGCCAGATTCGTATTTGTAAAATTTCTTGGAACTGAATACCTTGGAATTAATGGTCTTTTCACTAATATTGTTTCAGTGTTATCTTTTGTGGAATTAGGTATTGGAAGTGCAATTATTTTCAGTTTATATAAACCTATTGCAGAAAATAATAGTTACCAAATAAAAGCATTAATGAATTTTTACAAAATGGCATACCAAGTAATTGGTATTGTTGTTTTAGTACTCGGATTGTTATTATTGCCATTTCTAGATTTAATAGTCCAGGATTCAGCATTACAGTATAACCTATACATTATCTACTTACTATTTCTTCTTAATTCGGTTATCTCTTATTTTTATGCATATAAGCGTTCTATTATTATCGCAAATCAAAAAAACTACATCGTTAATAGCATACGTTATATATCCTTAATTTCTCTTAATGTTATTCAAATGGTAATACTTATAACAACTAAAAATTTCATTCTATTTTTAATTGTACAAATTTGTCTTACGATTATTGAGAATCTAATTGTATCTAGAGTAGCTAATAAGTTGTATCCTTTTCTTAAACATTCTTGTAACACGAAATTAGATGTTAATGATAAAAAAGGAATTTATAAAAATGTTCGTGCATTAATGTATCATAAATTTGGAAGCACTGTAAAGCTAAGTACTGATAGCATTGTTATATCTACATTTATCGGTATTAATTGGGTTGGTTTGTATTCAAATTATTATTTAATTACTAATGCAATAAATTCAATATTAAATCAAGTGTTTAATTCAATCACTGCAAGCGTCGGCAATCTAATAGTTAGTGAAAATGAAAATAATAAGTATAGAGTTTTTGAAAATATTTACTTTGCAAATTTCTGGATAGGTGGTATTTCAGCAATTTGTATATTTCAGCTTTTGAATCCCTTCGTTACACTATGGTTAGGAAAAAATTATCTATTGTCCGAGAATATAGTATTGTTAATTTCAATCACTTTTTTTGTTACTGTAATGAGGAATTCTGTACTAACTTTTAAAAATGCAGGTGGTCTATTTACACAAGATAAATTCAAACCAATTATTGAAGCAATCTTGAATCTGGTGTTGTCAATATATTTAGCAGGGAAGTTTGGGATCTCCGGTGTATTGATGGGTTCTCTTTTAAGCACCGTATTTACAAGTTTTTGGATTGAACCATATATTGTATATAAATATATATTCAAAAAGACTGTAACAGCATATTTCATCAAATATATTAAATATGTTGGAATATTAATTATTTCAACTATGGTTTCAGTCAGGTTTTCAAATTTAAATATACAATCGGAGCTCTATCTATTTTTGTATAAATTATTTATATCTTTAATTATTCCGAATTTAATCTTTTATTTTTTATTTAAAAGAACAATAGAATATATATATTTTTCAAAATTAATATCGTCCTTTATTAATAAATTTAAAAAGGTGATTAAGAAATGAAAAAATTAGTTTTTTTAGTTAAAAATATTTACAACCAAGCTGGAGATACAAGAGCAGTACTGCTAGTAGCTAATCAGTTAATGAAAACAGGGTTATACAAGATTGATATATTATCATTATTCAAAACAAATGAAATTCCTTTATTTTCTATTGATAATAAAATTACAGTACACAACTTATTCGATAGTCCATTCAACTTGAAAAAAAACTATTTTAAAGTTCTGCGCGCATTTGATGGGTTTATTAAGAAAAATGAAATTGATATAGTTTTTATTGAAGCGATTGGATTTAATTGTTTTACATTTCCCATTCTTAAAAAATATAAAGAAATAAAAACAATAGCTGTAGAACATGCAAGTTACTTTGACGGTGGGAAAATATTAGGTATGGCATGGTTCGGCAGAATTATAGCATGCAAATTTACTGACTGTGTCGTGGTTTTAACTAAAAAAGACAAGCTAGATTATTGTAATAATATGGGCAAGATTAAAAGGATTGAACAGATATACAATCCTTTAGATCCAGAATTAAAAAAAATGGAATACAGTGAAACTTCAAAAAAAATAATATCTTGTGGTCGCCTTGTGGAAGTGAAAGGTTATGATCTTTTACTTGAAGTAGCAAGTAAGGTCTTTAAAAAACATCCAACATGGCAATGGCACATTTATGGTGATGGTCCAGAAAGAAAAAGGCTTGAAAATAGAATAGCAGAACTAAATTTAGAAGAAAATGTAACTTTAAAAGGGGAAGTAAATAATATTTATGATCTTTATAATGATTATTCGATTTATGGCTTAACTTCGCGGTCAGAGTCTTTTGGTTTGGTGCTTTTAGAAGCACTAAAGGTAGGTATACCAGTTGTTAGTTTTAATTGTAATAATGGGCCAAGTGAAATTATTAAAGATAAAGAGAATGGATACTTAATACCTTTTAATGACCTAGATGCTATGTCTCAAAAAATTTGTTACTTAATAGAAAACGCTTCCTTAAGAAAAGAATTTTCGAATAATACTGAAAAGTATCTTAATGAATTTAATATAAGAAATGTTACTGATCAATGGGAGAATATAATAAATACAATATGAAAATCAATGTTTTTAATATCAAGAAGCTCATATTAAAGGAATCAAAATATAATTTTTCGAAACATTATGTATTTTATGAAAGGGGATCAAAAAATGAAGGTAAGGAAGGCTGTTATTCCTGCTGCAGGTCTAGGTACCAGATTCTTACCTGCTACTAAGGCCCAACCAAAAGAGATGCTCCCTATTGTAGATAAACCTACGCTGCAGTACATAATTGAAGAGGCAGTAGAGTCGGGCATAGAAGAAGTTTTAATTATTACAGGTAGAAATAAAAAGTCGATTGAAGACCATTTTGATAAATCAATTGAATTAGAGTTAGAGTTGGAAGCAAAAGGTAAAAAAATGTTGTTGGAAGAAATAAGGGAAATCTCGGATATGATAAACATTCATTATATTCGTCAAAAAGAACCAAAAGGGCTAGGACATGCAATATATTGTGCAAAGAGTTTTATTGGTAATGAACCCTTTGCAGTACTGCTAGGGGACGATATTGTATACTCTAAACAGCCTTGTTTAAGGCAATTAATTGACATTTATGATGTTTATAGAACTTCGGTATTAGGTGTGCAAGAAGTAGCTATTTCTGATGTTAGTAAATACGGTATCGTAAAAGGACTGCACATAGAAAATGGTGTATACAAGGTACAGGGTTTAATAGAGAAACCGAGAATTGAAGACTCACCTTCGAATGTTGCAATATTAGGTAGATATATAATCAATCCTTCTATATTTGAAATCCTTGAGGATACTGAGCCCGGAATAGGTGGGGAGGTACAACTTACAGATGCATTAAGGGTACTTTCGCAAAAAGAAGCTATGTATGCTTATAAGTTTGAAGGAAAAAGATACGATGTTGGTGATAAGCAAGGTTTTTTGGAAGCGACTGTTGAGTATGCGCTTAGGAGAGAGGATTTAAGAGAAGCTTTCTTAAATTATATATTAGAGATAGCCTCTAATGAGCGGGAAGCTCAATTGGAAAATAGTTTACTTGAATGACCCATAGTGTGGATTAATGATTAACGTTCGATATAATGATAATACAAAAGAATCAATAAAGCTCCTTTTAACTTTAGTTATTTAATCAATTAACTAATAACACAATATTAATAAATATGAAAGGAAGAGAGAGTGGATTAACATATAGAGGTGATGGAAATAAAAAAACGATACTTAGAATTAGATTTTATTAAAGGGATCTCTATTATTGCTGTTATATTAATTCATACTACAGCCATACTCATTAGTCAAGAAACTGATGAATTTTCCCAAATAACTGGAATAATTATTAATCAAATCAGTAGGTTTTGTGTACCAGCATTTCTTTTTGTTGCGGGAATACTAGCATATAATAGTCTGTTGAAAATTTCCTTTATTTCATTTATGAAAAAAAGAATAGTTGAAATTATTATTCCTTTTATATTCTGGAGTACAATTGGTTTGTTAGTATGGGGAGATATTTCTATTCGTAATGTCATTATAACTTTTATTTTTGGTTTTGGGCCATTTCATCAGTTATACTATATACCTGCTTTATTTCAAATGTATTTAATTTCTCCGTTTAGGAGCAAAATACTAAAAAGTAATTTTAGTATAATAGTATTATTTATACTTACGATTTTATTATTTTCTTTTTATCAGATAAGTTCATTAAATCTATTTGGACTAAAAGAAAGTAGTACAATTAACTTGGTATTTTTAACAGCTTTCTTTAGTTGGATATTTTATTTTTCACTTGGATTAGCTGTGGGGAAAAATTATCAAAAAGTAAGAGATGTTATAAGCGGTTTCTCTTTTAGGAAAATTATTATTTTTCTAATAATTTCAATTTCCCTTGTTTTATTAGATAGTTATTATAATTGGTCTTTTACAGGTGAAATAAAAAGTTCATTATTGAGTTATTTTCGTCCGGTTGTCTTAATTTATTCAATTTCGGTTATTTTATTTTTGTTGAAATTAGGTATACTGAAAAATCAAAAAATTATCATATCTATTAACGATAAGTCATTTGGTATTTATTTAACTCATATATTTGTTTTAAATATATTTCAATTGGTCACTAATGGTATTTTCTTTAGAAACTTATTAGGAACAATTTTCTCTTCTTTAATAATTTTAGTTTTATCATTTTATTTATGCTTATTACTCGAAAAACTACCGTTTAGGAGTATAACATTAGGTCGTTCCATGATTAAAAAAAAGGTTCTTAAAGAGGGGGGGATATAATAAAAAGATATTATTCTACTTTAAGTCCTTGAGATGATAGTTGTGGGAAAAAAGTAAGAATGAAATCGCACTTGGAAAACAACAGATCTTATTTAAGGTAGTCGTGAGCATACGCTCCAACTATAGGATGTACAGATGCTTAGTAAATTATATTTATATATATTCTTTAACTCCTTACTTCTGATCTATTGCTCTCTAAGTTATAGTGAGGATAATAATACTTCTTTTTTTTTTTGTTTAACGGAATAAATGTAAACAATGAATGAAATGGATAGGCGTAGAAATAATGAGAGTATACTCTTTTTGTCAGTATTATTACAGGATTTAGATGATTGATTTACTCTATGAAATCAAAGGAAGATAAGATGAGTTCATAGAGGCTGGATTTAACTACCTAGAATTCCTTGGCACATCATTACAGGAGTTTCTTACCTATATCGGAAAAATATATTAAATAATGTTATTTGTTTGAATACTAAGTGAATAACTCTACACTTCCAAAAAACTTTGTTACCATACCATTAAACAAAACAACCGCATAACCCACACGATAAAGGCAAAACCATTGAAAAGTGGTGACGCAAAGCTAAAGGGGCTTATCTTTTAAAAGACTGCCAGCCAGCTACCGAATATCGTGCCTCCCGTCGTGGTTTATGTGAAAATGGAGGTTATTATTATGTTCATGCGCGCAAACGTTGTACGTGAATGGCATCAGCTCTGTATGGGATTCAATGAATTGCTGTGGGAAGATTGCTTAGATGAGAAAAAGCGCATGGAGATTTATTTGAGGATTGTTTATCACAAAAATAAACTAGCAGCTGTCTCATGAACTAGCACGAAGGGCGTCGTTAATAGATCTGAAAACGCTATATCCGCAAGCTGACGCCCCGTCACTATGAAGCGTCAGCTTTTTTATTTTAAAAATCTAAGAAGGAGATTCATATGCAATCATTGCTTCTTTAGTGGATCATATGAAACCAAAACAATGAAAAAAACGAACAAAACACTAATGATTATCGCAGGTGCTCTCGTTGTTATCGGTATTGTCATTTATGGAAGCATGAGTCTCTATTCGAAGTTAAATCAGGTAGATGAACTGAATGGGCGTATTGAAGAAGCTGCAGATAGTAATACAGGACAAGAGTCGCCGAATATTACGGAGCAGCCAGATGAACAACCTTCTAATCAGACAGATCAGACTTCAGAACCTGATGCTACTCCATCACAAGAGCCTGATCTAGTTCCAACGACGCAGCCAGATGAAGTCCTTAAACCTAGTCCGAGCGCAACTTTGCCGCCAGATGAAGCGTCTAATATTGTAGACAAGGGACAAAAGCCGGATAAGGGATCTACAAACTCCGAAAATAAGTCCCAGAAGAAAAAAGAGATTGATGCATCGGTTACAGCAAAGCTGGAAAAGCTGAAATCTTCGTGTCAAGCAACCAGCAATAGCTTGGTTAAGCAGATTGCGAAAGAGCTTAGCGGGGATGAAGAAGCCACACTTGCTACTATTCAAAGTAAATACCTGAATAAGGTATTTTCTGCGGAAGCCGATTGTGATGCCAGGTTTAATCAATTAATAAGCAATGCCAAGAGCGAGTATAAAGCAGCCGATCTAGGTGAGCAAAGCTTTCCGGATTGGAGCGCGCAATACGAGAGTGCGAAGGCTGGTGCTAGAGCCAATGCGCTTGCAGTAATTGCAAACTCGCTAAACAAGTAAGCTTTACTATTCTGAGGAGGCTCTATGAAAAAGTCACGTATTCTATCTATTTTTCTGGTTGTAATGATGTTGTCATCCATACTTGCAACCGCTGCATCCGCAGCAACCGAAACAATTAAGACAAAGACACAGCCCATTAAGCTGCAATTTGATGGACAAGCGCTTAAACTGCCCGATGGACAATACTCATTTATTCATCAAGGAAGTACATACGTACCGATTCGTTATATTTCTTACGCATTGCTAAAAACAGTGAATTGGGATGGGGCTAAAGCGACGATCTCCGAGCCAACAGAGAAAGAACTTGCAGCGCTGAAGAAGCAATTGCAGAGTGCTGCTACGGGCAGCCAGAAGCCACAAACGAGTGTTACGATTGCGATACAGCCAGTGAAAGCAACTCTTGTATTCAATGGAAAAACAAAAGCGTTGCCAGCTGGTCAATCCCTCTATGCCTATAAAGGCTCGATCTATGTGCCCATTCGTTTCTTGTCAGAATCAGTAGGCACGCAGATTAGCTACGATCCGGTGACGAAAACAGTTAGCGGTGAGTCAGCAGCATACCGAGCTGAGCAAGGCGGCGGTGGAGTCGTTCTTCCAGGCACGGGTGGCGGAACTGGAGGCTCTGGTGGTACAGGCGGTACGGGTAATACCGGCGGTGGTGGCGTACCAGTTAAACCGACGTATGAGCAAATTACGGCAGAAGCAGAGAGCAAGCTTAATGCGCTGAAAGAAAGCTGTAAGGTAACTCTTATGGATATTGGATTGCAGTATGTAGCGACAACGGATAAGACGGTTCAAGCCCAGCTTAAAGCTAAGGGACTTCAAGAAGTAGACAATTGCTCTGCAAAATTTGAAGTTATCATGACAGATACGAAAGCTAAGCTGACGACGAATGGGTATAGCACAGACGTTCTTGCTTCCTACAGAGAAGCCTTTAACAAAGAGCTTGAAGCAGGAAGAGCTATTGCAGAAGGTTTGATGTAGCATTACTTCTATACGGATATAGTTTTAATTAGCCTAAAAGAACAGAAAAGAGGCAGTAGTGAAGTCTAATTGACTTCTCTACTGCCTCTTTAGTTTGTGTTATTGACCCGTGTAAATGCGGTAGATAAGTGCTGCCGCTTCCGCTTTGGTCGTGGTTTGGTTCGGCTTATAAGTACCGTCTTGGTAGCCTGTTACTAGCTTCTGCTGCTTAAGAAGTGCAACGCCATCTTTTGCCCAGCTGGCAATAGATGAGCTGTCCTTGAAGCCTTTAAGCTGTTCAGTGCTTGCGCTAGTTAGTTTCTTGCTGTTGAAAGTTGTAAGTGCTCTGGATAAGAGTGTAGCAATTTCTTGACGTGTAATTTCTGCTTTTGGTTCAAAAGCAGTTGCCGATTTACCTTGAATTAGGCCTTGTTCGTAAGCCACAGCGATTTCATCGTAATACTCGCTATCCTTAGCTACGTCTTTGAATGGGAGGCTCAGGCCGGTTCCATCAAGACCGTAAGAGCGAACGAGCCATGCAGCGAATTGCTCGCGTGTTACTTTTTTGCTTGGACTAAATGTAGTCGTTTGATCAAGTACACCTTTGTTAAGAAGGCTATTTACAGCTGTCGCTGCCCAGTGTGTTGTTGCGATATCCGTGAACGTTTGGCCAGCCTTCATAACTGTGTATTTACTGAAATGTCCACGATTTACGTTAACGGTTTTTGTAATCGGATCATAAAGACCGCCTACAGGCTCCCAAGTTAACGTTTTTTCATTCAACAAGTAAACGGTAAGGTTAGCTAGATCCGCTTCCGAGTATTTAGTCGTATCAATATTGGATACATCAAATGATACTGGAATTGGTTTGTTGAATGCTTCTACCTTCTTGCCATCTACCGATGCATTAAACTCCATAACAGGTATGTTTGCTACTTGCTTGGCTGAAGTTGGAGCAGTTACGGTTAAATTATGCACGACTTCTGCTGCTAGTGAGATCGTTTGGCCGCTAGCTACGTTTCCGAATGTTTCTGGTTCAACAGTGAAGCCGACGTTGCCCATTGAGAGCTTAAGTCCAGCAAGACCGCTATCCTTCACAGCTTGGTAAATCTCAGAAGGCAGATCAGCAGCGAGTTTAGTGACGTTCTCGCTTTGTTTTGGAATATTAATGGTTAAAACTGGGTTGATGCTCGTTGCTTTGTCTGCTCCGACTGCACCTGTAAGGTCTCTCATCGTTTCATCCAAAGCTTTTTTTGTTGTTTCTAGCTGTTGTCCGATTTTCTTCGCATCAAGCGATGTCGTAAGCGCATTGCCATCTACTTTGACATCCTTGTTGTCCAGAGTGACGGTTGCAGCTTTTTCTACTGCTTTTTTACTAAGTGAAACAAGCGAATCTTTAAGTGCATCGATCTGTGCTGCATCTATGTTACCTAGGTTTTTCAGAACAGAAGCAGTGTCCTTGATGATAGCTTTAGCTAGTTCGATCGCTTTCGGACCATTCTCAACTTGTTCAAAAGCATATTTAGTATTGTTAACCATCTCTGTAATAGTTGCCGCTACTTTAGCTTTCTCACTAGCTGTTTGCATAGATTCAAGCAGTTTAGATGCCGAAGCAAGGGTTGCTGATACATTCTGAACAGACTTTTCAGCTTCTTTGCTATCCTTAACATCCTTGACTGAGTTAACAAGACCGTTAATGAGATCCGCTGCTTTGTCAGCTTTGTCTTTATCGGACTTGCTGTTCTCTAGCAGATCTTGTAAACCTTTATCTACATTTATTGGTGTTGGAGACGGTGTTGGGATAACTCCTGGTCCAGTTCCCGGTCCAGGTCCAGTGTCTGGAGTCGGTGTTGGTTTCGTTTCCGGTTCTGTAACTTCTTCACCAACAGTGCTCACTTTAATTTTTTTATCTAAGGTGAAGGTTCTACCTTCTAGTGTAACGGATGCGGTTACCGTATATTCGCCGTCCTCTTCAATATAAATCCATTCAGGAAGGTTTCTAGAATCTGAGTTGTCAAAAATAACTATTCCTCTGCTATTTTTAACAACAATTTTTGATTTCTCTGGTAAAATATCCTTTGAACCTAAGCTCGAGCCATTATTAAATATAATGAATTCAGGAATACTGTACCGTTGAATCTCATCACCTTTATCATTAACCAATCCTATTTTTAGAAATCTTTGGTTGTCGGTGACCGTTAACTTACCTGTACTGTCTAGCCCGAATATATCAATTCCTTTAAGAGTAGATGTTGTAATTTCCGTTTTGGAACCAGCTTTCAGCTCTTCCTTTTTAAGATGCACTTCATATTGATATTGCTTTGAGCCGTCAAAGCCGTTTATAGTGATATTGACGTTGCCGGGTGTCAAATTAATTGTGTTATTGTTAATGCTGGAGTATGCATAGCTTCTCAGCTTGCTTTGTTTTTCTGTAATATAGTCAACATATTCAATGGTAGCATCTCCAAGGACTTTTACTTGAGCAAGCGTGCTTGAGTCGTATGGAACGTCAAGAGTATTCACATCTTGATCAAACACAACATTTTCTAAATAAATGATGTTGCCTTCGTAGGTTCTTGCTACTACGTTATAAGTACTCTTTGTTGCATAGAAACGGTTCTGTCCTTCCTGGTTATTGTCGATAACAGAAGGAATATATGAGACACCAGGAATTTCCTTACGTGCGATGATCACTTCGTCCATTTGCTTAGTTAGATTTACAGTAGATACCTGTTGCATAGGAATCCTTGCATCAAGTACAACATTAAAGTCTTTGCCTGGTTCGGTCTTCACGGAGCCGAGCATATAATAACCAAATGGTGAGCCACTATTGTTGCTATGCATGTTCACTCGGCGGACAAAATCCAAGCTTACAACAGACGGAGCGGAAACGATCATATAGCTGACTGTTTCATTTTCAAATAGATAATCCTGTTGCTGGTAAACGCTGTCGCCAGTCTGAATACTTGCAAATACGTGAGCGTTCTTCATAGGTACTCCACCAGCTACATTAATCTTGTCGCTTGTTTCAGGCTTATCTAGCCCAGAAACACGTATGATTGCTTGATTTTTAGGATCTATGGCCATTAGATCAACTGTTTTATCTAAATAACCAGTCTTGCTAAACGTTAGTTCATTATGTGAACCTAAATAAAGGTTTGATAAGACTATGAGACCATTGGGATCTGACTTACTTGAATGCTCTTCACCATATAGAAACAGTGAAACACCTTCAACAGGTGTGCCTACCTCGCCTGATTTGTGTTCGCGTACAGTAAAGGACAACTTTTCTACTTCTTGAGTTGTGATATAAGGCTTGTTGACCATATCTACAAGTTCGCCGTTCTGGTCGCGAATTTCCACACTAAACTCGTGCTTTGGCATTACAGTAATCGTATTGCTGCTAAGCTCATTCCATGTTGATTGATTACTTCTTTGCATAATTTTTATCGAATAGTTTCCTGTTTCTGTTGGAAGAAACTCGGTTTTATAGAGTCTAGTTAGTTTTCCGCCTTGCAGTTCGTGAGACCAATTCAGATAATTATATTCAAGATATGTTTTATCATCTTTTAAGATTATTGTCTTGATTTCACTGTATGGGTCAACGATATGACCATTCTCGTCCTTTAAGTATGCAATGAGTTTGAAAGTTTCACCTAGAATAAGATCAGTACGATCTTCTAAAACTCCTCTCTTTTCTATGCCAGCATTTACTTTTGCGGCAATGCTTTTACCGGATTTGAACGAATAAATATTATCCGTCGGTGTAAAGTAGGAATCAAGAATAACCTCGTCATTATTACTGTTAATCCCAGCGTTTAGCTTGTAAATTTGTTTATTCTTCTCTACATATAGCTGATTGTTGCTCGCTAAATTAAAGGTTTTCTCTTGAAAATTGTATTTGTTGTTTAAATAGGCAATTCGAAGAGAAACTTTGTCATCAGCGGTTTTATGCTCAGCCGCGATATTAATTGCAGAGAAAGCTTCTTTTTGCAGTTGATCTGAAAACGTATGAGTAGCTTGATCTGTGTCTAAAACATTATTTACAACTGCTTTATCACCGTTAGGAAGATTAAGGACAGCAATAAATTGATAGGCTTTTCCCTTGGCTACATATATTGAATCTATATTAGAGAGAGATTGTGAGTAATATCGATTAAGTTGTTTGAACCCGCTATTATTCACGAGGCTCAACGATTCTATTGCTACCGGCTGATTGTCCCAGCTATAAGCAAAAGATTGTTTGCTGTAATCAGCAGCATTGAGGATGATTATTTTGCGTTGCTCCTCTGAAGCAGTAATGAGCTCGTCGCTGCTTAAGCTGTACAAATAGGCATCATTATTGGAATTGGACTGAACGTGGGCCTGGAAATTTCCGAATTTTCCATTTGTTAAATAAACGGAAACGCCTTGAACTTGAAACTGTACTATATTACCACCTTGGCTATCATTAAATAATCCGTACACGTAGTTTTCTTGAAGAAGCTTACTATTCTTATCCAAGAAACGAAGCTCGGCTACTTTGTAGTTCGGATAGCGATTATCTAGCACGTCTTGAAGATAGACGGTACCAACTGTGTAGGAATCTTTATTTTGATCGACCTGTAAGAAGAGTACTGGGTTGAAATAATTTGGTTGGATAATTGAGGATCCGATTAAAGGGAACTGCCCCTCACCATTCGTTGTATGGGTAGCATGGTTAAGGATGCTAACTTGCTTCCCGGCAACCGGCTTACCATATTCGTCAAGCAGCGTTACCATTACTTTATCGTCATCCGAACGAATTGTGTCATTGATGGCAATAGTGGATTTGGTATCGCCTTTTGGCGTGCGCTCAATCTTGAAGCTGTAGCTCGAAGGTAAAATGTTTACGGTTTGCTCCCATGCAAGCGGCTTTACATTACTGTGGAAAGCGGCTTTTAGTGTATAGGATGCGCCAGGCTTCAGACTGGAAAATTCCAGTCCAGAGAAGGGGATGGAATACGTCGACCCAGAAACCGTAACCTCATTCTCCTGGATTTGTTTTGTGATAGCACTACCGACTTTCTTATCCTCGGCATCGATCAACGTAAACTCGATGGATTTTCCGCCCATCATTGCTCCGAAATCTTCTTTCTCAACATCGATTGTACTATTTAGTACGACATTTTTGGTGCCGTCCTGCTGTGTAGTCGTCGAGATGATTTCTACAGAGCTTGCTGCCATAACGGTAAAAGCATTACCCAAAGCAAGCAGCATTGTCATCAGCAGCAGAAAGCCGCTTTTGAACATCTTGTTTTGCATGTTTTTTGTCTCCCCTTACAAGAATTTGTTGTAAAATGTAAAAAAATGACTCATTTCACTAGCAAAGCCACTACCATAGTACTAAAATTTGCATTACACTAGCATTACAGACTAACCTAAAATCATACAGTAGTGGTAATGTAGGGGGACTATGGACATATTTAATTTGTTCTACCAATTCAATCAGTGCACTTCTGATCCTGATGCTGAAGTTGTAGTACTCTTACACGGTCTAGGTCTAAATGCTCGTGTGTGGGAGCCGCTAGCTGCTGTGCTAACTGAACGGTATCATGTTGTACGGTATGATTTGCGCGGGCATGGGGAGCGATCACATGACGGTTCTCAGTTAACATGGGAGCTGCTTTGCAATGATCTTGATGAAATTTTCCACTTATATAGCATAACGGATGCACATTTGGTCGGTCATGGACTTGGCGGTAATCTTGCTGCAAGGTATGGAATGAGCCGCCCGGAGCGAGTGAAGTCGTTTGTTCTTATTTCGACGATTGGGTTTTATCCTCCTGAGGCAATGGAGCGTTCGGTTGAGCTGCGCCGGAGCTATGCTGAGAACGGTGTGGCAGATGCACTGGCGGAGCAGATGGCTAGTTTAGTGACCTGTCTGCCTCAGGATAGGGAAGAGACAAGATGGGTAAAAGAGGCGTACTTGCAGTGCGACATGGATGTGTACTTTAAATTAATTGAGCTCTTTGCAGCCGAGAATCCTTTGGATGACTTATCCGCAATTAATAAGCCTTGCCTCGTTATGGCGGGGGACAAAGATACGATATATCCATCCTATATGTCGAAGATTACGGCGCAGTTTATTCCGAATGCGTTCTCGGTAACGGTGCCTGATGCAGCTAGCTTGGTGTTTATAGATAATCAGCCCTATGCTGCTCAGAAGATATTAGATTTCCTCTCCAACCCTTTAAGTGGCACGGAGAGTACTCATGTCGGTGATCCGCTGCTTGGGTTAATGAGGATCGATGCGATTAAAATGTTTGGCGATGCCTATAAGAGTACTCCAAGCAAGGAAGTGCTGCTCGAGGTCAAGCTAATTGGGGCGTTTCGTGTATTTATTAATGGACAGGAAATACCGAGTGGCTGGCAGCAGCGTAATGCGAAGAGATTGCTTGTTTATTTAATGTTTTACCCAAATCCGACCAGAGAACAGTTATGCGATGCGTTATGGCCACTTGCAGAGATTAGCAAAGCAAGTAATTTGCTGCGAGTTAGTCTTTCTCATTTAAAAGGATTGTTCGATTCGGCGGGGACGAATCCGATTGTTGCTAATCGCAGCCATGTTAAGCTGAACGCGGTTATAGCCTGTGACTTGCTGAAATGGATTCAGTCGCTTGAAGAGGCTCATATGGAGAAAAGAGCATTAAGGAAATTTATTCTTATTAAAGAATTGCTTGTCTATCCTGTAGAAGAAATGCTCGCAGGCTTGTACGATAACTGGGCGGTTCAGGAACGAAGCAGGCTGGAATACATGCTGCTGGGCCTTGTTGAGTCACTCGCGGATAGCTATAAAAAAGATGGCGATTATGCAGCGGCTAGTCAAGTGATGAGAAGGATAAGCAATATGTATAGCGAGGAACTAAATGGTGATACCGTTCGTAATACGCATGCTCAGGGAGAGGTGAGGGACCATTAATAGAAATACTGTTCTACACAAAATAAAGCTAGAGCAGACGATTGAGCTGCTGCGGCAGGAAATGATCGATAAGCTATTAGTGTGCCAGTCTTATCAAGCTGATGAGGTGTTGGGAGCAAGCAGGGCGCTTGATCTTGTTCTTAATTGCTATGATTGCGTAAGATTTGAGAGAGGCTGCATGAATGAGGAAAATTGTGCATCACTTACATTATTAGATGACGATAGCTCTATTTAAAAATACGTTTACGTTTATTTTGTTTGTATTTATACCAGTAGCTGCCGTTCTCATCCTTGAAAATCCGAATTCCAAACCATTTCAATGGCGTTGATAGCTCAGTAAACATTAAATAACTAGACATGTCTATCGCCCTCATTTCACTTCTTTTTAGTTATAATACCAAACTTTAGGCTTATTGACTATATTGAAATAGGACTTTTATATCATTTATATTGATAATTGATGGATTATATTTCTTTATTTCTCAGTTAAAAATTTCAGTGCCGCCGGCTGCTTCACTTTTGCGAGCAAGCCGTTTTTTGGCATGCCTAATTTAGCACTCCTATGCTCGCATTTTGTTTGATTGTTTTTTTCAAGTATGATAGAGGGATAATAAATTGGAAGCTGGTTGCTTTACAGGAGGTGCAATTGAATATGTATAGACCTGCTAGATGGAAGCCGACTATTCTGTGGGGGCTATTATTAGTAGGGTGGCTCGGGCTTTTATTCCTATTTTCATCCCAAACCTATGAACAACAAAGTATTCAGCCGTTTTTGCGCAGTCACTTTACATACGATCAGCTAGTTAGATGGCTGCCGGATGTTACCCTTACCTATCGAACGAGCATCGTTAATTCACATGATCGGCCTTATAGCTTTATCGAATTTTTGTTTCGAAAGGGCGCACATTTGTTTGTGTATGCGACTTTTGCTGCGTTGATGTTTATGTTTCTGCGAGCATTGACCCGCGGACGCTGGTTCCTTTCCATTACACTTACACTGATGGTTGCTATTGCTGTCCCGGCTATGGATGAATGGAATCAATTAGGCTCTGACGAGCGTACGGGTAACGCGACTGATGTCGTTCTTGATTTTGTAGGTGGATGCGCGGGACTACTTATCTGCTTGTGTATTTTAGGATTGGTTAAGCTGTGGCGTTCAAGGTCACGGAATCGATCTCAATACCGCTTGTAGGTGTATTCCTTTAATGAAGGAGTACATATGCAAAACAATGCTTAACCTATCGACATGCCACCTTAATAGCTGGCGTTCAATATTGATGATAGAAGTTATTCTAATTAATCATTTTTAGCTTGCGGTCGGTGTGCGAAAATAGTTGCGGACAAAGCAGGCTGCTATCCATTATAATCGTCTTTGACATTATATAGATTCGGTAAATGTGGGGGAATTGCAGCTTGCAGCGCTATGAGGAATTAGATTCACTTAGGGGATTGGCGGCATTAGCCGTAATGATTGGTCATTTCTTATTGGTATTTGCACCAATTGCGCAAAATACGTCGGATCTCAGCTTTTTTGATTACCCGCTTAACCTGTTTAAATACACACCGCTGCATGCGATTTGGGGCGGTCATGAAGCGGTCATTATGTTTTTTCTGCTCAGCGGGTTTGTACTTTCCTTGCCGTTTTTCAGCAACCGCCAGCAATCCTATTCAAAATATGTAATTAAGCGGATTTGCCGTATTTACATTCCTTTTCTCGTCGCATTACTGATCGCCATATTAATGAGGGAAATCGTCTATGTATCGAAGCTGACGAATTTGACGAGCTATTATAACAATCTGTGGGTGATCCCCCCTAATGTGTCCTCAATCATTCATCATTTGCTGTTTGTAGGAAACTACAATACGACGAGGTATGATCCGATTTTGTGGACGCTCGTTCATGAAATGCGCATCTCGTTGTTGTTCCCGTTTATTATGTTCATCATTGTAAAAAGCAGCTGGAAGGTAGGGCTGCCGCTGGCACTTGTCTTATCCATTGGTGCTGAAATTATGCTTGAAAATTTTGAAACGAAATATATGACGAACTTTGTGATTTCGCTGCATTATGCCTCTTTCTTCATTATAGGGGCGCTGCTGGCCAAATATCAGAAAGAGCTGAAGTCAGCATTTTCACGGTTGCATGGTTGGCGGATCATGCTGATGCTGATTATCGGATTGTGCTTCTATTCGTTCAAATGGATCGGTTATGGCGAGGATTTCCATGACATGCTCATGCCGCACAGCGGTGATTGGATGACGGCTATCGGCGCTTCGATCTTTATTATTACAGCGCTATCATCCGTTCGTTTATCGAGGCAGCTGCAGCGAAAGCCGTTATTGTTTTTGGGGAAAATCTCATACAGTCTCTATTTGTATCATATGATTATCCTGCTGTCGCTCATCCATCTGCTGAATGGCGAGCTGGAAACAACGTTTATTGTGATACTCGCCTTTGTTGCTTCATTCGGAGCCGGGGCGCTAAGCTACTATTTCATAGAGCTGCCATCCATTCGGTTAGGCAAGTGGCTTACAGGCTGGGGCAAGAAGCAAAGTACAGCTGCTGTAAGCGGTAGTGATGTATCATCCGGTGCTTGATCAATAGGGCTTTAGGAAGGAACGGTTCCCTTAGTGGGAGCCGTTCCTTTTTTATGAGCAAGCAGGCAAGTGGACTGATGTCGAAGGGAAAGTCTGATATTCGGTGTAATGTTTTGGCGGGAATGCCCCCATCCTTACCCATGAGAAAATCGTTGTCTATATTTGCGCGGCGATATGCTCTCGTATTTGGCAAAACAAGAGGTGAAATAGGCAGCGTGATTAAAGCCGACCTGTTCTCCAATTCGGGCGATAGGCAGATCCGTTTGAAGCAGCAGCAGCTTTGCTTGTTCAATCCGGAAACGCATGAGGTAATCGAATGGCGCGCAGCCAAACTCTTTCTGCATGCATCTTGCGATATAAACGGGATGAAAGTTAATGCTGTCTCCCAGCTCCTGCGCGGTTATGCTATCACGATAATGCTCTCGCAAATAGGAAGCTGCCTGCTCTGCGCACAAAATAGAGGGAGAAGGCCCATCGGCTTCCATCGATGCGGATAAATGCTCGATAACCTCTTGGAATACAAGCTGCTGCTTCCATTTTACGCTGGGGATATGATCATTCATATTAAGCTGAACCAACTGGCGCAGCAGACTGTCCATCTTGGAGGGCTGCAGCAGTTTAGCAAACTGGGGAAGCTGTTTGGCAAAGGTTTGTGCCGTATAAATGTTGGTGTTGAGTATTCTAGATTTGGAACTGTCAGGCGGTACCTCAGGCATGGATTGATCTGTTATACTCCACATCCCAGTCGTCTGAAAATGAATCCAGTAATAAGCGGTCTGCTCCTCGCATGCACGCGTTGCGTAATGATGGGCATCCGGCCTGAGAATAAGCGCGTGCCCAGCGCTTACTTCATAATGCTGATCTTCTTCTCCCATGTATAAGCAGCCCCGCGTTACGACAAGCAAATCAAACACATTAATGTTGCATCTGCTTGGATGCTTGCGGCCAGAAGGGGCAACCGTATAACCCCCAATGATATAATGCGGAAGCGGTGGAATCGTCATATGAATGATGGTCATGTTAGGATTTTCTCCTTCAAAAATTGAAGTTTGAATCGTTATAGTTTCAGTTGTAAAAGTGATACATCAAGCTCAGTATAGCATCTATAATTTGATATGACGATTGATGATATGACAACGGATATGGCCGCTATTAGGCAGCCGATGCAGGAGGACAACAGGATGGCTTTATCTAACAAAAAGATTTCGCTCTGGATGCTGGCGTGGCCAATATTCATAGAGCTGTTTTTACAATTTTTGCTCGGTGCGGCGGACACGCTGATGGTGAGCCGGATATCGGATGATGCAGTAGCGGTAGTAGGCTTCTCTAACCAGCTGTTTCAAGCGTTGACGACTTTATTTATAACAGTCGCGAGTGGAGCGGGCATACTCATTGCACAAAAAATAGGCTCTAAAAATGGCGAGGATGCTCGCACAATCGCGATAATGGCGGTGAAAGTAAGTGCCATCATTGGGCTTTTGCTTAGCGGGCTGCTCATCCTCATTCCAGGCGAGATCGCTGCGGTGCTGCAGCTTCCAGAAAATTTGATTCCACTGGCAAAGACGTATATTTCGATAGTCGGCGGCGGAATGGTATTGATTGCATTGATGTCGGCGCTTAGCACATCGATTCGGAATACGGGAAATACAAAGGGACCTATGTATACAGCAATTGGTATGAACGTTGTGCATGTTTTTTTCAACTATGCGTTCATCTTCGGGGCATTCGGCTTTCCAAAATGGGGCTTGATGGGCGTAGCCATATCAACCGTGTTATGCCGCTTGCTCGCTACGATTGTGCTGTTCATCATGTTCCTTAGCTCTTTTGAACGTACGATTGCTCTTCGTGACTTTAATGTATTTAATCGTAAGCTGTTTGGCGAAATTCTTCGTATTGGATGGCCGCTTGGCGTGAATATGTCTTGCTGGGTGTTTACGCAGCTGCTTATTTTCACCTTTTTGGCTATTCTCGGCTCGAATGAGCTGGCGGCACGGACGTATATGAATACGTTGGAGTCCTTTTGCTTCATGCTTGGTTATTCGATTGCACTGGCAGTACAAATTCAGATTGCCCATCTATTTGGAGCAGGCAAGGTGAAAGAGGCGTACCATATCGCTTTCCGAGCGATGTGGATTGGACTTGCGGTGGTAACGGTTAACGCGTTTCTTATTTATTTGTTTGGCAAGCAGCTGCTAGGCATGTTTACTGAGAACAAAGAAATCGTAGCGCTAGGCGTGTCTCTGCTGGGGATGAATCTACTGCTGCAGCCGGGCAAAATGATCAATATGGCGCTCGGCAATTCATTAAATGCGGTAGGCGATACCCGGTTTACGATGTGGACTTCGGTATTCTCGATGTGGCTGATTGCGACGGGATTAGCTTATTTTGTGGGAATTCAACTTGGCTGGGGCTTGATCGGGATATATGCCTGCATGATCTTAGATGAGTACATCCGCGGAATATTGTCTTTAATTCGCTGGAGAGGCCAAAAGTTTCTGCGCAGAGCAGAGCGGGATGAAGCCGAAGCGAAGCGAAGTGCAGAGAGCGGCATTAGTGGAAAAACACATAAACAAACCGCGCTGGATATCTAATAAAAGCGTATAATAGAGGAAGGAATAGACAGCGGCTTCGCAAGTGAAGGCTGCTGTTTTCCGTATTCATGGCAAGGGAGCGATTAACGGATATGGCATCGATGGTTATTATGAATGAAAAAATACGCGCCTCCGAGGTGCACTTGACTGGTTTGCGAGGCGAGGATTTAGGCATTGTCTCGCGTGATGAAGCGCTGGCAAAAGCAAAGGAATTGAAAGTGGATTTGGTCTGCACCTCGCTTATGAGCAGCCCTCCGCCATGCAAGCTGGTAGCCAAAGGGCAAGCGAAGAAACAGGCTGACCAAGAGAAGCGCGGGGCAAAGGTAAAGGAGCAGCCTAGCAAAATAAAAGAGCTCCGCTTGACCGCGCATATAGAGGATCATGATTATGATACGAAGCTGCGGCAGGCAGCGAAGCTTCTTGGCTCAGGCAACGGCGTGCAGCTCGTTGTAAAAATTCAAGGCAAGGAAGGTCCCAAAGCGAAGGAGCTGCTGGAGCGTATGCTGAAGGATCTGGAGGGTAGCGGGAAGAAACAATCCGGTATACAAGTAAGCGGGAAGCAAGCAGCGGTGCAGGTGCTGCCTTTATAAAGGTATGTTGAAGGTGACAGGTAAGCAGCTATAAAGCCTTTCTGATGGCGGTGACAACAGGGGTTAACAGGAGGAGGCAACAGCTTTCTCCTAAAGCTGCATATAGGTTAGCTGATAGGGTGATTGATGTGAAGGCTTCTCGGTTTGCATCTATTTTCAAATATAAAATGTATGCGCTTACTCATTTGTGGTAGCTTAGTAAGTAGAATGGCAATCGTTCCATAATGATCATTAACGGGGTGAATCATTAATGAAGAAAACATTGCATACAGGACCGATCAAGCTGCCGAGGCTGCCAGACCCTAAGCTGTGGGTGAGCAAAGCACCTTTTGGGCTAGGACGCATTAAGCCGCATCATATTCGTGATACGCTCAAGGTAGCGTGGGATAACCGAGACAGCTTGCCGTATGCATATCGGATTTTGACGCAGGGTGTATGTGATGGCTGTGCGCTTGGCGTGTCCGGTTTATATGATCAGACGCTGGATGGCCCTCATATTTGTACGACGAGATTGAACGTCCTGCGGCTAAATACGATGCCTGCTATCAAAGCAGATGTGCTGCATGGCGATATTGAGGAGCTGCGAAAGCTCGATAGCACGCAATTGCGCAAGCTGGGAAGGCTGCCTCACCCCCTTATAAGAAGCAAGGGAGAAAGAAGCTTTCGCAGAATTTCGTGGGATGAGGCGCTGGACCGCATCGCTGCCAAAGCGAGGGTTATAGACCCGAAGCAAATGGCGTTTTATTTAACTGCGCGCGGGATAACGAATGAATCTTATTATGTGGCTGCAAAGGCGGCTCGGCTCATTGGGACAAATAATATTGACAACGCCTCCCGCATTTGCCATTCCCCATCCAAAACAGCGATGAAGCGCTCTATTGGGGTAGGTGCCTCTACCTGCAATTATAAGGACTGGATTGGTACGGATGTGCTCGTTTTTTGGGGCAGTGTGGCAGCGAACAATCAGCCTGTATCGACCAAGTATATGTACGCAGCTAAGCGCAAGGGTACCAAAATCATCGTGATCAACCCCTATCGCGAGCCGGCAATGGAGGGCTACTGGATACCTTCTATACCGGAATCAGCTCTCTTTGGCACGAAGCTGGCAGACGATTTCTATCAGGTGAATATCGGCGGAGACATTGCTTTCATGCACGGCGTCATGAAATGCTGGTTTGAGATGGAGGAGGAGCAGCCAGGCTCAGCGATTGATCATGCTTTTGTAAGCGCGCATACGAAGGGGTACGAGGAGCTGAGGGCTCATATTCAGCAGCAGGACTGGGAGCTGTTGGAGAAATCATCGGGGCTGACGAGAGAGCGGATGCAGGCTTTCGCTGCTTTGCTTGCCGAGGCGAAGTCAGGCGTATTCGTATGGAGCATGGGGCTGACGCAGCATCGATTCGGAACGGACAATATTTCGCAGGTTGCCAATCTTGCGCTGCTCCGAGGTTTTCTCGGGCGGGAGCATTGCGGCTTGATGCCGATTCGCGGCCATAGCGGCGTTCAAGGCTCAGGCGAAATGGGGGCTGACCCCTTTAGTCTGCCTGGCGGTGAGTTCAAAGGTGCGGATATCCGCCGTTTAGAGGAGCTTTGGGGCTTCAATCTGCCGGATTGGCAAGGGGACATTGTAGGCGTGTCGCTTGAAAATGCAATGTTGAAGGAGCATGCCGATCGTAAGCTGAAGCTGTTCTATACATCAGGCGGCAATTTTATCGAGACGATGCCTGATCCTGATTTTGTGAAGCGCTGCTTAGAGAGCGTCGAATTGCGGGTGCATCAGGATATCGTGCTGAACAGCTCGACACTTGTAGATGCGCAGGAGGAGGTTATCGTACTGCCTGCCATGACAAGGTATGAACAGCCAGGCGGAGGTACGTCAACCTCGACGGAGCGAATGGTTTATTTTTCGCCAACTATTGAAGGGCCGAGGATCGAAGAAGCGCGTGCGGAGTGGCAAATCTATGCGGATTTAGCTGCACGCATTAGGCCGGAGCTCAAAGCGGCTATCACGTTCAAAGATGCTGCTGCCGTGAGGGAAGAGATTGCGATGGCTTCACCTAACTATGAGGGCGTAGAGCTGCTGCGGAACCAAGGTGATGTATTCCAATGGGGCGGGGCATGGCTGTGCGAGGGTGGTTTTTGTCCAACTTCTGACGGGAAGGGCAGCCTGCTGCCCATTGAATTGCCAGAGCTGCGTATACCGGAAGGGCATTTCTATGCAACGACAAGGCGCGGAAAGCAGTTTAACTCTATGATTTATGGCGAGAAGGATGCTTTTAACGATGCAGGGCGTTACGACGTGCTGATGAATGAAGCGAATTTATCGGAGCTTGCGATCGCCGAAGGTGATGCGATTGTTGTATATAACCGAAGCGGGAGCTTCCATGGCAGGGCGAAACCAGCGGATATTGCGCCAGGCAATATCGAGTTGTATTGGCCCGAAGGAAATAGTCTATTTCCAAAAGGTGTATATGAGCCGTTTGCAGGCATACCAGAGTATAATGCTTCCGTTATCGTGGAAAAGGCTGAAACCTATCATGCCTTTAAGGATACCAAGTATATGGAGAAGCGGATTGTGGAGCTGGAAATCGAGCCGCCGGCGTAGAACTGCTGAGGTCATAATGATGCATAAGCAAGCTGAGTGTGGAAGGGGAGTATTCGAATGGATCTTTCGAACACGACAAAATGGCGCATACTCAAATACGATAGCAGTGGCCACTGGGAGAAGGATGACGATATCGCTGCGGAATATCCGCTAACTCTGAAGCTAGGCGGTGAGGAATTTGCTACGATGGTATGCTCGCCATCACATTTGCAGGAGCTGGTCATTGGTTTCCTCGCTTCCGAAGGGGTTATACGTGCTGCCGGTCAGGTGAAGTCGCTGCGGATCGAAGAGGATACGGGTTTTGCTTATGTTGAGCTAGAGCATAAGCATACGTTAAGTCAGGATCATTACGCGAAACGTTTTATCGGATCATGCTGCGGCAAGAGTCGTCAGTTTTATTTTCACAATGATATGCTGACGGCCAAAACGATCATGACCCGCACCAAAATATCGGCTGAGCAATGTATTCGCTTTATGCGCGAGCTTCAAGAGGCATCCTCGGAATTTCGCAGCACGGGCGGTGTTCATAATGCAGCCATTGGAACGCCATCGGAGCTGCTTGCTGTAAGAACGGATATTGGGCGCCACAATGCGCTTGATAAGCTGTTCGGCTATTGTTTGCTGCACCGTGTTCGGACTTCGGATAAAGTGATTGCATTCAGCGGCAGGCTCTCCTCGGAGGCGGTGCTGAAAGCGGCCAAAATCGGCTGCGGCATCATGCTCAGCAAGTCGGCGCCTACTGATCTTGCTCTTCGTTTGGCTGAGGATTTAGGCATTACCTGCGTCGGTTTTATTAGAGGCGGGGAGATGAATGTATACACCCATCATGACCGAATCGATTTCGGCGATGGATTGACAGCATGGTAGTGATTGTATATCATTTTAAATGAAAATGATTATCACCATGTGACAAGAAGGAGTTTATGATGCTTTTACGCTTTTTTTCCTACTACAAGCCTTACAAGAAGCTTTTTCTGCTTGATTTCTGTTGTGCAGTAGTGCTGGCGATTCTTGAGCTGTGCTTTCCATTGGCAGTCAGCTATGTAATAGATACGCTGTTGCCTGACGAGAACTGGGGGCTTATCGTTACTGCCTGTGCGATCTTGCTTCTGATTTATATTATTAATACGATTTTGTCCTATGTAGTCACCTATTGGGGACATATGCTTGGTATTAATATTGAGACGGACATGCGGAAGAAGCTGTTCGACCACGTACAGAAGCTGTCCTTCCGTTTCTTCGATAATACGAAGACCGGTCATCTGATCTCGCGTCTGACGAATGATTTATTTGAGATTGGCGAGGTTGCGCATCATGGTCCAGAGGATATGTTCATTGCTGCGATGACGCTCGTCGGAGCGTTCGGCATTATGGCGTATATTAATTTGGAGTTAGCCATTCTTACTTTTGTTATTGTGCCAATCATTATCTGGCTCGTTCTGATGTTCAACGGTAAAATGACGAAAGCTGCGAATCGGTTGTTCTCGGATATGGCCGATTTTAATGCTCGAGTAGAGGATACGGTTGGCGGGATTCGTGTTGTTCAAGCTTTCTCGAACGAAAGCCATGAGAAAAAGCTATTCAAGGTGAACAACCTGCGTTTCCGTGAAGCGAAGCTCATTTCTTACAAAATCATTGGTTTGAACTCTTCGATTACCTACATGCTGATGAGACTTGTATCTGTATTCGTATTGATTGCAGGCACTTGGTTCGTTATTAAAGGTGATCTGAAGTACGGCGAATTTATTAGTTTTGTTTTGCTTACGAACATCTTCTTTAAACCGATTGAAAAAATCAATGCAGTTATCGAAAGTTACCCAAAAGGCATTGCCGGCTTTAAACGTTATGTGCAGCTGCTGGAAACAGCACCTGATGTTGAGGATAAACCCAATGCGAGAGAGGTTAATCGTTTAAACGGGAATATTGAATATCGAAATGTTACGTTTGGTTATGAAGGCGAAGCGAAGGTGCTTCAAAATATCGATCTTACTATACGTGCAGGTGAGACAATTGCGTTCGTTGGACCTTCCGGCGCCGGCAAAACGACGCTTTGCAGCTTGCTGCCGCGATTCTATGAAATTGAAGGCGGAAGCATCTCCGTCGATGGCTATGATACTCGCGATTTGAAGCTGGATTCGCTCCGGAAGCAGATCGGTATCGTACAGCAGGATGTATTCCTGTTCGCAGGTACGATTAGAGAAAACATTAGTTACGGCAAGCTTGGCGCATCAGATACAGATATTTGGGAAGCCGCGCGCAGAGCGAAGCTGGAGGAATTCATCCACGCGCAGCCGGACGGACTGGAAACGGTAGTAGGCGAACGCGGCGTTAAGCTGTCTGGCGGACAGAAGCAGCGGCTTGCGATTGCGCGGATGTTCCTCAAAAACCCGCCTATCCTTATTCTCGATGAGGCGACTTCGGCACTCGACACTGAAACGGAAGCAGCAATCCAGCAGTCGCTGGCAGAGCTGTCCGTAGGCCGCACAACGCTTGTTATTGCACATCGCCTCGCTACGATCAAAAATGCGGATCGCATTGTTGTCGTAACGGAGCAAGGAATTACCGAGCAAGGCCGTCATGAAGAGCTTGTATCGGCGGGTGGCATTTACAGCCGCTTGCATAATGCACAGTTTGGCAATAGATAATCTGAATTTGAATGAAGGCTGCCGATATCGATGAATCGGCAGCCTTTTTTTTACTAACAATGCAGCCGAGGCTGTTTATCGCTAGCAACTAGAGTGAAATTGACAGGCACTACTAGGCATTAAATTCACCCATCACAAGCCCACTATCAACCCCACCCATCAACCCCACCCATTAAACCGAAGCATCCATTACAACTTACTCCGCTCCATGCTAAAGGAACTAATGGTTCGGTCTTGTTTAAATGGTATTCGCAGCGCCCGACAATACTTCTTGTTTCTCTTTCTCTGCTCCTGTTTTCCTTCTCTTATAAAACGACAAGAAGGCCGATGTAACGGCAATCGATAAAGCAGAGTACAATCCGCTTTTAATCGAAAATACGGATAGGCTAGTAAGGACAACTAGAAAATCGAAGGCGAAGTTGGTAATGCCAGCGTTGACGCCATGCTTTTTGTGCAAATAGATGGCTAGTATTGTCGCGCCGCCGAGTGAAGCACCGTTGCGGAACAAGGCAGTGATGCCCGCTCCGATGAATAATCCTCCGACGATCGCTCCGATTAGCGGCGGAATCGTAAAGGCAGGCAAGATATCGTTTATTGCACTTAATGAGGAGAGCAGCGCGATCGCACCAATAGTTTTGAAGGTAAAGGATTTGCCCATGTAAAAGTAGGAGAAAATTAGAAATGGAAGATTGAGCAATAAAAACAAATAGTGGAATGAGACTTGCAGCTGGGGTGATAAGCTTAAAGAGAGTCCCGCTGTTCCTCCAGTGACGATATGAGAATGCTTTAAAATAACTAATCCGCCGGCAGTAACGAAGCAGCCCGCTGCAATATGGAGCCATTTTCTGATATTTCCCTTCATTTTGTAATCCAATATGCGTAACATCTCACATGCACCGCCTGCTTAAGTTTGTTACTATAAGAATACAAAACAGCATCGATCGTATATATGATAAACAGAATGAAATTGATGTGAATTTATATAACATTGAACGAATTTTTGTTGTTTTTCCTGCAAAATGAAGGAGGTTGTGATCATGGATCAATTGGATCGAATGCTTCTCCAATTACTGCAGGAGGATGGCCGAATAACGGTGAGTGAGCTGTCCAAACGATTGTCTCTCAGCCGCCCCAGCATATCTGAGCGTCTGCTGCGTTTGCAGGAGAAAGGCATCATTACTGGATTCGGTGCTCGAGTATCGCCTGCTGCTATCGGCAGAAACATACAGGTCATTATTCAAATGAGCGAATTGAAAGTATTTCCGATGGAGTTTGAGAAGCGCATCATGAATGATGATGAGATTATAGAATGCCACCGGGTAACAGGAACGGTCAGCTATGTTCTGAAAGCAGCGATAACGGGGATGGATGATCTAAGCGAGCTTGTAGAGAGGCTTATGCCTTTCGGCAATGTCAATACTTCGGTCATTCTTTCCTCGCCTGTTATGAACAAAACCATACTGCCTAAGGAATAAACGATTAACGGAGTAAAGGGGACTTATAGGATGGAACAGACGAAGACATTAATTAAAGCGTACAATCAAGCCAGCTATCCGTTAATTGGTCATGGAAAGCGGAATGTACAAGTTCTGAAAGAAGCACTAGAACAGTGGGACGCAGAGCAGGATAGCGATATGTATGGCAATGGTGCGATTATTGAGAATTTTGAGGAAAAGATGGCTAAACAGCTAGGCAAAGAATCGGCTGTATTTTTCCCCAGCGGTACAATGGCTCAGCAAATTGCCCTTCGTATATGGTGTGACGAGAAAGGAAATAAGAAGGTCGGTTATCATCCTTTAAGCCATCTGGAGATTCACGAGAAAGACGGCATGAAAGAGCTGCATCATCTTGAAGCTGTGCTGCTGGCGGATGTAGAAAGGCCCGTCCTCCTTCATGATTTGATTGGTCTAGAGGAAAAAATCGCTTGTTTGCTGCTGGAGCTGCCGCAGCGCGAAATTGGCGGACAGTTGCCGGAATTTGCAGAGCTCAAGGCTATGTCGGCATTTTGCCGGGAGAGAGGAATTAAGCTTCATCTGGATGGTGCGAGGCTGTTCGAGATACTTCCGTATTATGAAAAGTCTGCTCAAGAGGTTTGCGCGCTCTTCGACAGTGTATATATTTCGTTCTATAAAGGAATTGGCGGTATTGCAGGAGCGATATTAGCCGGCGACCGCAGCTTTATAGAGGAATCGAAGATTTGGAAAAGACGCCACGGCGGTGATCTGATTAGCTTATATCCCTATATTATTGCTGCAGACTTTTACATGGAGCGGCGACTTCCGCATATGAAGAAGTACTACAAGGAAGCACAGGAGCTTGCGGCATTATATAACGGGAGCGAGGGCATGAAGACTATCCCGGAGGTGCCTATTTCCAATATGTTTCATGTTCACTCGACAGCACAGAAGGAGCAGCTTGAAACAATCCTAATCGATATCGCAGCGAAAACAGGCATAGGCTTGTCGCAGTCTGTGCGTGATAAAGGCGAGGATGGCTCCTATTTTGAGGTTAATATTGGCGATCGGTATGATGCGGCTCCTAAAGAAACGCTTTTTGAAGCATTTCGATTGCTGGACAATAAGCTGCAACAGAAAGGGGAGAGGGAATAGCATTAACACTTTTAACTCGATTATGTCTGCACAACATGCTAAGTTATAAATGGTGGAAAATGAGATAATATTTGATAAAACGTGGCAATCCATGATGTTAGCACATAATGTGAAATGACGCTAAAGAAGGAGTGATCCATTCTGAAAAAAATCATTTTACTAATTGTTTGCTGTTTCCTCGTATTTGGTGGTTCTTATGTCTACTCGAAAGCGAAGCCGCCTTTAACAGCACAGGCGTTCTCTTCAACAAACGATAGACAAATTGTTTTAGTGATAGTCGGCAATAAAAGTGTAGTTGGATCTATTGATATTAATGAGGTATTAATAAATGATGGCGCCGTGCCTGAGCGAGTCAAAATACAAGTTAGCAGCCCTGCTAAAGGTTTTATTGTAACCGACCGCTTCGATGAGACGGAAGAACAGGATTACTCATTTAAGGATCTGAATGAAGTGACCATTCCAACAGGAACATCCCCGCAGGCACAGACGGCCAAAGAGAATAAAGGCAAGGTCACAGATGCGGATCATACCTATGCTCTAACAATAGGGGATAAGCAAACGATTGAATCGATCACGATCAAATACAACCACCTCGGGATTTCGCATAAAATAACGATTTCGACGATAAAGGTTCAATGAGCTATACTACGTACAGCATAAAGAATGATTAACGAGGTTAGTTTTTGATGAGGCTAAACGATGGATAGCAATAGGGGTTCCAATTTATAAAATTGTATAGAGGAGGTATGTATTCATATGAAATATTCCTTTTGTGCAGGGGCGGCATCTGTGGGATGTATCATGTTGAGCTGCCTTTTATTGTTTTGGAACCCTTACACGGAAATACCGGTGAGTGATAAAACGATTCTTATCGTGTTTATGATGATGATCCTTCCAGCTTGCATAGGAATTTTAGCTGCCATTTTGAGAAACCGAATGTTAATGCTAGTGGTACTCATCTGGTCGCTGCCGTATGGCATTTATTTATCTGTAGCATCTATACCGAGTATTTGGAATCTCTATGCAGCGGTTCTCATTATATATGTCATTTCCCTAATAAGGAAAGAAACCGCATATAAAGGGGCATTATAAAGCAAAAAAAGACATGAAAGGACGAGACGAAACAATGGAGAAAGCAAATCAAAAAATTAAAACATTTTTTATGTTTGAAGGCAGAGCGGAGGAGGCTATGAACTTCTACACTTCATTATTCGATCAATCCGAAATCATAAGCATCCAGCGATACGGAGCAAATGAGACAGGCCCTGAAGGAACCGTAATGAAAGCTACATTTTCTCTAAAAGGACAACAGTTTATGTGTATCGATAGCGGCGTCAACCATGGCTTTACGTTTACACCTTCAATATCTTTGTTCGTTACCTGCGATACGGAAGAGGAAATAGATCAGGTTTTTGAAAGCCTATCACTTGAGGGCAGCATACTCATGCCGCTGGCCGCTTATCCGTTTAGTGAGAAGTTTGGCTGGGTTTCAGATAAGTTCGGCGTTTCATGGCAATTAAGTCTTGAGAAAAGCTGAAGCAGGCAAGAGAGATTCGAAGAGTGTAGAGCTGAAATTCAACCTATTCTGTACCCTGAACGATACATATGTGCACATTTTAATTCTGAAGTCATGTTTACTTTTGATTCACAGCTATTTAAATGAACATGGCATATTAACAGCCCTAAAGCGCTCGCTTTGGAGATTTACCACTTCGCAAATCCCAAATTCCCCGAAGATGTTGATGTTTTCATTCCAACTCATGAATAGTGCTGATGCAGAAGATAGTGGACATATTCCACCGTCTTCTGCATCTCGCTAGCGCAGCTTCAAGTTTGAAGCAGCTATAGCATCTCAACCTTTAGGTCAGGGAAACGACCTTGCAGATCTGCTAAACGATCTATTAGTGCTGCCTTATCAAATGGATATTTAAAAATGTCCGGATTCGGCTTAAAGGTAATGCTTGTGCCTGTTTCCTTCGTCATGCCTAAGACAAGCAGTTCACTTTGCGGTATGCCATGTTTAAAGTCTTGACGAAATACTTTTCCTTCACGGCGAACCTCTACAGAAAGCTGTTCAGACAAAGCGTTAACTACAGGCATGTTTATGCCTTTTAACCCTTCGGAAGCTACAACGGATGCGCTTTTATTGTAATGCCCAAGCTCCGTAAGCACGGTTTGTACTGGAGTTGTCTTCGACTGAGGGAAGGCTTGAATCGGAATGCCTCGACCATTATCAGAGACGGTAATACTTGTATCGCTGTGAAGTACGATACATAGCTCCGTACTATAGCCTGCTTGGTGCTCTAACACCGAGTTATCAATGACGGACCATAAAAGATGATTCGGATCGTACCCCTCTTTATTTTCGCCTAAATACTCTTCAACGTTATTTCTAGCCTCAGTAAGCTCCATATAATGGCTCGTATCGAGCAGATCAGTAATAGCGGTCAACAAAAGCAGCAGCGGAAGCGTTCGATGAGCAGGCAGAGAATACTTGCCACCACGTTCCTCTTGAACCAAAAGGTCAGCCCCGAGTAAGGCTTTGGTATGGTGGTAAAGCTGCCCCGTCGTTCCGAGGTTTAGTCGTTCTACGATATCTGAGCCGGAGAGAGGCTCCAGCAATACAGCAAGCAGGATGTCGAGCCTCTGCTTATTCCCGAGTGCTGCCAAAACTTTTGCTGCTTTATCGGTGTCAAGACCAAGTAAGTGATGGACTTCTTGCTGCCTAGGGTCCCACCTGAAGCCATTGTGCCCGCGATATTGCCCGGAATAAAAGAGGCTGCCTAAATCATGTGGGGCTTCATCATTTAATGAGTTCTCATTTACATTCATGGTTAATGCTTGTTTTGGAGAAGGACGAGTATTAATGAACTGAGTTAACATTTGTTTGAGCTCGTTCATCTCTTTGGTAAGTAAATCAAGCTCAGTACCGTAGTCTCTAGAAGCTGACAAATAGCATCACCTCTTAATATTATTGTTTTACGTAATTACGTTATACGATAAATTTAACATAAGTTCAGTCAATTGTAAACATAGCCCAAAAACTTTGTGGTACGATGAAGAAATATTTTAATAGCAGGCCTAACACTTAAGGGGGTAAGGGATTGTTTTCGAAAAAGAGGCATGTGAGGATAGATTGGGAATGCTCCATTGAGGACGAAACAGATGCTCGCGTCAGTGTTTATGTCACATTTCCAGATTACTCCCGGTGGGTAGCTAATTTTTATACGGTAAAATGTATCGAATCCATCCGCAACGATCATTTAAGCAGCAGGGACAATACGTTCGTCTGGTCAGAAGAAAATTTGATTATTGTCGATAAAGTAAGTCGAGCACATATTGAGAAAATTATTGATGAGAGTCTTGAACAGAATACATTCGAGTATTTATTTAAATATTTTGGCTGGGTTCATGCACCGAATGTTAGACAATATCCTGACGGTTTCTTCGAAAACGAGCCAATGACTAACTCTGATATCGTAATGCGTCAAGCAGGAAGACTATACGAAATGCTGGAGCATGCCAGCGACGAATTGAAGGACAATATAAAGCGTTTTTTGTTTGATGATCGTAAGGTGCGGATTGAGCATCTTGAGTTGATACCCAAACTTGAAGTTAAGTCTATGATTGTGGCTCAGGCAGAGCTTGAGGGTCGTGACATGAAGCGCGAGTGGGAGGACGTTTTTGCAGAGGGTTTGGATGCTCAAGATAAGACGAACATTTATATGGAACAATATTTATGGCATGTTTTCAGCTATGCAAAAATACCATGCTTAAGCGATGAACAAGCGGTCGAAGCATTCCGTAATGAGCCTAAAAAGGCATGTTATGTCTTCTATCAGCAGCATGATTTAGTGTTGCTGATAGAAGATGCAGCGCGTTTAATGCCTGAGGATGTGGAAGGCGAGCAGGACATCTATATTGTAGATGAGCATTTTAAGTGGACCTATGTGATAACCCATGAGTCTGAATTAGGGCCTTATTTTGTTAAGGCACAGTATACTCGCTAATCGTTACTCCAGGATTGGAGCCGTATTTCATGGTTTCGCCAGAGATCGAAATTTCCTTTACTTCATTGCCCAGTTCATCTACTAATACATGCCTAATGCCTCGCACAGGTCGAGGACTGGAGGTTTTATAGATACCATTTTCCGGAATATTAATGACTTCATATCCTTTTTTCTTAGAGATAGGCGGAGAGCTTGAATCGCCAAAATGAATGACAACAGTGCCGTGAAAGCTTTGCGGAATGTGATGGATAACTGGTCTGCTTTTCTCAACCTCTGAGACCAGCATGTTGATCGGCAGGTATATGATTACAAGTGAAGCAAGCAAGAAAATGAGATATCCCTTCTCTTTTATAGCAATAAGAGAACCTACAGAGAATACGATTGCAGAGCTGGCAAATAGTAAAATAAACAGTCCGAACTCAGGAGAAAAGAGATTCTGTATTCCCCATATTCCTAAGCCCATCATAACGGTAACGGAAGCTGCGGCAATGATACTTAGAACAATTAGCAGGGCAGTGCGCAGAAAAATAGCCGACTTTCTCCATCGGAACATCAGGGTGTAAAACGGGAGAATAAGGAATAGATACGAAGGAAGCGTCCAGCCGATAAGCTTGCTCGAATCACTTCCGAGGGTCTGATCGTACACGAGCGCCAAATAACCTAAATAAGCGAGTATGCCTGCAAAATAGCTGGCTATAGCAACTAAAACGTAAAACAGCTTTTGTTTCATGGGGACAACACCTCTTCTGTGAGTATGGAAGCTCTGTACCCCTAAAGCATAACGTTATACCGAATATCGCAATAGTTCTATCTTTTGTAGTACCGACCTCACGAAGCGCTTGTAGCAAGTACATCTCCAATAATTATTAGCCGCAAATAAGGAGGAAGTAACATGAAACGTATCCTTTCAGGAATAAAACCAAGTGGGGAGCTTAATATAGGCGGTTATGGAGGTGCCTTGCATCAATTTGTGAAAATGCAGCATGACTTTGAGTGCTTTTTCTTTGTACCGGATCTTCATGCGGTGACTGTTCCTCAGGACCCGAAAGAATTGTTTCAGCGTTCAAAGGACATTGCGGCATTTTATATTGCTGCAGGAATTGATCCTAAAAAGGCGACGATTTTTATACAATCGCATGTGCCTGCTCATGTCGAGCTGGGATGGATAATGGAGACTCAGGTTCACTTTGGAGAGCTGAGCAGAATGACGCAGTTCAAAGAGAAATCAGATGGGAAAGATTCTGTCAGCTCTGCTTTGTTTACGTACCCTGCCTTGATGGCAGCGGACATTCTCCTCTATCAAGCGACTCATGTTCCTGTCGGGGAGGATCAGAAGCAGCATTTAGAGATGACTAGAGATTTAGCTGCGCGATTTAATAGTCGTTTTGAAAAAACATTTGTAATTCCTGAACCAATCATCCCCACTATTGGCTCCCGTATTATGGGGCTTGATGATCCAACTAAAAAAATGAGTAAGAGTAACCCCAATAAAAATAGCTACGTGCTGCTACTTGACTCGCCAGCTGATATTCGTAAAAAACTCGCAAGAGCTGTTACCGATTCAGAAATGTCTGTGCGATATGATTGGGACAATAAACCTGCGGTCAGTAATTTGATCGAGATCTATGCGGTGTTCTCAGGAGAGTCCACCGAGACGATTGAAAGGCGTTACGAGGGCCAAGGATATGGCGGGTTTAAGAAGGATTTAGCCGAGGTTGTCGTCGAGAAGCTAGTACCTATACAAGAGAGATATAGAGATATTATCGATTCAGATGAGCTGATCCGTATCCTTAAAGAAGGAGCGATGAGAGCCTCGGAAACGGCTCAAATAACGCTTGTTCAAGCGAAACGTGCCATGGGATTCGTAACTTTTTAACAGAGCAGGCTGGGATTACTGATAGAAATCATAATGAACAGGAAAATCTCCAGCTAATTTTGCGATTATGCCCGTATATTCTGAATTAGAAGGAATTTGTACCGTTAAATCAATGGAAATGGGCAGTTTCCTAAAATATTGCCTAGATTAGCGGGAGAATTTCCTGTTAACTTGGTTTTTATCTGAGAAGAGGGAATTATAGCAGGAGAAATTCCGGTTAGATTGTTTCTCTAGGAGCCTATAAGGCAGGATGCCGTCAAGAATGAGTGGATTGGGATGAGTGAGTCACCAATACAGTAATAAAAAACGGTCAATCCCGCCTCTGCAGTGGGATTGACCGTTTTTTCATTTGTATCTGAGCGGCTTACACTTCTTTGCGAGTGAAATAAAGTAGGCCAATTGCAAAGAACAAAACAAAGCTGCTCGTTATCGTAATGAGCAAGTTTTCTAAAGGGAGCGCAAAGGCGCCGAAATTGTCGCCTTCGAAGCTTAGCATCGCGAGCATTGGTTGTGCCCATGGGTAGAAGGGCGCGAAGCGTTCAGAATTAACGATAAGCATATTAGGCAGCGTAAGCATCACATTAATGACGAGTGGAGCGGCAAAGCTGCTCCAGCTTACAGATACGAGCAGTTGCAGCGCGGCAAGCGGGAGACAGGCAAGCCAGCCGCTGCCAACTCCTTTCAGGAGCATTGCCCACGGAAGCGGGCCGTCGATGCCTTGATAGGTCGCTGCAATAATAACTGCTCCTAGAAACAAAAGCTGCGTTATGGCAAGGAGAACAGCAACTACACTGAATTTGGCGAAGTAGAGTCCGATTCTAGACACAGGCAGCGTAAGCAGCTGCTTCCAGCCTCCTCCTACATGCTCGTATCTGCATACGAAAGCGGACAGAATGCCCGTTAATATTGGTAAGAACAGCATAGCATGGAACGAAGCCATCGAAGCAATGAGTAAGGCATATTGTGCGGACGCATCCGGCGAATCAAACGATATTAACATGCCAAGAGCAAGTGACAGCAGCGAGCTGAGCGGGATGAGTATCCAAATAAACGTTTTGAATAACTTAATCCGTTCCGCAGCGACTAAACGCAGGAAACCAATCATTTCAATTCACATCCTTTTTGATGAAATGAAAGGCGCCAACAAGTAGAAGGATGCACCCGAGCAGAAAGCCTCCACCAACGAATAGCTCTCGCTGCGGATCCATATAACCTAGCATCGGCCAGTTTAACGGCAGCAGCTTTGACCAATTCTTTGAAATCAGACCTGTGAATATGGAGCTGATCGCGATCAACACGCCAAACGTAATAGGAATGGCTTGATTTTTCATGGTCATGCAAAGCCATACAAACAGCGCAAGCGCCGGGAGCGATGCGATAAACGGCAGGAAGCATAGCCGCAAAATATCGATTACTGGCATCTCTTTAAGCCCGAATCGCAACGATAAACCAAGCGCAGCGGTTCCTATAGCCAGCAAAACACATGATGAGAGCAGCAACAGGAAGCTTAATGCGAATTTGGAGCGGAACACGGCACCCTTGGAAATCGGAAGGGCGAGCAGCTGCTTCCATGCGTTTGTGTTATGTTCGATATTTGCTAACAGGGAAGAGACAAGTGTCACTCCAAGAAATAGCGAGATTGGAACAAATATTTGGATGTCCTGAAGCAAGACCTCCCAGAGTCTCCCTGCATATCTGTTCGTTAAATAATCATAACGAAGTCCGTAATTAAGAGCTTGCATAGCGATCAATCCGATAGGGCCAATAAAGATAAGAAACCATAGCCCCTTGCCGCGTATTTTCAAAAAATCAGCTGAAAGTGCTTTGAGCATCATAGCTTACCCTCCCCGACAATTTGCAGGAAGAGATCCTCCAGTGATTTACGTTTCTCCTCGACTCGGTAAATAGAGTGGTCTCGCTCTACGAGATTTTTGACAATGCGTGCAAGGGCAGGGTTATCGGTATGCTCCAGCATAATGGCGGAGCCATTTTGTACAGCGCCCACACCTTGCCGCTGCAAGGCAGCAAGTGCTAGCTCTGGCTCGGACACGACCAGCGATATTGTACCTTGTGCCTGTTCATGCAAATGGCTAATCGTATCTTGGAAGACGAGCTCCCCCTGACGAATAATACCGACGGTTCCTGCTGTAAGCTCAACCTCGCTTAACAAATGACTGGATATAAGGACGGTAATGCCGTGCTGCTTAGGCATTTCTTTAATTAATTCACGAATTTCCAATATGCCGGATGGATCTAGTCCATTTGTCGGCTCGTCGAGCAGCAGCAGCTCCGGGCTGCCCAGCAATGCGCTTGCGATACCTAGTCGCTGCTTCATTCCAAGCGAGAAGCCTTTCACTGGACGCCTCGCTTCCTTGGCCAGTCCAACGATGTCGAGCACTTCAGCAATTTTGGATACAGGAGCACCGAGTATACGGCGAATAGCTTCTAGGTTGTCGACGGCGCTTAAATGGCCATAGTACGAAGGGTATTCAACGAGCGAGCCGACTCGGCGCAATATAGATAACCTTTCCTTGTTCAAAGATTTCCCGAAAATATGAACCGATCCTCCCGAGGGCTGGATTAACCCGAGCAGCATGCGGATTGTCGTCGTTTTACCAGCGCCGTTCGGTCCAAGGAAGCCATAAATATCACCTTTTGCAATTTTTAAATTCAGATTGGACACCGCATAACGCCCTTTATAACGTTTGCTTAGCCCTTTCGTTTCGATTACCCATTCATTCACGTTAATCACCTCATTACTTACATTAACGGGTGAAGGTTAAACGAAGAGCTCCCCAAGTTTAAATTTTGTTTAAAAAAATTAAATTCAATTTGAATAAATATAAATGGTTGTTCCGCTAGCTTGAGTATCCCTATGCCATTCGAGCTTCATCTCTTTCAGAAGATAATCGACAATAGCTAGCCCAATTCCTGCACCTTTGCCCTGAGCAGCCTCTAGCCCGTTGCCATTATCGCGAATAACGAGCGCTGATTGGCCTTGGTAGCTCTCTATGGAAATGCCGATGTATTTGCCTCCGCTCGCATGCCTCGTCACATTTTGAAATAAATTATCAAGCACGCGGCGGAAACCTGCCTTATCGACAACACTAAGCATAGCGCCATCAGGCAGCTCCACATCAGCGACGATACCTTCCTGTTCCCAAAGTGGATACCAAGATGCGGCGCTTTCACGAACTAATCGCAGCAGATCCAGTGGCTCCAGCTTAAGCGGATAGCGGCCGCTTGTCATGAGCGTGTAGGAAAGCAAATTTTCAATGAGGCTGTCTAAGCTGGTTATTTTTTGCTCCATTTGCTTCACAGCTGCTTGCGCATTCAAGCTTAACGGTTCTTTATGCAACGAATACAGATGGCTGTTCATGACAGTTAATGGCGTCCTCAGATCATGCGACAGGCTGGCGATGAGCTGCTTGCGAAGCTCCTCCTCTGCACGCTCGCGCTCCTTGCTTTCCTTAAGCTGTTCAACCATCTGATTAAAAGCTGTCTCCAGCTGCCCAATCTCATCATTTTTCTTAATAAGGATTGGCATTGGAAGACCGTTGTCGCCATGCAGCGTCATCGCTGATTGCAGACTGAGCAGACGTTTGCGAATATGCCGGAAGAAGAGCAGGGATATCAAGAAGAAAAAGGCGAACATAATAAACAGAAACGCCAAATAAAAGGGTGTTCCTGAACCGACCGGCTTATCGATCTGAATGATGGAGCGCTGCAGCTGCATCACCATGAATCCAGACTCCTTATGGTCTGCGCCAAGGAAGGACACGACCGTAAAGGGATCGCTGTCGATGCTTGCTTTCATAAATTGAATGGAACTTGCAGGCGTCCACCTGCTTGGTAGTTGCTCTTGTACAGGAAGCTGCAGCCTTGTTGATCCTGCAGAGTCAACCCAGAAGAGGGAAGCCTCGGGGTAAGTTTGTTTTAGCTCATGCAATCTTTTGTCGATTTGAGTGGGATCTTTCTCCGTTAACTCGGCGGCCTGCTTATGCCAAATTGTAGTTAATTCTTTCCCGCTGCCATACTTTAAATAGTCCATATTAGCGGTTTGCGTATTTTCTTGAATAAGCATATAAAGAATAGAAGCTACCGGAAATATGATCGGAATAAACAGAAAAGCAAACAAAATGATAAGCAGGTAGCGAGACAATAAGGTTTGTCGAAACTTCATGCCTCCAGCGTGTGGTTTGGGCTTCTTCATGCGCGCACCCGATAGCCGATGCCGCGTACCGTCTCAATAATTTCAGGAGCAGCGGGGTTTCGTTCGATTTTTTCCCTCAAATAACGGATATGAACCATTAACGTTTTATCTCCATCAATAAAAGATTCTCCCCATACGGCCTCATAGATTTGTTCTTTCGTAAGCAGTTGTCCCAAATGGCGCAGCAGATAGCTGAAAATGTGAAACTGCTTGCCTGTCAGCATAATTTCTTCCCCGGTCTCGCGGTTCTCCACCCGGTTTTGCTGCTCGTAGACTAATAGATGCTTAATAGCCAAAGGCTCAGCAAGGCGTGCGCCTGACCTGCGAAGGAGCACTTCGATGCGAGCGGTCAGCTCGTCGGGATGGAAAGGCTTAGTGAGGTAGTCGTCAGCGAACTGCAGCCCTTGCAGCTTATCATCGATGGAGGTGCGCGCTGAAAGCATAAGAATCGGGACGTCCGGCGCTGCTTTTTTCAGACGTTGTCCAATAGTAAAGCCATCGAGTCCTGGCAGCATGACGTCTAGGATGACGAGTCTGCAGCCTGTAGCGGCCTCGAGCGCATGCTCGCCGTTTTTTAACCATTCAACCTTATAGCCTTGCTCTTGCAAATGTTGTGAGACAAAGCTTCCGATTTCGATATCATCTTCAATATATAGCAGTGATGCAGTCATTTTTATAAATTTCCTTTCGTTCATTCATTTTGATCCCTTATTTTAGCTGTTCTGCTTCGATTATACGGCAGAGCTTGGCGGAATGCATACCATAAAGCAACGTTTGATGTGAATCAGCAATAGGAATTTATTTGAAAATGAAGAAAGGGACCTAGCCGACAACGGCTAGGTCCCTTTATATTCATTGCTTGGTCAGCCCTTGCTTCCAGGCTCCCGTGCTTTCTTTCCTTTTTCCCACCTAAATACTTTGTTTAACACTTTGAATACCCACTTTGATTCCTTAGTTAGAAGTGGTCCCAATATCGCCAGAATGAGTACATACAAGGCAGCGAATGGCTGCAGGAGCTCAAGCAAGCCGCCTGCTTTGCCGAGGTTCGCCATAATGATGGAGAACTCGCCGCGAGATACGATGGTCAAACCTATATTAGCCGATGCCTTCGGCGTTAAGCCAGCACTTTTACCGGCTAACATGCCTGCCAAGAAGTTACCGAATAGTGTAACGGCAACCGCACCAAGTGACAGCCATACGGCTCCGCCAAGTGCGAATGGGTCGATGGTCAGTCCGAAGCTGAAGAAAAATAAAGCGCCGAAGAAGTCACGGAAAGGCAAAATCATATGCTCAATTCGCTTCATGTGAACAGTCTCAGCTAGTACTAAGCCTACAAGCAAAGCGCCGATCGCTTCAGCTACGTGAATCGTTTCAGAGAAGCCTGCTACGAGGAACAAGAAGCCGAATACGAGCAGCAGAAAAAGCTCATTCGAGCGAATATTGAGAATTTTGTTCAGAAGCGGTGCAGCCTTCCTGCCGATAATCAAGAAGAGCAGCATGAATCCTAATGCATAGGAAGCAGACAGGAGTACTCCGCCTAAAGATGACGAATCACTGAGCACGAGTCCGGAGAGCACGGAAATATATACAGCAAGGAAGATATCCTCGAACATAATGATGCCGAGAATCATTTCTGTCTCCGGGTTGGCAGTCCTCTTTAAATCGACGAGCACCTTCGCGACGATAGCGCTCGATGAGATCGTTGTAATGCCGGCGATGACCATGGTTTCCGCTACTGGGAAGTCGTTGATCCAGCCAAATAATAAGCCAAGTGAAAAGTTGATCAGAATATAGATCGTTCCGCCTACCGCTATTGAGCGACCCGATTTCATTAATCGACCCACAGAAAATTCCAGACCTAAATAGAACAGGAGGAACAGCACACCTAGCCGCCCCATGAATTCAATTAGTTCTGCACTATGAATAAACCTAAAGTCCAGTATGCCTACGTGCGGAGCATGTGGACCTACGGCCATGCCGATTAAAATATAAAACGGGATGACGGAAAACCGAATTTTTGCAGCTAACAGCCCGACTAAGGCGATGAGTATAACAGCAAGACCGATCTCCAGCACCATGTGATCCATAATTAACGGCTCCCATTTTGCAGCATCAGCTTAAGTAGCTTCAGATGCTGGCGTTCACCTGCAACAATGAGGGTAGTATCTGCTTTGAATATATAGTCGGGGCCGGGATTAATATGTTTTGCTTCCTTCTCAACCGCAGCGATAATGGTCGCTCCAGTCGTTTGGCGAATATCGGCCTGGCCGATTGTTCTGCCAATGCATGCGGCGTTTGGTTCAATCTTGTACCACTCAATCGTTAGATCATCGAGTGCGACTTCAATCGTTTCAAGCGCTTTCGGCTTGTAAGTCATACCGCCAATGATGGCAGCGACTTGTCTTGCTTCTTCATCCTCTAGGGTAACCATGGAAATGCTATCATCTGGATCCTCATAGTCAAAGTGATACATCTCACGGCGTCCGTCATCATGAATAATAATGACAAACTTATCGCCGCTCCTCGTCATAACTTGGTACTTTCGGCCAATGCCGGGCAGATCGGATTCTCTAATATTCATTGTGTATGCCTCCTCATTTGTTGTTAGTATACGAACAAAATGAGAGGATTAACCAACGAAATGGGAAGTGAATTTAATCGGAGTCATGAGCAGATCGCGCAATCTCTGTCGATAAGTAGTGACGAGTGCGGATAGGGTTGTGGAACGCCAATAAATAAGCATGAGAGCATGCATATAGGCGGCAACGAGTGCGTTTTCAGGTAAAAATGTTGTGGCAGTGGTGCTCTGTTTGCGTACGGTTGACGTCGCATATTTGGCTGCCGTAGTAATGCGGCTTGCACCAGCTGTTAACTCAAACATATTGCCTGCTTGGTAGGCGAACAGCGCTGCGAGCAGCAGCGGAACAATAAGGAACAAGTTCATTAAATGCTTGCGGCTAATAGGGCTGAAATCATGTATGCCATTGTTCATCTGTCCACCTCCAAAAGATTTCGTTAATATAAGTATAACTTATAAATAGAAAATTAAAAAGGCGATGTTACATATTAACAAAGAAAAATTGATTATTGCCCTCTATTCCCAGCTGTTTAATAAATTGACGATAGACCCTAAGCGTTATAAAATAAGTAAACGATTTTTTTAAGGCGAATAGAACGAAAAAGAGAGAAAGAAGGTTGAAATGGATGGGAGCAGAAGTGAAACAATTGTCACCGCTCGTACAAACGCTTGGTTTGAAGGAGCATATCGAGGGCGGCTGGTACAAGGAAATTTGGAAGGCTGGTTTCACAATACCGCAGGAGGTGCTTGGAGCTCCTTATTCAGGACCACGCTTCGCAGCATCATCAATTTATTTTATGCTTCATCCAGGTGAGTTTTCAGATTGGCATAAGGTTTATTCAGACGAGCTGTGGATGTGGCATTCGGGCAGTCCATTAATGCTTACGCTTGGCGGTACCGAAGATGCGCCGGAAACCAGAAAAGAAATTATTGTTGGACCTGATGTGCTGGCAGGTCATCAGCCGCAAGCATTAGTGCCGGCTAACGAATGGCAAATGTCCCACCTGCTAGGGGACGAGCCTGTACTTGTTTCATGTGTCGTTGCTCCGGGTTTTCATTATGATGATTTCCAGCTCATTAAGCGATAATTACGATCATTAAATAAATGTTGAAGAGCCATCCGAGGAGTGAAGTTTCTTTCCCGGATGGCTCTTATTTTGCAATTAAGAAACTTCGTACGTGGCCTGCTATGACCAAAGGAACGAGGCTGGTTAAAAGATTCTGTGGCTCCAGCCGTTAAGCTTGGCGAATGCCTCTACGAAGTAGTAGTCTCCGTATATAAGCGATACGTTGATGTTGGCGTTTTCAGGCTTATGTCCGGTGCCTTGGAGAAGAATTGCTTCATGGTCCGGATTGTCCCAGGTTGCATAATTCACGCTCAGTGAATACAGGATTCTCTCAGCAGCCGCGTTATAGATCCGACGTTCCGCGAATGGAACCAGCTCAGCAAGTTCGAGCAGACCGGATGCTGCGATGGCGGCAGCGGAAGTATCGCGCGGCTCGTTTTCTATGTTTTCTACGCGGAAATCCCAATACGGCACACGGTCTTCCGGCAGGGCGGCGACAAAGTAATGCGCAACCCGCTTCGCCGCGTGCAAATAACGCTCAAGTCCGGTGCATCGGTAAGCAATCGCGAGGCCATAAAGCGCCCAGGCATTGCCTCGGCTCCACGCTGAAGAGCCGGAAAAGCCTTGACCGCCCAGCGGTTCTATAAACGCGCCCGTCTCCGGATCAAAAGATAAAATATGACATACCGAGCCGTCCTCGCGAATGGCGTAACGGAGGAAGGTGTCCGCGTGACGTATCGCGATATGCTTGTAACGCGGGTCGCCAGTCGTGCGGCTTGCCCAGAACAATAGGGGGATATTCATCATGCAATCAACAATGGCCCAGCCGAGGGCCTCTTGCCCGTTCCACGCACGAATAAACTCGCCATTCACGTTGAATCGGCCCGCTAGGAAGTTTGCCGCCTCCAAACCGATTCGCAGACCTTCCTGATCGCCCGTTAATTCGTATTTGATGACAGCAGTCGGCAGAAACTGAAAGCCGACATCGTGATGCAATTGTACCGGATGCTCGCAGAAGCAGCGCTCCAGCTTGGCGTCCCATTCCCAAGCAGCTGCCTTGAATGACTCTTTCCCTGTTGCATCATGCATAACCCAGAGTATGCCGGGCCAGAAGCCGGACGTCCACCAGTTATCGTCTGTGTCGTCATAGATGCCGTTGGTTTTTGCCACATGAGGCGTTTTATCTCCAATTTGGTTTATCATGTGCTCTACCTTTTCGGTTAATTGCACCAATATTTTTTCTTTGTATGCCTGATTCATTTTGTAGTAAGCCTCCTCGTTGACCCATGATTGTGGTTAAGCTGCTTGCTATCATTATAGTCTCTGACAAATGGACAAAGTTACGCTACAATGGTTAAAAATGTTGTTCTGTTGACTTGTTGAAATGAAGGGGTGCAGTCAGTGAAGGGGACGCTGTTTCAGGAAATGGACTACGGGGGACTATCTTTTCTTTGGTCATACCGCAACTGGTCGCAGCAAGATTTTGAGGGGTATTACCACTTTCATAGGGGTTTCGAGGTGTTGGCTGTGCATCAGGGACACGGCTCGGTTACCGTCAATCAGAAGACATACGAGCTTAAGCCAGGGATGTTGTTTTATTTCGAGCCCTATCAGCTGCATAATGTTTATGTGGAGGTGGATGAAAGCCGGCCATATGAACGCAGCGTCTTTCATTTCGACCCTGTATTTATGAAGGGCTATTTAAGAGCGTTTCCGGCTCTTTATGACGTCTATAAACGAATGCTTCAAGGGCTTATCGCTTTGCAGGGCATAGATATGATCGATTGCAATGAAGAGTTGAATACCGCATGCTCCGCATTTCAGAATAGCCTGCTAGCTTCCTCCGCCAGCAGCAACGAAGAGCAGAGCGCGCTTTATTTGTTAAAGGTGTTGTCGTTAATTAAACGAAAGGTTATTCCGGGGCCCAAGCAGGAGGAACATATGAAGCCGATTCGACAATCGGAACGTGTTATGGCATGGATTGAAAATCATTACGGAGAGCCCTTCCAGCTGGAGCTGCTTGCGGACGAACTCCATATGTCAAAATCTTATTTGTCCCGGCTGTTTCGGCAAGAGACGGGTAGCAGCATTACCGGTTATTTGACAGCCCGCAGAATGCAGCAGGCTTGCAGTCTGCTTCAAACGACAAACAAATCCATAGAAATGATCGGCGAGCAGGTAGGGTTTACGAGCACCTCTTATTTTATTAGCCTGTTCAAACGGATTATGGGCGTGTCTCCGCATCAATACCGCCTAAGGCTGTAGCGGGGAGCAGCGGTAATATAATAGATGCTTCGTTCCAAGTTAAGGATTCTCTACCATGCGAAGCTGGTTCCGAACGCGGTATTTGCTGGGACTGGTGTGAAAATGATTCCGGAAGGCGCGGCTGAAATAAGGATAGCTGCGAAACCCGGAGGCTTCGGCGATATCTTCCAGTTTCATGTCGCTGTATAGAATTCTCTCCGAGGCGATAGACAGCCTGATCTCAATGACATATCGCATTGGAGATTGCCCGAACGCTTGCTTAAACAAGTGGGAGGCTGTCGATACGCTGATGCCATAACGTTCGGCGATATGGGTCAGCGTCAGAGGATCGGTAGCATGCTTCTCCAAATACTGCTTCATTTTGTAAGGAATGTTGAGCTCAGGCCTGGAGGCCGCCACCGTCTGCTTCCTAACATACCTCTCGATAGTTAGACATAAAACTTTGATCAAAGCGTCCATCATTTCCGCATTATCCCCATGAATATTCCGCTTCTCATACATCAGTTTTCTCCACATTGCCAAGAAGTCTTCCGCCGTATCCAGATGAACCTTGCTTGGAAAATTATTTCTGCTGCACCACTGCTGAGTCCATACTCCGCTGCAGGATAAGTAGTAATCGGCACTCTCAATGGGCTGAGAGGCTTCAGCGTCTTTATCGGCCTCAACCACTAACCGGTAGTATTCCCCTGGCTTGCGGATGATCAGATCACCGGGTTGCACAACAAATGTCTCGTCATTAATCTCGACACGGCATGTCCCTTTTACCTGGAAGCGCAGGAGCAAGCGATTGTCGGCTGTACCCTTTTGTAAGGAGCCGGTGAATGGAGAAGTATGATGAGAATAACCGATCAACAGGCAATCGATCCACGATGCGTCCATCATTTGCTGCCACCTCCAAGTGAGTAAACTATTTCTACTATCATAAATGTTGCAAAATAAGTCAACAAGCAGAGAATCGGATATTCACTTCTAAATCAGTTGTCACTATACTGGGGATTAATGAATTGAAGGGAGATGGTAGTTTGTTAATGGATAAGATTGCGGTTCAATTGTATACGCTTCGCGAGGAGTGCCTTGCAGATTTCCCGGGAGTTCTTCGTAAAATAAGTCAAATTGGCTATGGCGGCGTACAGTTTGCGGGCTTTCAAGGCTATGACCCGCAGGAACTCAAAGCGGTTTTGGACGAAGTTGGATTGAAGACCGCAGGCATGCATGTTGGTTTCCATGACATTGTAGCGAACATAGGCAAAGTGGTCTCGGACGCTAGGCTGTTTGGCACACGGGATATTATTTGCCCGAGTATTCCCGCTGAGCTGCGAAATGAAGGTGGATACAAACAACTGAAGAAAGATTTGAATGGTATTGCGAAGCATCTGAAGGGTCAAGGCTTCCGAATCAGCTATCACAATCATGCTTTTGAATTTGAAACGGTGATAGAGGGGCAGGATGCGCTTTCGTACTTGCTTGAGGCTGGTGCAGACAATGAAATCCTTGCAGAGCTTGATGTATATTGGCTTCAGAAGGGTGGTTTTGAGCCTGCATCATTCTTCAAGCCCTATGCGGACAGGATGCCGATTATCCATATGAAGGATATGACCGCGGACGGTGAGCAGGCCTTTGCGGAAATCGGTACAGGATTGATTGAATTCGAACCGATTATTCGCTGGGGAGAGGAGAACGGAGTCGAGTGGTACGTAGTAGAACAGGATGTTTGCAGAACAGCACCGATGGGCTGCGTGCAAACTAGCTTTACCAATCTATATCATTTAATGTCAAATTTGCAACCGACTCTGTTCGGTGAAGCCTGAGAACGCGACTGCGGAAAAGGCGGACCTCAGTGAGCCGCGAATCGAACAACCGGTATAGCAGCTCGTCCGAACATCAAACGATAACGGCGCTTCTCAGCTGAAGCGCCGGATGGTTTGCCCGTTATGGAAAGGGCCGGCAATACGAATATGCTCGCAAGGCTCGCCATTGTTGGCGAGGCGCCACAGCATTTTGTCAGCCGCTTTATATCCGGTCTCCCTGATCAGAAGCTGAGGGCGGCTTAAATGCGGTATCGCCGCCACCGGTCCGTTGGCCAAGCCGACTAGGGAGATGTCCTCCGGGATGCGATAACCGAGGGAGGTAAGGCTGTCGTACAACCTTACGATATCTTCATCGATGCCGGCAATGATTGCTGTTGGTTGGCTGCTGCGCAGCTTGTCGATCAGCATGCACTCGTCCCAAACGTCTGTTATTTGCAGTTCTGCGTCATGATCCAACTGAAGCTCACCCATCATTTCCTCAAACGCCTGCCATCTTCTTGTATACCCCCGCTGGCTGTGAATATCTCCTACGTACATAATACGGGTATGGCCAAGCTGCGCGAGTCGGTCCACGGCCATGCAGACGGCTTCGAACACATCCCAGATCACGCTGTCGATTCGGGAAAGCGGTCTCGGATAATTAATCAGCACCTTGGGTAAAGGCAGCTCGAACAGCTTGCGCTCCGTGGAGTCCGAGAGCAGCCGGGGCGCGATGAACAGACCGTCCGCCGTCGGCAAATTACGCTGCTCCATCCAGTCCGAGAATGCGTGATCTGGCACATCCTCATCCAGCACATAGCTTTCCAGTCGATGCTCCAATTGATCGAGCCTCTCTCTTAACCCCTCTGTCAACAATACGTTGTAATTCATAGATTGCCGGGATTGTATCAATACAAATCGAAACTGGAAGGCAGGATAAGGCGCGATGCCGCGGCTGACCATCTCACGTGCCTGAGATACAGTCAAATAGCCGCGTACGAAGGCTGTTCGAATAATGCGGCTCCGCGTTTCCTCGGACATGCCGGCTTGTCCGCTCAGCGCCTTGGATATGGTCTGAATCGAAAGACCAAGTTCTTTGGAAAGATCGTGCAGAGTAATCGATTTACGAGTTCCCAATTTCAAAACCGCCTTCCACTTTTCTTCGTTTGGTTAGGGGATGCGAACGTAAAGCTATCGTCCACGCTAACGCTTGATTGCTCTATTTTAAACTAAACTTAAACTACTTTAGAAGTCCCCCCAGCTCCTATAATGAAAGTACTTTCAGAGGAGGGGTTAAGCATGAGAAAAATAGAGACGGATATTGTGGTATGCGGCGGAGGGCCGGCGGGCATCAATGCGGCGCTGGCAGCTGGAAGAAGCGGGGCGCGAACGCTGCTGATTGAACGATACGGTTTTCTTGGCGGCATGTCGACTGCTGCTCTAGTCTATCCATGGATGACCTTTCACACGATGGATGGCAAGCAGGTCATTGCCGGAACGGCGCAGGAAATTGTAGATCGCTTGATGGCCGAGGGAGCTTCGCCCGGTCACGTTCGCGATACGGTAGGCTTTGTAAAGACGATCACCCCTTATGATCCTGAAGTGTATAAGGTGTTAATTATCGATATGCTGCGCGAGGCGGGCGTGAAGGTGCTGCTGCACAGCTTCATGGACGAAGTGCAGACCAGGGAAGGCCTCATTGAAACGGTACGACTCGCTACCAAGTCCGGGAAGTACGAAATTTCAGCGAAGCAGTTCATCGATGCGACAGGGGACGCCGATCTAGCCTATCTCTCAGGCGCGCCGTGCTTGCAAGGACGCGACAGCGACAATTTGACGCAGCCGATGACGATGAAGTTCCGAATGAGAGGCGTTGACCTGGCGAGAGTTAAACGGTATATGATCGACCATCCGGACGAGTTTTACAAGAAGACGCCTTTCGATGAGCTGGAGGAACTGCCATTGTCCGGCGTATTGGGTTACTTCAAGCATTGGAAGGAGGCTGACCTGCCCATTAACAGAGACCAGGTCCTTTTCTTCACAGGTCCGGGACCGGACGAAGTGCTTGTCAATACGACTCGTGTTCAAGGGCTGGACGGAACTGAACTGGAGGATTTGACGGAAGGAGAGGTGCAGGGCAGGAAGCAGGTGCGCATGGTCGCTGATTTCATGACCCGCTGCTTGCCAGGCTTCGAGAACGCTTCCATCTCTTCGGTCGGAGCGCAAATCGGCATACGCGAGAGCCGCAGAATAGACGGCTGCTATTCACTCCAGGTACAGGATGTTGTAGATGGACGCGCTTTCGACGATTGCATTGCACGAAGCGGCTATCCCATCGACATTCACGATCCATCCGGCAAGGGCGTACAGGCCGCATGGGTCCAGGGAGACGGGGCATACGATATTCCTTACCGCTGTTTGCTGCCGAAGCGGATTGACAATCTGCTTGTGGCAGGCCGCTGCATCTCGACGACGCATGAGGCGCTGGCAACGACGCGTCTGACACCTAGCTGCATGGCGACGGGACAGGCTGCGGGTACGGCGGCAGCAATGGCATGGGAGCAGGGTATATCACCGGGAAAAATCGACATTGGACAGCTGCAGGAGCGGCTCATTCATAACGGCGCGCTGCTGCGCAGTGGTCAGACTGTATAGCGCGCATCCGCCAGCAAGATTACGGCCAAATTCAATTGAAGTAATAATTGGGACATGGTAGACTTTTTCATAAGGTCGCCTCGTATCGGAAGTTTGTTGGAAAACAAACATTCTACCGGATGAGCGGCCTTTTTTACCATGTGATAGTACCTGCTTAAGTTTAGAATCTGTCAGGAGGAATCGGTGAAATGAAGCGGTATATTTCGATACGAGCCAAATTTATTACCATGTTCGTTCTGCTTATCACCATTCCATTCCTGATAAGCGGAATCAGCACTTACAATAAATTTGCGGAGGAAACCGAAAAAAACTCCAGGGCGTACTCCATGCAAATTATGAATCAAGTGAAAATTAATTTGGAAAATACGATAAAAGACGCAGACAGAATAACTGTGGCTCCCTTGTATAACGAAGACGTGCTGCGGATTTTGGAGAAGCACAGTTATGAAGAACCAGGCGAGGAGAAGCTTATTCCGTCGGCGGAAATTACCAAAATGGCAAGAGTAGCGGCTTCGCTCACATTGGATCAGCCCGGAATTGAACGAATGATCTTTTTCACCCGCGACGGCATTATGTTCAGCGTCCAAGAAAAACTGACGCAGCGTTATTGGAACGAGAAAGGGAATAGCTGGATGCAGGAGGTGCTGGATGCGGAAGGTAGGCTTGTCATTATTGAACCTCACGAGACGACTTATTACAAACGATCGGAACGGGTTATTTCCGCTGCCAGAGCATTGAATCACCCTGCAACGGGCCAAAGCATTGGGGTCGTCAAAATTGATTTTAACATGAAAGAGCTCGAAGCGTTATTGTCAGAAGTATGGCTCAGCGAAAACAGCCAGTTTTACTTGACAAAGGATAACGGCGAGCTGTTATTTCCGGATGAACCGGTTAATTTCCCGGATATTGGTCCGGGGGACGGAACGATAGATTGGAACGGCCAGACTTATCTGTACACAACCATGCACTCCAAATCAACGAAAGTGAATATTCACGGACTTATCCCGATAGCCGATTTGCAACGGGGCGGCAAGGAAATCGTCGGATTTACGATCCTCATTTCAGTCATATCGCTTATCATTGCCTATTTGCTTGCGATTTTCACGTCAGAGCGGCTGGTTAGGCCGATCCGTTATCTTCAGTCGCGCATGCGGCGGGTAAAGGACGGGGCTTTCAGCGAACGGGCAGATTTGAGCTTGATGAATCGCGATGAAATCGGGCAATTGGCTGAGGGTTTCAATCTGATGGTGACGGAAGTGGAGCGGCTGGTCAAGGAGGTATATGAAACGAAACTGCGCGAACGCGAAGCCGAGCTGTCGGCTCTGCAAAGCCAGATTAATCCGCATTTTCTGTACAACACGTTGGAATTGGTAAGCATGCAGGCGCTGAAGGAGAGAAATCTCGAAATCAGCGATATTGTTGCCAGTTTGGGGAAAATGCTGAGATACACGGTTGACAAGCAGGAACGACCGGTGCAATTGAAGGAGGAGATACGGTTCGTTAACGCTTATTTGCAAATTCAGTTATCCAGGCATGGCGAGAAGCTGAATTCGGAAATGTATGTGGATCCGTCCTTCGAATCTTGTCTTGTACCAAAGCTGCTGCTTCAGCCGCTGGTTGAGAATGCATTGGAGCACGGAATGGGCAATAGCGGATTAACGATAACGATCAGGGCATCCGTGCTGGAACAGGATTTGCTCCTGACTGTACAGGATAATGGGGTGGGGATGCCGCCGCAACGTTTATTGGAGGTTCGCCATCAGATGTTGTGCAAGCCGGAGCGGGACGGCAGCCGTCCAAAGTTTGGAGATACGCTGAAAGGTTATGCCATCAAAAATATTCACCATCGCATTCAACTGCTTTATGGTGTGGAATACGGCTTAAGCGTGGAGAGCGATGAGGCCTCCGGAACACAATGGAGAATCCGGCTGCCATTACGATAGGGGGAATTGGAATGTACAATGTAATGCTGGTAGAAGACGAGAAGAAAATTCAGGAAGGGTTAAAGATAATGATCGAGGAAGTGATCGGCAGTTACAGGGTAACCGCGGAAGCGGAGCACGGTATCGCTGCGCTGGAGCTTCTCAGAATGCAATCGGTAGATTTGCTGATTACGGATATCCGTATGCCCCAGATGAACGGAATCGAGTTATTGCGGCATGTCCGGGGGTTGTATCCGAGCCTTCCTGTATTAATCATCAGCGGGCATGAAGATTTCACTTATGCCAAGGCGGCGATGCGTCACAATGCGTCGGATTACATCCTGAAGCCGGTGGACCGGATTGAGCTTTCCCATTTTCTATTGAATTTGAAAGCGCGGCTGGACCGCGAGCGGGCGGTAGAGACGCCTAACGCCGAAGCAGCCCATGAAGATCTGACGATTCGAAGAGTGAAGGAACTGGTCGTCTCTTGTCTGGATCAGGATGTTTCACTTCCATTCATTGCGGAGCAGGTGCATTTGAATCATCAATATTTATCCACATTGTTTAAGGTGAAAACCGGACAAAACTATTCTGATTATGTGACGGCCTGCCGGATGAGTAAAGCCAAGGAGCTGCTGACCCATACACATCTGAAAATATACGAGGTCGCCAACCTTTGCGGCTATGCCAGCGCCAATCACTTTATGGCCGTGTTTCGGCAGCATTGTGGAGCGAAGCCTACTGAATATAGAAAAAGGCCGCTGAGTTGAGGCCGGTCAGATCTTTGAGCACCAAACAAAACAGATGCTATGAATATCGTAGTTTTTCTCGAAAATACGTTGTTTTTCACTGACAGGCTGACTTGTATACTTATTGTTAAGCGCTTTCAATTGGTGCAGAGACTTCATGTATTGCGACAGAAGGATTACATTCGGATATTCGGGAGGTGTAAGCGGAAGCTTGGGCTGGGTTTAGTTGGAAGCGCTTACAGAAAAACTGTAAGAGAAGAACTAATGAAATGACATGAAAGAAAGGATGTGGTGGATAATGACTAGTCTTGCAAAAAGATCTACAGCGTTATTATTAATCCTGAGTATGCTGTTCACGGGTTTGATGGGCTCGAGCCGCGTGCAGGCCGAAGCCGATGCGGAGTCTGCCAACCAAATCGTATTCGAGGATTTCGAGAACGGCGCCCCGGACGATTACAGTGTTGCGCCGGAACCGCCATTCGATGTTCACGTCATGGAGACGACGAGCGCAACCCCGCTGACGATCGCGGGTTATAGGGCCAGCGGCAGCGATTCCAATATTCCGGAATATGCCATTGACGGGGATATTCAGACAAGGTGGTCGGCGTATGATGACGGGCAATGGATTGAGCTGGATCTGGGCTCGGAACAGCTGGTTTCTTATCTGGGAGTCGCTTTCTACCGGGGAGACAATCGCAGCAAGACTATTGATATCGAGGTTTCTAACGACCAGACCAACTGGACCCGCATATACAGCGGCGATAGCAGCGGCACTACGATCCAGGTTGAGGCCTTTGGTTTTGAAGCCGTCACCGCCCGTTATGTACGGGTTGTCGGGCGCGGAGCAAGCGAATGGACAAGCATTTCAGAAATTCAGATTTACCCTCCCCATGTGGACGGGTTTATATTAAGGGATGTGGAGATTCCGCCAACGGGACCGGATCCGGATTCCCCAATTCCGACAAAAGCAGGTCTCTATTATGCGGATGGCGCACCGCATGTGCCGCATGAGGCTCAGACAGTGACCGGCACTACGTATAATGTCCTGGACTTCGGCGCCGATCCTGCCGACAACGGAATAGATGACGCTCAAGCTATCCGGGCTGCACTGGCTGCAGCGACGCTTGGGGACGAAGTGTATATTCCGAACGGACACTATCAATTAACGAGCACAGATAGGGACGGAGTTACCCATTTCATTATGAAATCCGGCGTGCAGATGCGCGGCGAGAGCCAGGATGGCGTTCTGCTGGTTTCCGACCATGCTAATGAACAGGGAGAATATGCTACGGTTGAAGGCATCGTATTCCGCATGGCCGGACAAAACAATATTAAGATCAGCAACATGACAATTACGTCCAGCTGGGACTTGAATTATTCAACGAATACGTCGGTTGCGAATCCGGATCGGGGTGGACCTAAGCAGGTGATCATGATTACCGCCGCTTCCGGCAAACCGTCCTATAACATTACACTGGATGGACTGACGATCGAGAAGTTTCAACGGATCGGCGTTGTCATTACGAACAGTCATGATGTTATTGTGGAAAATTCGCTTTTTCGCAATGCGACGAACTTAGCCGAGGGCGGAAACGGTTATGGCGTTTCCATCGAAGGCAAGTCCAAGGAAAGCCGGCTCGGCAGAAATGACGACTCTCGTTTCAATGTTGTTCGCAACAACGAGTTTATCGGTCCCTATCTTCGTCACGGAACGATGGCGCATTCTTACACCCATAACAATCTCATTGAAAAAAACTACTACTTGAACTCGGCATTAGACGCTATCGATTTCCACGGAGAAGACGAGTATATGAATGAAGTAAGAGACAATCATATCGTTGGCGGCGGCGAAGCGGCTGTCGGCGTCGGCAATCCGGGCGCTACGCATGATGCCGCTGGACCAGGCAATTACATTCATAACAATTTAATCGAGAATGTGAAACGGTATGGGGTACAGGTGTACTTAGGATCTCCTGATACGATTATCGAGAATAATATCATTACCGGATTCACGAACGCGGGGAGCCAGGGAATACGTCTGAAAAATGCGCCCGGAACGATTGTGAAGGGCAATCAGATCGTGAACAATACGGCTCCCGACTTCTGGGGTATAATTGCAATGAAAGACGACGGCGATCCGACCAACGCCGGGAACGGCGCAGGCATACCCGAGAATATTGTCATTCAGGACAATCATGTTACAGGAAATACGAATGGCGTTATGATCTCACACGGCACGAATATTCGTCTCTTCGGCAATGAGATCAGTGGAAATACCGGGACGGATTATGAGAATAAAGTGGCGGTTTCCGAACGGATACCGGCGACCAGGGCGGCAAGCGTACAGAAAAATGCTCAGAACGCCACGGTTGCGAATCTCTTACAGATTAAAGGCGGAGATGATAGCGAATCGGTGAGAAGCTATCAGCAATTCGATCTGAATTCCATTGAAGGCAAGCTGGCTACCGCATGGCTCTATGTGTATGGACAAGCGCTAGAGAGCCCTGCTGGAGAGACGGGGGCTGCAACTTCTCTCTATGCAGTGGATAGCAATGACTGGGACAGCGATACCATGCAATGGAATACGTACCAGTCTCCGCCAGAGCTTGGTCAGAAGCTCTCGACTGTGCAGCTGAATAATAAAGGCGAGTACGCCTGGTATGTATTCGATGCGACTGTGCTCGTGCAAGAACGTCTGGATGGCGATCGGACGATATCGCTTGCTTATGCCCAGAATGCCAATCAAACCGGTTACTTGACGCATTTATACAATGGATCCGACTCCAGCTTTAGGCCTTACCTGCGGGTTGAAACTTACCCTCCCGTTGAACTTGCGGCCGTAGCGGTAACGGCGGATCGTTCGCAGCTGGTGCCGGGCATGACTACCCAACTGCATGTGACCGGCACATACAATACAGGATCGGACGTTTCGTTGGAAAATGCGGACATATCTTTTATAAGTCTGACGCCGGATATAGTGACTGTTAATCATACGGGCGTGGTTACCGCGCTTCACGCTGGAGAAGCAGCATTGCAAGCAACTGTTCTCTTGGATGGCGTTGCTCGCACTGGAGAGTTCATTCTTAATGTAACCAATAATCTGGCGATTACTGCGCAGTTGTCGGTCGATTCAACGCTGGGTACAAATACAAAAGATAGAGTACTTGACGGAAACTTGGAAACCCGGTGGATATCAAACGGCTCCCAAATACCTTATCTGATGCTGGGCTGGACAACGGAGCAAACGATCAACCAAGTGAAGCTGTGGAGCGGACATGTACCGGTTATAGGCTCGGCCAACTGGCATGTCAGAGATTTTGATCTGCAGATCTTGGAAGACGGAGAATGGAAGACGATAGCCGAAGTCCGAAATAATGATCAGGACGCTTTTTTGGGTCAGTATACGACGTTGAATTTGGAAAACCCCGTCGTGACGACTGCCTTGCGCTTCCATTTTGTCCGTCCGTCATGGGGCAACGGCAATTTGAACGATATGATGGCCAGAATCAATGAGGTGTTTGTCGGCTTCGTCAACGATTAGGAACCTTCTCGGCCTAAGTCCTTGTTACGCGGGCTTAGGCCGATGTTCTGTTATTCAACTGGTTCTATTAAAGTACTCGAATTTACATAGTTTTTCTCGATTTCGTGTTATTTTTTCTGGAAGCCATCAGATTTATACTAGTGATAGAAAGCGATTACAAACGTAGAGAGGGGCATAAAAATGAAGAAATATGGGTTTGTCTTGCTGTCTGTTGTATTGCTGCTCGGATTGCTGAGCGCATGTGGAGGAAAAGGAAATAACAATAATGGCGCCGCAATGGCAAACAAGGAAAAAGCGAACAATACGCCGAGTACGGAAGTGGCTGCTGAGTCAAAAGATCCTATAGAGCTTGAAATGTCCGTTTGGGGCAGTGATGCCCAGGTGGCGTTGTATGACGAGCTTGCTGAGGAATACAAGAAGCTCCATCCGAATGTGACAGTCAAAACTTCCGTGATTCCGTGGGCGGACTACCAGCAGAAACTGGCGATCATGGCAGCGACCAAAACCTCGCCAGATATCGTATGGATCTCAGAGCGCATGATTCCACAATTTATGAATGGGGGCCAGCTGCTTGATATTTCGTCCGTGAAAGAGGACACGGCTTATGCGTTCGATGATATAATACCATCCACGCTCACTGCATTTGAAAAGGGCGGCAAACTCTACGGCATTCCATTCTCTACGCCGCCTCAGGTCGTTTTCTACAATAAAAAACTGTTTGAAGCGAATGGATTGAAGTCGCCAATGGAGCTTTATGAAGAGGGCAACTGGACTTACGATGAGATGGTCAAAGCGTCCGAAGCGATCTCCAAACCGCAAGAAGGGGTATACGGCGTGAAGTTCATACAAAGTTCCTCCAACTGGTCCGACAATCTAATTCCATTGATTTGGGCGATGGGTGGCGAAATCTTCAACGAAGACACAACGCAATTCGCTATGAACACGCCGGAGACGGCCAAAGCGATCAATCTCTTTAAAGGGCTGCTCGATAAGAAAGCGCATCCAAGCATCGGTGAGCAGTTAACTTTCGATACAGGTAAGCTTGGTATGGCGTTTGAGAACGTTACCCGTACAAGCGCTTATCGTGACAAAGTCGATTTCGAATGGGATATTGCTCCGCTTCCGAAAGGCGACCATGGCGTCACGGTGCCTATCGGCTTTGGAGGCTATTCGATCTTCAAAGACGCAGAGTATCCGGAAGAAGCATTGGAATATTTAAAATTTATTAGTAATAAGGAAAATGCAGCTAAAGTAGCCCAGTTTTTTGTGCCGCAGAGAAAGTCTGTCCTGTACTCCGATGAGTATCTCAACAAGTTCCCGTTCCCGACCGTTGAAACGATGAAAGTGGCTGCGTACGACCGGTTGGCCGAAGGTAAAATCAGGCCTTCCCATCCGAACTGGGTCAAGATTGACGAGCAGGTGACATTAAACATGGATGCGATATTGCTCGGTTCCACGACAACCGAGCAAGCGTTGAAAATTATGGAAGACAGCATTAATCCTCTATTGAAATAACCTTCCAGAACGATGGAGCATTGCGAGATCGCCATATGAACAATAGGGCGATCTCGTAAATTATAGGGAGGGTTGCGTCATATTGACAACAGGGGGTAGGCGCGAATGGCCGGAGGTAAGTCTGCAGGTTTAGCATCTTTGAAATCAAAAGAAATGTGGATGGGGTATTTATTTATACTGCCTATTGTGGCGGGATATATAATCTTTCTGTTTGGCCCGATCGTTTACGCTTTCGTGATGAGCTTTACGAATTGGTCGTTATTTGGAAATACAGCATATATAGGTTTAGAAAACTATATTTACGCCATGCGCGATGATCCTGTCTTCTGGGATACGGTCGTGAATACCGTATATTTCTCTGCGGGCTTGGTCCCGCTGAACATTGTTTTATCGCTTTTATTGGCCATGCTATTGAAACGGAAAATATGGGGCATCGGCTTGTTTCGGACCGCGATCTTTACGCCTGTAGTCGTTTCCCTCGTGGTTTGGGGGATCGTATGGAAGTTTATTTTCTCTACGGACGGCGGATTAGTCAATCTGCTGATCCGAACGTTTGGTGGAACGGAGATTGCCTGGCTTTTCTCGGAAACGTGGACGATGCCTACCGTTATAGTGGTCAGTGCACTGAAAGGCGTGGGCATGAACATGGTCATCTTCCTGGCCGCTCTGCACGATGTGCCGAAGGATTATTACGAGGCTTCCAAAATTGACGGTGCTTCGCGCTGGGAAACCTTTAAATCCATTACATTGCCAATGATTACGCCAGCCGTATTCATGATAACGATCATAACCGTTATCGGTTCTCTTAAAGTGTTCGGACAAATCTATGTGATGACAGGCGGAGGGCCGGGAACTAGCACGTACGTGATGGTCTTCTACATTTTCAAACAAGCGTTCCGCTCCTACGAATTCGGTTATGCATCGGCACTGGCATTTATTTTGTTCAGCATTATCCTGGTTCTGACCTTGATACAGTGGAAACTGAGAAAGAGATGGGTACATTATGAACAATAAAAAGATAACATCCAACCTTGCATCCTATCTGGTTCTAACAATCGTTTCCTTCATCGTGTTGTTCCCTTTTTTTTGGATGGTCAGCACATCCTTGAAGACGGATTCCGAGGTGTTTCTATTTCCGCCCCAATGGATACCAGAGGCTTGGGAATGGTTCAATTATATTCGCGTGTTTACGGAAATGCCGTTTCATCTCTACTTTTTTAATAGTATATATATCGCGGTGCTCGTCACGGCAGGCACATGTTTCTTGTCCGCATTGGCAGGCTATGCGTTTGCCAGATTGCACTTTCCATTCAAAAATGTGATCTTTCTGTTCCTGCTTAGCGGGATGATGATTCCTACGGAAGTTACGGCCATTCCTTTATTCAACTGGATGTCAAAGCTCGGATTCATCGATACGCATATTCCTCTAATTCTTCCGCCAATGCTTGGAGCGGGAGGGATGTTCGGCGTATTTCTCGTACGTCAGTTTCTAATTACAGTTCCTATTGAACTGGATGAAGCAGCCAAAGTAGACGGGTGTTCGCCGTGGCGCACATTCAGGTCGATTATGCTCCCGATTGCTACGCCCGCATTGGCAACCGTAAGCATCTTTACATTCATGAATAGCTGGAACGAGTTTTTTGAACCTCTTATTTATTTAAATACGAAGGAATTGTTCACGCTGCCGATCGGCTTATCGCTGCTTACTACGGATACCGGCGTGGACTGGCCGCTGCTGCTTGCCGCTTCGACCATAGCAACTGTCCCGATTCTGGTTGTTTTCTTCCTGGCTCAAAATAAGTTTATTGAAGGCATTGCCAATACGGGCTTGAAATAATATTCACATACAAACGTCAGCCCAACAATGGACTGACGTTTGTTTTTTGCAGCTACTTCGAAATGAAAAAAAGTCATATGTTAAAAGAGTAATTCTTTACGTCGATAACATGGTATTATAAATAAACTGGTGAGCTAGAAGAGTAATGATAAGGCTCCTTTTGGAGCTTTTTTTAATAGGTTCTGTCAAATATTATTCCAAACAGAACTCTTTCCCTAATATAATAGATGGAGCTTGATTTGATCAAACTCTTCGTCGGTCAGCTTGCCTTCTTTGAATAAAACATCGTCACGAACAACAATTTTGCTGATATCATGTAGGAGTGCCATTTTGTGCAGAAGATCAATTTGCCATTATAGGAAATATAGGCACGACTATTAGCAACAAGAGAGGAATTAATAAGGTGAAGGAATCACTCTGGACCAAACCGTTTGTTTTGTTGATTTTATCTAATTTATTTTTGTTCTTATCACTGGAGATGCTGCTGCCTACACTTCCGATGTTTGCGGCAAATAAAGGCGGCTCGGATGCTGAGATCGGACTTATTATTGGTTTATTTACTTTTTCAGCTGTTATTTTAAGACCTTTTGTTGGTATGGCTTCTGATAAATTTGGCAAAAAGCTGCTGCTTCTCGTCGGCGTAGCCATTTGTTTAATCGGTACGGCCAGCTATTACGCCGCAGTGACGATTACGATGATGCTTATGCTGCGTATCGTGCATGGTGTAGGCTTCGGTATTTCAACGACCTTGTACGGAACGGTTGCTTCGGACATTATACCTGCTTCTCGCAGAGGAGAGGGCATGGGGTTTTTCGGTACAGGAAATGCTGTAGCCATTTCGCTTGGGCCCTTCCTTGGCATATGGTTGATGGAGGAGTTTGGTTTCTCCGTATTGTTCATTGTTGGGGCATGTATACTGCTGATTGCGATGGTTTGTACGGCCTTCGTCAAAGGTGACACCAAAGAAGAGAGGGCAAAGGCGCAAATAGCGTCCACCAAGGAAACCTCATTCATGCTGCGGTTTATTGAGCCGAAAGCACTTATGCCTTCTTTATTAGGACTGCTTGTAGGTTTGTCACTAGGCGGTGTTATCAGCTTTATCACATTGTTCGGCAAAGAAACAGGCGTGCAAAATATAGGGTTTTTCTTCCTTGTCCTTGCTATAAGCGAATTTTTAATACGTTTTATCAGCGGTCGGATTTTCGATTCGAAGGGGAGATTCTGGGTACTGTTTCCTGCAGCAATATCTTGTATCGTGGGCTGCATAATCCTTTATATGACCAAATCAACTGGAACATTGCTGCTTGCAGCGGTGTTTTATGGAGCGGGCTTCGGGGCTATTTTCCCGGGCTTGCAGGCTTGGGTAATTGACAGGGTGGAGCCGCAGCGAAGAGGGGTAGCGACTGCAACTTTTTATAATGCATTCGATATCGGAATCGGAAGCGGAGCCATGCTGCTTGGCCTAGTCGCGACATGGTCGAATTATGCGACGATGTATCTCGTATCCAGTCTGTTCTTCGTCATTTACTTAGTTGTATATTTCGTGTATGAGAAGCAGCTTAAGCAAGCGAGTATGGCGGAAATAGCAAAACGATCGTAGCCGAGAAAAACAGCAGCGACGATCGCGTGGAATTAGTGTGATATGTATCGATCTTTTCCTTCGCGCTTCGCCTGATAAAGCGCTTTGTCCGCATAGGTAAACAGCTCTTCTTGCTTAGCGGAGCAGCCCGGCTTCCACGTCGCTGAACCCAAGCTTATCGTGACATGGGGACAGCCCGATAGTTCTGCATGCGGTATTTTTAATTGCCTGACCGCTTCCAGAAGTCTAGATGCAATATTGGCGGCGCGTTCTTCACTCGTTTGAGGTAAAATAAATCCAAATTCCTCGCCCCCATAGCGGGCGACAATATCAAGCGGACGCTTCAGGGCGCTCCGCAATGCGGCGGCGATTTGTCTGAGACATTCGTCGCCTTTTTGATGCCCGAACGTATCATTGAATAATTTGAAGTTGTCGATATCGCCCAGCATGAGCGTGATCGGCATATGGTGATGCTGCGCTTCCAGCCATTCCTTGTTCCAAGACTCATCAAACACTCGCCGATTTGCAATATTGGTCAACTCATCCACATGCGAGAGCTTATGCAATAATTGATACTTCTTAATCATTTTCAACTCATTTTCTTTGCGAGGGGTTACGTCTCTGGAGACAGAAACGATCGTCTGCGTGCGATCACCATCATGATAAATGACTCGGGAGGTCGTTTCGAGCCAGCGATAAATGCCTTCCTTGCGGCGCATGCGATAAGTAATGGTATTGGCTTCAACGTTGCTGTAAATGAGCTCCTGATTTTCGAGCATTCTCCCTCTGTCATCAGGATGATACAAAACAAACGGTGACGATCCAATCAGCTCATCGTCACGAAAGCCTAGCAGCGTATAGCAAGCAGGGGATACATAAGTAAATAACCCATCTCGATCATGCTTGGAGATCATGTCGCTTGAATTCTCAGCTAGCAGCCGGAAGCTCTTCTCGCTCTCCAGCAGCTTGTCAGCGATTCGCTTTCGCTCTGTAATTTGGCGAAAATGAACGGAGAGCCCAAATTCGGACGGGTATAAATTCGACTCAAACCAATTATTAAGCCGTGGAATAAATTGCTCGTACATGCGGTACTGATTGGTTTCCATAGACAATCTATATTCTAGATGGCTTATGGACTCTGCGAGCCAAGGGAATAGCTCCCATATGCTATAACCAATCAATTGTTCCTTGTTTCGCTTAAATAGTTCCTGAGTCGCATTGTTCGTATAGATAAACTTAAATTCATGATCCAGTGAGAAAAATGCATCTGAGATACTCTCCAAAATAGTGGAGATACGCATCGTAAGCTGCCTGACTTCCGACACCGCTTGCGTCTTCTCTGTAATGTCCATCATTTGCGATATAAAATGACGGGGGGCGCCATGCCTGTCATATACAAGGGATACGGAAAGAAGCACGGTTACAATGTCGCCGGTCTTTTTGAAGTATCTTTTCTCCATTTGAAAGGTGTCGATTTCGCCCTCGAGCAGCTGGTTCACGTAGCGGTAATCCTGTTCCAAGTCATCCGGATGGGTAATTTGGGCAAACGTAAGATTGACAAGCTCTTTCTCCTCATAACCCAGCATCGTTTGAGCGTAAGGGTTGACTACGATAAAACGACCATCTAAATCTACTAATGCCATGCCTATTGAGGCATAATGAAAAGCGCTGCCGAATAAATCAGCTTCGCGCTTTGATTTCGAAAACAAGGTCAAGCTGCGCACCTCTCTGCGGTTCAGACTGGATAAGTTTGTTAGTACATAGTAAAGAATAGAACACAACCATCCGTTTGTCCACATGACTTCTGTAGGAAAGATCGTCTGCAAAAAAGTAAGCATGTGGTATTTTCGGCGCTATATTATTGTTGTTTTGAACAAAGCTTCGTATAATGAAACGTATCATGCGTATCTCGCCCATTCGTTTGGATAGGATAGGGATGAGGCGTACCGGCAGAGCAATGTTTGGAGCAATCAAAATGATAGAGGAGGAGCAGCAAAATGAGCAACGATATGAATTTATCGCCGGCGGACATAGCGGCGATGATCGATCATACAATACTTAAAGCTGATGCAACAAAGGATGAGGTACTTCAAATTTGCCGCGAGGCTAAGCAGTATCAATTTGCAACGGTTTGCGTAAATGCAGGCTGGGTAGCAACAGCTGCTGAAGAACTAAAGGGATCGGGAGTAGGCATAACGACAGTCGTTGGTTTCCCATTAGGAGCGACGATGACGGCATCTAAGGCAGCAGAAGCGAGGTTTGCTATTGAAGCTGGAGCAACGGAAGTAGATATGGTTTTAAACATCGGCTTGATGAAATCAGGCGATCTTGAAGGCGTGAAGCGTGATGTTGAGGGTGTAGCTGCGGCGGTTAAAGGACAAGCCCTGCTTAAAGTTATTCTTGAAACGGGACTTCTAACGGATGAAGAAAAGGTTGTCGCATGTGAAATTTGCAAACAGGCTGGCGCAGATTTCGTGAAGACATCGACGGGCTTTGGCAAGGGAGGCGCTACGGTAGAGGATATCGCGCTGATGCGCCGTACGGTAGGTCCTGACCTCGGTGTGAAAGCATCCGGCGGCGTACGCGACCGGGAAACTGCCTTGCAAATGTTCGCAGCGGGCGCTACACGTATTGGAGCAAGCTCTGGCATCGCTATCGTTACAGGCGGTCAAGGCGAAGGCTATTAGTTCGTTGCTCATAAAAAAGCAAAGAGGGAGCCTTGCACCATGGACCGAACCCATGGCTTGCAAGGCTTCCCTCTCTTTTTTTGCTTAATGGCTGAATCGTTCGTCCAAAGAGGCGGGACTTAACGTTCGCAGCTAATCGTCATGTTGGCATGCAGCTCTTCGCCAGCGTTCAGCATGACAAGCTCCTCTTGACGGTTAAGCTCACCATTTTCAGCCATCCATGGCTCTACACATACGAAAGGACGATCCTTAACGGACCAAAGCACCATATATTTGAAAATGTCATCGTAAGTTAGGCGAACGCGAGCGCCTTGCAAAGCGACGAAGGAGATTTCGCTCTTCTTCGCATCGAGCAGGCATACGGATTCCACAAGTCCTTCCAAGTCGATAACACCATCAAATGGTTTCTCTACATTATCGTTATAATCGACATAGCGGGTAGCATCGCTTTCATATGCGATCTTCTTACCCGAATCAATGGCGAAATAAGGATGGAAGCCAGCATAAAAAGGCATCGCAGCAGCTTCGCTTAGATTGCGGTACAGCTGACGCGTATGTAATTGACCATCCTGCAGTACATAGGTAAACAACAATTCGAATGCAAAAGGGTAGGAGCGCAGCGTCTCTTCATTGCTTTGCAGGCGGATTGTAATCGAAGCCTCACCATCCGTTTTTGTACTGACAACATCCCATACAGCAGTACGGGCAACGCCGTGGTTAGCCATCGTGTACGATTGACCGTTCCACTCATAAGTTTGGTTAGCAAGCTGCCCGCTAATTGGGAACAGGATCGGATTGCCTCCGCGGATATTGGCTGTGGGGTTCTCAAACGTCGCTTTGTCCAAATAAAAGAGCTCTAGTCCATGCAGCTGGCAGCCGATAACGATACCGCCGCGCTCTGGACATACGATGATGCGGGATTGCGTGCTTTCTTCCGTTAATTCATACAAGGTATACGTATCCTTATAGCTGCGTACTTCGTAGTTGCTCACTTGTTTCCCTCCAATAATAGATACATGACATATTTCACCATCATATCATATTCGCAATACACGCTACCTCACTATTTATGTCCTAAATAACACCTACAGAGTCATTTCGCCCTCCCCGTCATCCGTACGACTATCCCTAACCGATCGATTGCCTGTTTTAAAATGGTCGAATCTAGTAAAACAATCATCTACGCCAATTGATAGTCATAGAATAATATATATTAACTTCAGAAGAATGACATAAAATTGAAGAGGCTCATCTGTCCTTCTGAAGCCAAAGCCTCCTTGAAGCCCATCCCTCCGGGTGAAAGGGGGGCTTTTTATTGTGAAAAAAGGACTGTGCCCACAGGTTATAAATAACCTATGAAGCACAGTCCCTTTAAAGAAAGCATTAGCTATTATTCAGCTTTTGGAGCGTCAGTAGCTGCTGGAGTCAGTGTGTTCGTGATTTTTGCTTTTGCACGAATTTCTGTCATCCAAGCTTCGGATAGCTCATTTGCTTCAGTAGCAACAAGCTGGTTCTTAATTTCTTCTTTTTTCTCTTCGAACGTTGGAACAACAGCAGCTTGCTCAGCTGTTTTCTTAATAATGTGGAAGCCGTTTTCGGTTTGAACAACACCGCTGATCTCATTAATTTTCAATGCAAAAGCAGCAGCTTCGAACTCAGGAACCATTTTTCCTTTTCCGAATAGGCCAAGATCTCCGCCATTATCTTTCGAACCTGGGTCGATCGATTTCGCTTTGGCAATTGCAGCGAAGTCGCCGCCTTGCTTAAGCTCAGCTAGAATAGCATCAGCTTCTTCTTTTGTTGCTACCAAAATGTGTGAAGCTTGAATTTGCTCAGGCGTGCCAAGCGCAGCTTTGTTCGTATCATAGAACTGTTGAATTTCTTCCGCAGTTACGTCTGTTTTTGGCTCCAAAACTTTACGAATCGTTAGATTGATTTTTGTATCGCTTTTCAAGTTTTCAAGCGTCATGTTGTACTGAGCAAGTGCAGCATTGAACTGCTCGTCCGTACCGAAGCTCTTCTTGATAAGCGCAATTTCAGCATCTACGTCAGCGTCTGTAACCTTGACGTTATTTGCTTCTGCTTCTTGGACGATCAGCTCTTGTGTAATGATGTTCTCAAGTGTAGCCGGACCGCCTGCTTTAACTAGCTCATCGTAAAGTCTGTCTTTCCCTATGTTGACACCGTTGACAGTTGCCACGGTTTCATTGCTTGATCCAAATGGCGGTTTAATTAATACGACGATCAGCAAAATAGCTAGTACTGCTGAGACGATCAACCATGCTTTGCCGCTTCCGCCTTTGGGAGCCTGATGAACGCTCTCCGAATTTAGGGCAGCAGCACGAACCTCGTCGTTTGATGCTTCAGGAAGCTCTTCGTTTAATTCTTGTTGAAGCTCCTCTTCGATAGCTGTATCTTGATCCGAAAGCTTGTCCTGCTCATCTGTCTGTTCGAGCTCGTAACGTTCTTCCTTCGCAGTCAATTCGTTTTCTGCGTCTTTGTTTGGCTGCGATTCCTTGTTATTCATTCCATAAACTCCCTTCAATTTACCTGTCTTCAACTACTATAACAAAACAAGATTGAAAAAACCTTAATCTAAAATAAAAATATATGTTGTCGGTTTGAATTATCCGTATTTCCGCGAAATTTCACTATTTATAGGTTGACTGCGTGATGATATGATAGTAAAAGACGAATATCCAACATTATCCTACAAGTTTCATGTTGGTTTTTGATGAAACTTTACATTTTGCGCCTCCCACAGGCGGTATGTTTACCAGCAAATACATATAAAGAACGACATCTAGGAGGAATAAGCTTGCGCAAAAATATGTGGGTATACACACGTTTAGTTTTATTAATGCTTTTGCCATTGGCAGGCTATTTCGCGCTGCGAGGTTCGGAGCTTGATAAGAGCATTAACGCACCTCAAGAGCATTTTTATATCGTCAGTCTCGTAGCCATGATCTCGCTGATCCTTGCTATTGCTGTAGGATTCGTCGCGATTACCCTTCGCAATATTAAGATTAGTTTTCTATCGTTATCTTATGTATCATTATCTGCATTGTTTGTTCTGCATGGCTTATCTACCCCTGGTTTTTTAACGCATCACTCAAGTACTGCAGGCAGCACTGCTCAGCTTAGCGTTATACTGGCCGTTGTATGGTTGTGGTTGTCCTCTATATCTGTAGATCGTCCTCTCATCAAATGGTTTGCGCAGTTGCAGCGAATGCTTTTGCCCTTATGGATATCCTTGCTTCTTGCCCTTTGCACCATCCTTTGGTTTTACCCGAATCTTATTCTATTTCTACATTTTAAGGATTTGCCAATGAAATGGGCCGCAAGCCTATTTACGATCGCTTTGAATGGCTGGACAATATATCGGTATTTGCAAGCGTACATATCTTCTCGTTTTCCATTGCAGCTCGCCATCGTGTACAGCTCAGGCTGGATGATTATTGCACAGCTGATTATCGTGAGTGGCGAAGCTTGGAATATAAGCTGGTGGCTTTACCATTTCCTATTGCTTGCTTCGGTTATTGTTATGGTTTGGGGTATTGTGAATCAATATGTCAGCTCCAAATCCATTACAGCCTCTATTAAGCTGATGTTCCGCGCCAATCCGCGCGATTGGATTAACACCTATATGTCTTCAAGCGTTCGAGAGCTGGTGATGACAACGGAAGCACGTGATTCTTACACAGCAGGCCATAACTATCGGGTAGCCCTTTATGCTTTGAAGCTGGGAGAGGAGCTTTCACTCAGCTCAGCTGAATTAAGGGCGATTGCGCAAGGCGGATTAGTTCATGATGTCGGCAAATTGCGAATACCGGATACGATTTTGAACAAGCCAGGCAAGCTTACACCTGAGGAACGTGAAATTATTGAGGTGCATCCTATATCGGGCTACGATTTGTGCAAAAGATTAGGTTTTATGCCGGAGGAGCTTTCTGTTATAAGGTCTCATCATGAGAAGTGGGACGGCAGCGGCTATCCTGATCAGCTTGCAGGTGAACAGATACCGCTGCTTGCACGGGTCACTGCCGTAGCGGATGTTTATGATGCTTTGACCTCGTCACGTTCTTACCGAAAGGCGATGTCGCATGAGGCGGCTATGGAAATTATCCTAAAGGAGAGCGGGAGACATTTCGACCCCGTGTGCGTTCAGGCATGGGAGCGCCTTGTACGGGAGCAAACGAGCTTTTTCGAGGAAACCGTCCGCAACAGTCCGCATTTGAAGCTGGAGAAAAGGCTGATCAAATAAACGCATTTCCATTTGGTTCGCAGCAGTTGTACAATAAACGGGAAGCAGCTTGTTGTTGATTAATAAGCACAATAAGTGATTCCAATAACGGTTTGGGGGAATATTGAACATGACTTATTTAGCGGCTAATAATCGGTATGAGAGCATGAAGTATAACCGTGTCGGACGAAGCGGCTTAAAGCTGCCGGCAATTTCCTTAGGATTGTGGCATAATTTCGGCGGCATTGACCGTCATGAGAATGGGCGTGCCATGGTACGCCGTGCATTTGATTTAGGCATTACGCACTTCGATCTTGCGAATAACTATGGACCGCCTGCTGGCTCAGCAGAAGAAATGTTTGGCCAAATACTTAAACAAGATTTTGCAGCATATCGTGATGAGCTTATTATATCAACCAAAGCTGGCTACTATATGTGGGAAGGTCCTTATGGCGAATGGGGCTCACGCAAATATTTGGTTTCCAGCTTGGATCAGAGCCTAAAGCGGATGAACCTTGATTATGTCGATATTTTTTATCACCATCGTCCAGATCCGGATACACCGCTTGAAGAAACAATGGGGGCTCTTGATCATATTGTGCGCCAAGGAAAAGCGCTGTATGTCGGCGTTTCGAATTACAATCCAGAGCAAACAGCTAAAGCGGCCGCTATTCTGAAGGATCTAGGTACGCCTTTCCTTATTCATCAGCCATCCTATTCGATGTTCAATCGCTGGATCGAGAACGGCTTGCAGGATGTTTTGGACGAAGAAGGCATAGGCTCGATCGTATTTTCTCCGCTTGCTGGAGGCTTGCTGACGAATCGTTATTTGAATGGTGTTCCTGCCGATTCACGCGCTGGAGGACCAAGTGTATTTCTGAAGGCAGATCATATTACAGACAGCACATTGAATAAGATTAAGCAGTTGAATGAGATTGCACAGCATCGTGGACAATCGCTTGCCCAAATGTCTCTTGCTTGGGTACTCCGAGGCGGAAGAGTGACTTCGGCTTTGATCGGAGCAAGTCGTGTCGAACAAATTGATGATAATGTTGCAGCACTACGCCGTCTAGATTTCAGCGACGAGGAGCTTAGCCGTATTGAAGCGGTGCTTGCAGCTGAATAGATTTGTATAAATAGAATGATACGCTAGAGCAGCTAACCGCAGTGTTGCGGCATGCAGGCTCTAGCGTTTTTTTATTATCCAAATAATAGTTGAAAGAGATATAATAGTGTCAAAGTCAGGCAGATTTGGCTCATGCGTAGCGGAAGGTGGAAGTGATTTTGAAAAAAATGTCGTTGCGTACAAAAGGATTAATCCTGATTGTTCTCATTTCTTTCTTCCCATTGTTGATTGCTGGAGTGGGCAACTATTCTGCGGTCAAGGATGCGATGCTTAAATCCGAAATCGAGAAAACAAGCAGCATGCAAAACAAGCGTGCAAACGAATTAGCGTCATGGATGGCTATCCGCAAAGCGGAGGTTATTGTGATGAGCCGAACAGAGGTTGTCCGTTTTGGTACAGATGAAGAGCGTCTTCATTATTTTGGACGTGAGCTTGTTCGTGGGGGCTTTATCTATCACTCGATTGGGTATATAGATGAATCGGGCATAAGCATGCGTACCGATGGCATGAGACGGGATATGAGTATGGAGTCATTTTTTCAGGCTGCGATTACAGGCAGAGTGGTCATTACGGACCCTTTTAAGCCTTCTTTTTCTGATGCTACGCAATCGTTTATTGTGGTGCCTGTATATGGAGGTACGAATGAAATCAAAGGAGTTGTGTATGCCTCTATTGCCATGGCTACACTTCGGCCATTCATTGAGTTCACAGGCGATCAAACGATTATACGCTTGTTCAATGATGAAGGCGGCATCATCTATAGCTCTGATAACCAAGAAATCATTAGCAAGGGCTTATTTCATGAGAAGTCTTCCTTGTCTCCGATTGCGGAGAAAATGCTTGGCTCCTATGAGGGTGTTTCGAAAATTAACATAGCGGGAAGAGCGTACGCGGTTTTTCATACGAAGGTGAGTGAAACACCTTGGCGTTTTGCATTGCAAGAGCCAATGTCCAAGCTGGAAGAAGAGGTAAAGCCGATATTTTGGCGTATTTTCACGACGATTGCTGTCTCGGAAGTGATCATTGTAATCTTTTTCTTTCTCTACTTCGAACGTATTGTGAAACGGTTAGAACGTATTTTGGGCGTGACGGAGCAGGCTGCAGCGGGGAGCTTCGAGGCAGAGCATCTTGAGGTTGAGCCATATGACGAGATCGGTCAGCTTGGTCATTCTGTGAACGGCATGATGGAGCATTTGCAAGAAATGTTCGATCGCCTTGAGGCAATCATTAATCAAAATCAATATGCATTTATCGTGCTCGACGATCAGTATAAGGTCACCTATTTGAATAAAACAGCTGAAGAGATGCTGGGCTATAAGACTTCGGAGCTGGCTGGAAGCGCTACACCGCTGTTGTTCATGGATCTAGATGAGGTTCGCTTGGAAGCTGAGAAGCTTACCGAACAGCTTGGCAGAACGGTTCAGCCTGGTCTTGAAGTATTCAAGGAGCTCCGCAGCGCGAGCTTCTCCTATGAGAGGGAATGGACCTTTATTCATAAAAACGGAACAAGAATTCCAACGCTGCACAGCTCGAATGGTTTGCGTGACCGCAATGGGCGGTTCTCTGGCGTTGTAGGCATGGTGCTCGATATTTCCGACCGCAAGCATGTAGAGAAAGCACGCAACCGTTTGCTCGACATCGTTGAATCAGCTAAGGATTTAATAGCTTCAGTCAGCTCAAGAGGCAAGCTCGTCTATATGAATGGGGCAGGCAGAGAAATGCTGGGCTTGCAAAGCAATGCGGATCAGGTGCATATGGTAGAGGAATATTCTCATCCAGAAATGTATTCGGAGCTTGTGAGAGGAGCAGCGCTCGCCAAAGAGTTTGGTTACTGGGAAAGCGACGCGCAGTTGATGAAGCGAAATGGCGAGCCGCTGTACGTTTCCATGGTCATCGTGCCGCATAAGGATGAAGATACGGGTGAGCTGTTTTTCTCTTGTATAGCCAGAGATATTTCGGAGCAGAGGATGGTGCAGGAGAAGCTTGTTCGCGCCACACTCGAAGCGGAGGAAGCGAATCAAGCGAAGAGTCGATTCCTGGCGCTCATGAGCCATGAGATACGCACGCCGCTTAATGGCATTATCGGCTTGACGCAATTAATGCGCAAGACAGGGCTTTCTTCGTCACAGAAGGATTATATGGACAAGATGAATACCTCCTCGGAGACGCTGCTGCGAATTATTAATGATATTTTGGATTTCTCCAAAATTGAAGCAGGCAAGGTCGACATCGAACGTCAGCCGTTCCAGCCTGAGGAGCTGATGCACCGGATCACTGATCAATTAAGCGTATTTATGGGCGGTAAAGAGCAGTTTGAATTCATTATTGATACGCCAGAGGAATTGCCGCAAACGATTATTGGCGATGCGCTGCGTCTTGAGCAGGTGCTGCTCAATTTGTGCATGAATGCGATCAAATTCACGAATAGAGGAAAAGTAAGGCTGAAGCTGGAGATAGTGGAGCAGACGGATAAAGGGGTAGACGTGAAGTTTATCATCTCGGATACGGGGATTGGGATGAGCGAGGCTCAGGTCCAGAAGCTCTTTAAACCGTTTACGCAAGCGGATGGATCAACAACACGGAAGTTTGGTGGAACGGGACTTGGCCTTGTCATATCCAAATCATTTGTTGAATTAATGGGAGGCAAGCTGATGGTTTCCAGCAAAGCGCTTGTTGGAAGCGAGTTTTACTTTACGCTGCCATTCACTATTATTCATAAGTATACCGAACCGCGTTTGCAGGTTCATCAGGATTTATTGGAGCAGCCCGTGTGGATCGTAGAGGATGATGACGAGATGCGGGAGCACTGGAGCGATATTGTCGAATCGTTTGGCTTGACGCCTATTCCATTTCACTCTTGGAAAATGGCTAGAGATCGCCTGCGCCGCATTGGAGCTGGCGCTCTGCCGAAGCTTATCGTACTGGATATGGAGATGCCGGATATGTACGGTGCAGAAACCTGGCTTGAATTCCATCGTGATGCGGAACTAGCTGGTGTCAAAACCATTGCTATGACGACCTCTTATGGACGCGACGAAATGATGCAGCTTCCTGCTGAGCAAAGACCGGTAACATTGTTAATTAAGCCTATCATGAGAACGGCTATGCTTCGTGCAATTGAAAGTGTTCTGGATCATAAGGGCACGAATGGGAAGGAACAAGAAATCGAGTCGCTCGTAGCAACGATTCAACAAAATATGACAAATACGCGGATTTTGTTAGCAGAAGACAATAAAATTAATCAGCTGGTAGCAATCGAAATTTTGAAGGAGCGGGGCTACGAGGTCGGCTTAGCTGAGAATGGCGAAGAAGTGCTGATGAAGCTGGGCGAAGAGCGCTGGGATCTTATATTAATGGATATTCATATGCCGATAATGGATGGATCGGAAGCGGTTCGCATCATTCGCACACAAGCTAAATATGATCATATTCCGATTATTGCCGTGACGGCAAACGTGCTTCGCAATGATCACGAGCGTTATTTGAAGCTGGGGATGAACGATGTGGTAACGAAGCCTATTTCCTCCGAACGAATTCATAATGTCATTTCCTATTGGTTGAAGGAAATCAGCGGTTCGGCTATTCAGCCGGTCGTCAAATCTGGCCTAAATGATCGTTCACGTGCATTAGAACCAGCAAATATAGATAGTTTGCCGTCTATTGACGGCATGGACGTTGAAAGCGCACTGGCAAGAGTGAATGGAAAACTGCCGATCTTGCTGCATATGATGGAGCAATTTATGTTTGATTACGATTCATTTGCAGACCAGCTGCGAATGATGATTAAGCAATCGGAGCTAACAATTGTCAAACGAATGGCTCACACACTTAAGGGGGCTGCCGGTTATTTATCTGCTTACGAATTGTTAGAGGCGGCTTGTGAGGTTGAGCGAATCGTGAAGCTGCCGGAGCTTGAATCGGACAATTTGCAAAAAGCTATTATTCAGTTAGAGGTGACGTTAAAGCGGCTTTTGGATGGGCTTCGGAAAGCGAAAGATATATTCGACAATAAAACCTAACAAATTTCTAACAACTTGTTGTTCCTTTAATAACGTTAAGGTATAGTAGAGATACAAAAAATATTCGACAGAAATCTTCAATCCTCAAAAAGGGTGACGACAATGTATAAGGTTTTAGTTATTGAAGATGACGTCATGATGAGTGATATGCTGTCTATGTATTTATCCGAGGAAGGCTATTCTGTCATGCAAGCTTATAGAGCGGATGATGGATTAAGACTCGCATCAGAGTTTAATCCGGACTTGGTGCTGCTTGATTTAATCTTGCCCGATCTGGACGGAATGGAAGTGTGTGCGCTAATTAGAAAGCGCTCTAACGTACCGATTATGATTCTATCCATGAAGAGTGAAGTGTCAGAAAGAGTTCAGGCTTTAAAGGCTGGAGCGGATGATTACATGTGCAAACCATTCAGCATGCACGAAATGACAGCTAGGGTAGAGGCGTTAATTCGTCGATCGAATACGATGCAGACAGAGACAGCGCAGCAGGTTTCAGCAGCAGTGGAAGCGACCGAAGAGGGGGAGCTCATTCAGCTTGATTTTGAGAGACGCCTATTGCTGGTTCGCGGGAAGTTAGTTGAAACAACCTTCTCGGAATATGAGCTGATGAAATTATTTCTTGCACATCCGGGCAAGGTGTTTAGCAGGGAAGAACTTATAAATACGATCCGCGGCTTTGATTCCTTCGTAACAGACCGTGCCATAGACGTACATATCGTCAACCTTCGCAAGAAGATTGAACAGAACCCGAAGGAACCGCGGCTCATTCGAACGGTATGGGGATTCGGCTATAAGTATACCGCTCAGCATACGAGCAAGAATCAAAGCTGAATAAGCTATTATGTAAGAAGAATCACTCTATAACATGGAGTGATTCTTTTTTTTTACCCATTTGCCCAGCAATACTTTGAATATTCGCTGCCATTCTCTTAATTGTAAGGTTGTTAGAACGGGTATTAAATTATCTAACAATGTTCTAAATATTGCTCATTAATTTTTCTAATAGTTGTATGACAAAATGAGTGTATATAACTGAAATGGAAAAGGATGGTGGTCGAACAACATGGATGCGTTGACCGGTTTGCCTTGTCGCAAGGAGGCTTTTGCACAGCTGGAATTGGCCGTAAATGTCGTACGTGCAGCAGGCAAGCGGATGGTGGTGGCGTTGGTGGATTTGGATAAATTTTATCGCTTAAACGAAACCAAAGGAACAGAGTTTGGCAACCATGTACTCCTCATGATGGGGCAGCGTCTGGCTGAGGCTAGAAAGGCTGCTACAACGGTGAGTAGAGTTGGTGGAAACAGATTTATGGTAGCTATGCCTGTAGAACATGATGAATGTCAAAGCATGCAAGCTGTGGAGGCTATCAAAAATGCGATTGAGCGTCCCATCGATATTAACGGAGCGGAGCTATATTTGACCTCGAGTATTGGGGCAACGATATACCCGAAGGATGGACGAACAAGCGAACAGCTCATATGCCGAGCGGAGTCTGCCCTATACCAATCAAAAGAGCAGGGCGGCAATCGAGCAAGATTTTATAATTTGGAAGATACGAATAAGCTTAACCGACGCATCGCTATTGAAGCGGCGTTAAGACCGGCCTTATATTTACAGCAATTTCACCTCAGCTATCAACCAATCTATCGCATGGAGGACGGTAAGCTTAAAGGATTTGAAGCGCTGCTGCGCTGGCAGCATCCTGAGCTTGGCGATATTTCACCTACAGAATTTATACCTATAGCTGAGCATAGCGGTCTCATTGTACCTATTGGAGAATGGGTGCTTAGAGAATCGTGCAAAACGCTCGCGAACATGAGCAAATATGGTTTGAATAGTCTTAATATGTCAATTAATATATCTTCTCTTCAGCTGCAAGATCCGACCTTTTCACAAACGGTGCTGCATGTGTTAAAGGAGTATGAGCTTGCGCCCTCCTCATTTGAGCTTGAAATAACGGAAAGCTGTATGCTTCATACTTCAACTACAGCCATATCTACACTTAGCTGGCTTCGAGCAGCTGGCGTTCGAATCATACTAGACGATTTTGGAACAGGCTTCTCATCCCTCACCAACTTGAATCAATTGCCGATTCATTGCCTTAAGATCGATAAGTCATTCATTAGAAACATTGATCTGCAAAGCGCGGATCGCATTATCGTTGAAGGCATCATTAATCTCGTTCATAAGCTTGGTCTTGAAGTGATTGCCAAGGGTGTAGAGTACAAGGAACAATACGAATTATTAGGCGAATGGGGCTGCAATTATGTACAGGGATTCCTTCTGGGCAAACCACAGGAACCTGACGTGCTTGATATATCCATGATACGACGTTCGGAATACACAGCAAAGAAGATGACTAAAGGAGAACTGTAAAGTGAGTCTATTAAGCAAGCTAAAAAATCTTCGATCGATCAAACCTACGATTCGTATAAAGCTAATGGCGTTATGCTTGTCGCTTCTTTTAATTCCTAGCATTCTAGTTAGTACTTTAAGTTACAATACTGCTGTTAGCGAACTGGACAACGGCGGCGAGAAGCTGCTTCAAAATAGCGTTAGAAGCACCATTGGTTTAATTGCATTGCTCGATACACAGGTGAAAGCAGGAGCGATTGACCGCGCCAAAGCAGAGGAGTTCGTCAAAGTCACTATGCTTGGGCCAAAGAATGAGGCAGGCAAACGGCCTATCAATAAAAGCATTGATCTCGGCGAAAACGGTTATGTTTTTGCATTAGACAAAGACTCACTCACGATTGCCCATCCCACGATGGAGGGCAGCAGTCTTGCTGGACTTAAGTACAGCGATGGAGAACCAGTGCTCGATTCTGAATGGGGTCTCCCTGTTTCGGATGCCTTCATGAAGAAAGCGGAGTCGGGGGGCGGTTTTGTTTATTATACTTGGGCGCTTCCGGGTACAGAGAATGAACTGGCATCGAAAATTACTTACTTAGAGAAGGACCCTCACTGGGGCTGGATTATTGCCTCTGGTACATATATGCAGGATTTTAATAAAGGCGCTGAACAGATTGTGACGGTGACAATCGTTACCTTATTAATTACGATAGCTGTCGGTATGGCAGCGACAATACTCTTTACGATCCGCATGACACGGCCAATCAAGCAGGTTTCTGCGCTTTCGATGGAGGTTGCAAAAGGCAATCTTCAAATAGAACCAATTATTTGCCATTACCGAGATGAGACAGGTGTACTTGCTGTAAGCTTTAATGAAATGGTAAAGCAGCTTAAAACGCTTGTGCACGAGGTGGGGAGCAGCGTCGATCAGGTAGCCGCTTCCTCGGAGGAGCTTATGGCTAGCGGAGAACAAACCAGTCATGCAAGCGAACATATCGCATATACGATTCAGAAGGTAGCAGATGGGGCAGAGAAGCAATCGGCGAGTGCTGAGCAGAGTTTTCAGGTTATACATGAAATGTCGGCAAGCGTTCAGCAAATTGCGGTCAGCACGGAGCAAGCGTCACATGCAGCCAAAAAAACTTCCCGCCAGGCAACAGAAGGAAACGAGACGCTGCAGCAGGCAGTTGTTCAAATGGAATCGATACAGCTATCTTTTAATAGTTTGGCTGCAGCCGTACAAGGACTTGGGAATCGATCCACAGAAATCGTTAGAATGGTGCAGGTTATATCAGACATTTCTGCTCAGACGAATCTGCTTGCACTGAACGCTTCAATAGAAGCGGCGAGGGCGGGCGAGCATGGCAAAGGCTTCGCAGTTGTAGCTGGCGAGGTTCGCAAGCTGGCAGAGCAAACGAAGGAATCAAGCGATCATATTACGAAAATTGTTATGGCTGTTGGCACGGAGACGGAACGTGTGGTGCTGGCGATGAATGATGCGGGCACTGTCGTATCCGGCGGCATCCAAGCAGTTGAAGGAGCAGGCCGCATGTTCGGCTCTATACGGGACGAGGTTATGCAGGTTGCTGAGCAAATTGATGAGGTTTCGCAAGCAGCAAATGGCATTGCAGCAGGTACGGAGCAGGTGATGCTGACCATTAAAGAGGTCGTTGATATCGCGGTTGAAGGGGCTTCTGGTACGCAATCTGTAGCTGCAGCGGCGCAGCAGCAGACGGCCTCGATGGAAGAAATTGCAGCGGCATCAGCTATGCTTGCCAATATGGCAGAGCATTTACAGAAGGAAATTATGAAATTTAAGGTTTAGCTTAAAGGAGAATGAATAATGCCCTAGCAGCGATATGAAGTGCCCCCTTTATAGTAGACATTGGAAAAACCCATATGGGGAACCGATGATACTTTAGGGGGTATTTTTTATGAGGAAGAAAGAACAACCATATAAATCGTATACAAAGGAAATAAAGCAGGAAGCCGTACGGTTACATGAGGATGAGAAGTGGACATATAGGCAAATTACTGAGAAGTATGGGATACAAGATAAAGATAGGGTTCGTAAATGGGTCTATAAGTTTAGAAAACAAGGTGAATATGGATTATTGGATAATAGAGGCCGAAGGGTAGATCGATCAGGACCTATACACCCAGCAGCTTAAACGGGAGAATGCGGTGTTAAAAAAGTGCTTAGAAATCTGGAAACGGGAGGTGTAAAGGGCAAGTATGCCATTATCGAGGAGATGTCCGGAATGTATTCGGTGACTCTTCTTTGTGAATTACTTGATGTATGGCGGAGTGCTTACTATCGCTACCTTAAGCGTAAAATGGATGATCCAGACGGCGAAATCAAGAAGTGGATTAAAGATATTTACCTCCAGCGAGATCGAAAGTATGGCTACAGGAGGATTCAAGGTGAACTGGAGCGTCAATACGGAGATACAGTGAACCACAAGAAAGTGTTACGTCTCATGCAGGAAATGGGTATTCGATCTATCATTCGTGCCAAACGTCCTTACTTCAACACGTATCAAGCCGCGCAGTCAGACGGCAGAATTGCTCCAAATCTGCTGAATCGTGAATTCATGGCAACAAAACCAAATCAGAAGTGGGTTACGGACATCACACAGTACCGTGTAGGCGATCAGCGCCTATATCTTTCTGCTATAATGGATTTGTATGGGAAAGACATCGTAGCCTTTCATATGAGCACTAGAAACGACAATGAGCTGGTATTAGACACCTTTAGCAAGGCTTTTGAAGAACACAAAGACGCTGCAGGTAAGATAGTCGATCTAATCGTCCATAGCGATCAGGGCTCCCAATATACGTCTCATGTTTACCACGATCTACTGCCTACGGTAGGAGTCCAAATCAGCATGTCACGTCGGGGCAATTGTATAGACAACGCAGCAATGGAGAGTTTTTTCTCTCATCTGAAAACGGAAGCACTCTATCCATATGATATTAGTTCAATTAGTGAGGCTCAACAACGAATTGAGGAGTTCATTCGATTTTACAATAATGATCGGATTCAAATTAAATTAAACAAACAGACACCAATTGAGTATCGACTAAAATTTACAGCATGATCGTTAGACAAAATTCAAATGTTAGACTGCAATTCATTAAGCTAACAGGCAGGATAGCAAAAAATAGGAAGAAATCCTCTTGTGCATCATGTATCAATAATTAGTAAAATTGGTACATGGATATAGAGAAGGGAGCAAGCCGAATGATTGACATGCAATATATAAACGATCTTGAGGCAGAGATGGATGTAATGAAGCTTGTAGATAATTATTATGAAATAAAATCAATCTTGCAGCAGTACCCTCAGGAACAGTGGTCATATGAAATGATTTTAGCATATGCTAGGGCATTGAATTATCTGCAAGATTATTCTGACCAGACCAATCCATTTGAACAAGCATACAGGCTGCTGCAAACTGTTTCTGATAAGGGAATTACGGACGCTGAATGGCATTTAATAATGGCTTCTGTTAGTTTTAATCTACAACTTTACGCTGGGGCAGTAAAACATGCTGAACAAGCAAATACGATCATAGCTGGCTGTGCTGATGATATGCTTGAACTGTACTCACAATATGACTAATTATTGCACCGCAATCAACAGTATTTTGTTACGCTAACGGGTAACGATAGTTCAATCAATGAAAGGCAGACCAGAATTTGGTCTGCCGCTTTGTCATTTAACAGTTCATTTTAAAGGGCTTTTTCATTGTCTACAATATTGGGGCTTGACCAATATGCTGTTGGGGCATTTTTTGTAGGTGAATGGGGATGATGAAAGCACAAAAAGACCTGACGGGCACTTTGCCTGCAGGTCTTTCTTTACGAGTTATCTAACATACTTCAAGGTAGAGCTTTGTGCCGTCGTTATACTGGAAAATAGCGACATCACGCACCATTTCAACCGATTTGATTCTTCTCCACTTTTTGCGGAAGTCAAAATCAAGTTCTAATTCGTACAATTTATGATGAAGCAGATCTATGGATGCCGATTGTTCATTAGGGTAATAGACTGGGACAGAACGACTTTTAAAGGTAACGATTTTCATCATTTCCTATAACACCTCCGATCAATTTCCTCCATTCTAACGTAAATATTTTAGCCCCTTATGAATATGTGGTCAGAATTTTGTTTACTTTATTTACACTTTTCTAACATGTTCGACAATGATTGCACATGCATAAGTGGTGTAGCAGCTGTAATCTCATGTATGAAAGCCATAGAAAAACTGGCGGAATGATCAACTGAATGATAGCTTGCAAAATATTTCCTTAAAGCTTTCGCTGCTGGTTGCATAATAAACGATTGCGATGAGCGTTAAATGAAGCGGATAAAAGCTGCGCCAGACGAAGCGCGGTACTTTGATGGTTTCGAGGCTGCGCATGAAATCAGGCACATAGACCATGAGAATAGTAGCAAATATGCTAAAGGGCTGTATGAACCATTCCTTTATAAAGATGCTTACCACTTCCAAGGAGAAGTGAAACACAACAAAGGATTGATTTTGAGCATAACGATAAATGAGTACGAGCAGTGCAGCATATACGCCATAGCTGAAGGGCATAAACTCGAGAAGTCCAGCGAGTGAAAGGCAAAGCAGAACTTGCAGAAGCGGCTTTCCGTTCCATTTGTCTAGAAGGCGCAAAAGCAGCAGGCAGACGAATAAAGTGCCTACCGTATTGACTTCAAGCCGGTAAAAAGCAAATTGATAGGGCAGCTGCGATAAAAGCGCGATCCATGCTACCCGTTTCAGATAACGATCGAGATTGCTCGTTCGGTAATAACCGAGGACAATCGCGAGCGCATAGAAAGGGAGTGCCAGCCGTCCAATGATTCTCCAAATGACGTTCTCAGGGAACCACAACAAACCAATATGATCAATAAGCATAGTAAGCATAGCCAAAACTTGAATCGCAATCACCTTCGTTCCCTCGCCTTTTGTTTAGTATAGCATAGGAAAACGAGGGAATAGGAGCAGGAAGACCTCCAAGCCGCTTTGCGCGCATGAGGAGGTCTCCCTTGAATCATGACTTGATTATAGTCCGGCGTTTTTCTGCAGCCGACGGGCAATTTCAATAAAATCCTCTTGCGAGATGCCTGGCGCAAACTCTTCTGGAAGCTCGCTTAAATCAGGCATAGGTGCGCCTTGCGGTGCGCCTTGAATGACCTCAAGCTCAGCGCCGGTAAGCGGATTTTGTCCATTCCAAATGAGGACAATATCCTTGTAGTCGTTCTGACTGAATGTGTACAGCTTGTTGCCAAGCCCCATTGCTTCGTATTTTCGAGCCGTTTCGAAGCTGTTGTTGCTAAGGTCGGGAATAGGGATAAGCTTCTTCACATCAACACCCGTTGCGATTTCGAGCGCTTTGGCATAGGCAAGTACATGGACACCGCCGCGAACGAGCAAATATCCAATCATTGCCCTTGCTGTAGGGTGATCCGTCATCTCAAATACTCGCATTTTATGCGTTCGTGCTCCGCACTCCAAGAAGAAATTATGCAGAAGATCAAGCACTAGATTGCCGCTGCTAAATACATTATCACCAGTCCATGCGCGTCCCATCGAATCACCTGGCAGCGAGGTTTGACCGGTTTGTATAAAAAAATAGCTGTTGCGCTTATTTACGCCTTCTCTTAGTGGAGCAGAGTTAGGATCACCGGGACTTGTTGTCCCTGTTAACACCATATTAATAGCTGTCGAAACAAGCTCCACATGGCCAAATTCCTCTGCTGTTATGCTGGATACTAGGTCGTAGAACGGTTTAAGCTTCTTTTTCTCACGGAAATTAAAGGACTGATACATGTAGTTGTTTAAGGTGGACATTTCACCAAATTTTCCTCCAAGCAGCTCCTGCACCGCTGCAGCGGCGTTCGCATCCGCGTAAGGTGATGGCGGGAGTTCTATCTGAAGCCGATTTATCCGTTCAATCATGAGTCTACTCCCCTCATTTCATCGACGTTTCATTCTATGCATATGTATGACAGCTTTCGCAGTCATAGACCGTCGATGTCAAAAGGGACATGCTTTTGTCGAATGTATCAAAGCCTAACTTGATACTTAGAGCAGTGTGATGACAAGAAGCTCATACAGAACGAGTGGCAGCACCGCATTGTACGGGTTCATGAAAGCGCGAGGGTCACGCATCGTACATTGCAAATAAAGAATGCAGTGATCGATATGCATAAGCTTGCCTTCAAATACATGTCCATCGATGGTCTGGACGCAAACGTATTTATGCATATGACCGCCGCACATATTCATAATCCTATCGCGTACCTCCATCACCATTGCCGTGTGCTGCGCTTCGGCTTCATAGATCACTGGAGCGGGCTTCTCCATGCCTGCCATATTGCTCATATTGGGCATGCCGCCCATACTGCCGACGTGTGGCATATTGCCCATGTTGCTCATATTGGGCATGCCGCCCATACTGCCGACGTTTGGCATATTGCCCATGTTGCTCATATTGGGCATGCTGCCCATATTGCCTGCATTCGGCATACCGCTCATGGTGTTCATGTTAGGCATGCTGCCCGAGTTCCCTGCGTTCGGCATATTGCTCATGCTCCCCATGTTGCCGGGGTTTGGCACATTGCCCATATTGCCGATATTGCCCATGCTCATCATATTTTCTGCCAAGCCAAAGACCTCCATTCGTATGGTATGTCATATAGGTATGCAGGAAGCGAGCGGGTCATACAAAAATGGAAGGTTAAATTCAACACATGAAGGGCGATACTCGTCCATGCAACTCTCTTAAATTTACATAGAATAGAGTATGTTCGAGAGGGAGGTGGAGTAATATGTCTGCTAAATCAATACTGAAAGTTAGCAATGTGAAAGCGGCTCGTAAAACAAGTAAAACAAATAGCCGAGCTCGGATCTCTTCTGAGTGCATAAGCCCAGTGGAGCAAAAAAGCTGCGGACGCAGAGAAGACCCGGCGGTTGAAGCGATGCAAGAAGCAGGAGCTGAGTTAAGCGATATTTTTAAACAGCTGAAGGATGAGCGCACTGCTGCAAAACTTGTGAGAGCGATACGATGTCGTGATGCAAGAGCCGTTCAAAGCTTGATCGATTGCCATTGCCGTGTAGTTAACTTCTTCAGCACGCGTGACAAGGACTGTGTAAGAATTTTCTGTGCGTTCGGAAGAAATCAAGATGTAACTGTCTCATTTGATATTTGCGTCAAAAGAGAAGTAGATGAATGCCGTCGTCAATTCTGGTAGTTTCAATTTAATAGGAAGGGCTGTCAAGAATTTATGTTGGCAGTCCTTTTTGTTATTTAAAAAGGAGGTATATCACAGGAGGTGTATGGGCCGCATACGCTATAGGAGTGAGAGACGAGAATCATGTATAAGTTTGGAGGGAAAGAGGATGCCGCGAATACCTAATTTTCCGCAAGCGTTGTTGGATGAGCACCGCGTATGGCATCATACGAATCATTTGGTTCCGGGAACGATACCGCCGCCGGGTTATGGCGATCGATTTCTGCGATTTCATCGAGATTTTATTAATAGGGTATACAATTGGCATGATTCGATGGGCTATGACCGCAGCTGGATTGCTGGCTGGAACCAAGTGCCTGAGGAAATCAGGCGTTCCTCCTGCTTTAATCCAGGTGCAGAGCAGCGAGTACAAAACAATCCGCGTTCATTCGCTACAGCCGATCAGCTGGGCAGCTTTATTGAGTACAATCTTCACGGGTGTTTTCATGAAATGGCGGCGAGGCTGTACAATCAGCCTGAGCTGAATGATTTTGACCTAGCGCCGCGCCATACTGAATTTTATAATATCCATGGTTTAATTGACCAGTGGTATAGCAATTGGGAGCGAACAATGGGTGTTCGCGATCCAACTAGCAAAAGCAAGGCATCCCTTAAGTACAACCGCGCAGAGACTGAAGTACGCTCGTATAATAAGAAAACTCGCGAGGCACGAATTGCTTCGCCGAAACGGAGCGCTGGACAATCGTCAGCTGCTCGTTCTGATCTCCGAGCTCAACACCTGAAGCAGAAACCGCAGATAAAGAGCCTTCAAACAATGCAATCAGCTCATCTAGATCAGCCTCATAAACGCCGGCCACTTCTTCAGGCTGCAGCAGAAGTTCTGTCAAAGGCAGCTCGCACACAAGGCCAAAAACGTCACTGACTTCACGGTCGATAAAGGGTTTTCCATTTACTTCACCGCTAACATTTTCCCTGATTTGCCCGAGTGGTATGAGCTGTTCAAATGAGGCGGAAACCCCTAGTTCTTCCTCAAGCTCACGAATGGCCTCGCGTATCGTTTCGCCCGCACTCAAATGACCGGCCGCCGTGATATCGTAGCAGCCCGGATTTGTATCCTTGCCTGCCTGACGCAGCTGAAACCGCACGAACCTGCGGTTTCCTTCGCGGCGCGTCAGCCAGCAATGGAAGCTGCGGTGCCAATAACCTTTCGCATGCGTCTCTGCCCGCGTTGCTGTGCCCAGCGGCCGAAGCTGCTCGTCATAAATATCAAAGAGCTCATCAGCCATGTGCAGCAGCCTCTAGCTGGGATGTGCAGTGCTTGCAGCGCGTAGCCTTCACAGGAATTTTGGACAAGCAGTATGGGCAATCCTTCTCGGTCACTTCAACAGGTGGAGCTTCCTTCTTCTCATTGCGACGAAGCACATTGATTACTTTTACAAGCAGAAAGATACAGAATGCAACGATGATAAAGTCCAGCATAACGTTTATGAATTGGCCATAATTGATGGTAGGCAGCAAGGTTTCATCAATTTTGCCTCCGTTGCTTGCGGTGACACTGGCGGCGTGTTCTTTGCTATAAAGCGGGATTTTTAAATCCTTAAAATCGACGCCTCCCAAAACTACACCGATCGGCGGCATAATCACATCGTTAACCAGAGAAGTTACAATTTTACCAAAAGCTCCTCCGATAATGACCCCGACCGCTAAATCGATGACATTGCCTCTCATTGCAAACTCTTTAAACTCTTTAATGATTTTCATTGCTTTTCCTCCTACACATTTTAAGAAGCGGTAATAATGTCTGACGTAAGCCTCGTGCTATTACGAAGCGAAATGATCAAATCTAGCAATCCTATTAGACTATTATCGCCTGTTTCTACTAAGGTCATTCTAACATAATAGCCGAAGATGAGCAGAAGAGAAACTCACTCTCGATTTCTTACAAAAAATTGAAATATTGCCGGGACAAAGAGAGGTTTTTAAAGGATATTGTCGAATTTTACTATTTGAAAGCAAATTAATGGTTATTTAAGGAGTTCTATGAGCGACCTCGTTATACATGGAAATGGATTCTATTTGGTCTTATCGCTCTTCATCATGTGTTTTGCCTCCTATACGATGCTGAAAATGATTGAAAAGCCTCTGCAAAATGAATTTACACACGGCTTCAATTGGATCATTGGCGGCGCTGCCGTATTTGGACTTGGTCTATGGACGATGCATGTTGTTTTGATGCTTGCATCCCATTATAGATTGGTCATGAATTGGAGCATGCTCCCTATAGTATTCGCATGTGTCATTATCATTTATGTCTCATTAGTTGTTATGCAAAAGAAAAATCTCTCATCGGTACGCTTCTTAGTTGGAGCCCTATTAATGGCTCTGGGAGCTACTATGCTTCATTACTTGTCGATGCTTTCTGAATCGGTCGTTATACTAAAAATGGATTGGCCGCTTTATTGGATCTCCTTTGGAGTCAACTTTATTGGTGCATATTTGGCTTTTTATTGGTTGGAAACAAAGGGGTCAGGGTATAAGTTAAAAAGCTGCTTTTCACTCGGATTGTCTAATATAGTCGTTCATCAAGTTGGTATGCACGCGCTGCAGATTGATTATAGCGATGTTTTATCTACAGATCTTCTAAACCAATATTTGTTGATTCTTGCATCTTTACTTGGTTTATCTACTTTATTTATCCTCAGCTTCAGTCTTACCACCTGGTTTGCATCCAACCAATATACTCAAATGAATGAGCGTTATAAACTTCTAGTGGAGAACTCCATAGATACGATTGCTTTAATAAGCGACGGCAAATGGGAATTTATGAACCGTGCTGGTTTGCGTTTATTCGAAGTGCATTCAGCGGATAAACTAATCGGTTCAAATGTTTATAATTTATTGGCCGAACCCTATCATAATGAACTGGAAGCATGGCTCACGGCAGGTCAAGCAGGAGATGATGCGTCCAATAAGCCAATCGAGCTGCAATGGATGTCCATGCAAGGGACGCTGCTTCATACAGAAATGGTACGGGTGAGTTCTACCTTCTCGGGTAAACAAATTGAACAAGTCATTATTCGGGATATTTCTGAGAGAAAGAAGAATGAGGAGCTGCTCATTAATTCTGAGAAGCTTTATGTTGCAGGTCAATTAGCGGCGGGCATTGCACATGAAATCCGAAATCCGCTTACCTCGTTAAAAGGATTTCTGCAGCTGCTTTCATCGGGTCGGGGCAATATCAACCATTTTTACGACATTATGAAAACAGAGCTCATCCGTATCGAGTCAATCGTCAGCGAACTACTGATGCTCTCCAAGCCACAGGTTTATGAATTTGTGCACAAAGATTGCCGTCAATTAATGGCGGACACGGTTAATTTACTGGAGACACAAGCTATTTTGCACAATGTGATCATTGAATTCCATTCTGACTATCGCCCATTGTGGGTATACGGCGTTGAGAATCAATTAAAGCAAGCGTTTATTAACGTGCTTAAAAATGCGATAGAAGCGATGCATAATGGTGGCATCGTCACGATTAATATGTCCCTTGATCTTGACCGCGGAGTAATGATACGCATTAAAGATGAAGGAGCAGGCATGCCTGCGGAGCAGCTGTCGAAGATGGGTCAACCCTTTTATACAACAAAGGATAAAGGGACCGGACTTGGATTAATGGTCACTTTCAAAATTATTAATAACCATCAGGGACAAATTACGGCCGAAAGCAAGCTAGGAGTCGGGACGACCTTCATCATCCAATTGCCGTATATGGAGCAGCCGAATTTGCCGATGGATCAGAAGCAGAGCGAGCGGGGCCAATAAGATGATTCAGACCATTAGAGACGGAATCCCACCATTTATAATCAACAATTTTCCACACGCCAACGGATGACTTTTTGAATTTGAAACTTAATTTTCAAGACATCGTAATACGGTTATGCAGTTCGGAATGAAGATAATTTGAGTGGAGGTCGGTTTGATGTTTAATCGTTTTTTGGCAAGCATCGGTATTGGCTCAGCAAAGATTGATACACTATTAGAAAAAGCACGTTATGCGCCAGGTGAAGAGGTTCGAGGTATCGTCAAAATGCAAGGCGGCAACGTAGAGCAGCGAATTGAAACGATACAGCTATCGGTCATGACAGAATATATACGTGAGAGCAATGACAGTAAAATAACGCAGCAGGGAGTGGTGGGACGCTATCACGTGAGCGCTCCCTTCACATTGCAGGCAAATGAAAGTCGCGAGGTGCCTTTCTCCTTCCAGCTGCCCCATCAAACACCGCTTACAATTGGCCGCGCGCCAGTATGGGTGAAGACGGAGTTAGACGTTCGCGGAGGCGTCGATCCAGGTGATAATGACCGAATCGAAGTGGTTCCGACACACGCCATGAACACGGTGCTGGAGGCGCTGAATGTGCTCGGCTTCCGTTTGCGTAAGGCAGAATGCGAGTACTCTTCCCGTCTTGGCGGCAAAATGCCATTTATTCAAGAGCTGGAATTTGTGCCGACCTCGCAGTTCCGAGGCCAGCTCGACGAGCTGGAAGTGATGTTCTATCCATCGGATCGCGAGCTTGAGCTGGTGCTCCAAATCGACCGGCGCGCACGCGGATTATCATCCTTTTTTGCAGAGGCTATGGATATGGATGAGACATTTGTTCGGGCTCGCTTCACGAATGAGCAGCTCTCAGCAGGGCCAAACGCGATTGCGCAGCAATTGTCTGGAATCATAGCGCGCTATATTTAATTTTTATAAATAAAACAAGCTCGGGAGCGCTCCTGCAGGGGCGTTTCGGAGCTTTTTTGCTGCTTGCAGCGCCGTTATAAATGAATAACGGATGCAAGTAGTGATCGAATCGGTTTTTTCGGTATAATAACTGGAGGAGGGGATTAATTTGGCAGAACCGCTTAAGGCTATGTACGATGGATTATTTTTGGAGAAATTTGCGGGTTTGCTGAAGTCAGCATGGAGTCCTTTTGACGCCGTTCTTTTCGCAGAGCGAGTAAGGGATGGTGACTGGGAGCAATTAGAGTTAAAGGCTCGAACTCGAAAAATAACAGAAGCGCTGGGTGCTGCATTACCGCAGGCATATGATGAAGCGCTGGCTGTTTTATATCAAATAGATGAAAAATGCACAGGGCTGCCTTTTATCATATTTCCAGACTTCGTCGAGGTGTTTGGACTGGAGCCGCAAAACTGGGAGCTGTCACTGGACGCGCTGGAGCGCTTTACGAAATATTCGACCTCAGAATTTGCAATAAGAGCATTCATTCTTGCTGACCCACAGCGTATGGCTCAGCAAATGCTTATATGGGCAGATCATCCGAATGAGCACGTAAGGCGGCTCGCGAGCGAAGGCATAAGACCGCGCCTGCCATGGGCGCAGGCGCTGCCGCTCTTTAAGCGAGACCCATCGCCGATTGTTCCGATTTTGGAGAAGCTGAAATGTGATGATTCACTTTATGTGCGCAAGAGCGTAGCTAACAACTTGAATGATATTGCGAAAGATCATCCCGAACTCGTCATATCGCTTGCGCAGGCCTGGATCGGCAATGATGCGAAGACGGATTGGATCATTCGTCATGGCTGCCGTACGCTGATAAAGCAATCAAGCCCGCAGATCATGGAATTGTTTGGGTACGCGAAGCATGCGTCTGCAGAAGAAGAGGAACAACCGCTTGTTGCTTTTGCTGCAATCGAGGTAGATCCAGAGACGGTTGCTATTGGCGGTGAGGTATCTATACGCTATCGTGTACAGCTGCGTGAGGGTCAGCCGGCCAAGCTGCGTATCGAATATGGAATTGCATTCGTGAAGTCTGGAGGCAAGACTTCATTGAAACGTTTCCTGCTATCGGATCGCGAGTATGCTGGAGGAGCGTCAGCGTCAAGTGTTCGCACTCATCGTTTTGCTGATTTAACGACGCGCAAGCATTATAGCGGGCTTCATCTTGTAACGCTTTGGGTAAATGGAAGAGAGGTGGCTTCAGCCGAACTTCTGGTGACGGAGGCAGAATCAACATGACGATTGGTGCAAGGGTTTTAAAAACGGGGATGGCTGTTGCATTAGCGATTTATTTGAGCAGCTTGTTCGGCTTTGCTTCCCCGCTTATTGCTGCCGTGGCAGCTATATTTACGATTCAGCCTTCTATTTACCGCTCATGGCAGCGTGTAGCGGATCAAGTGCAAACGAATCTGCTGGGTGCTGTAATGGCGATTGTAGCCGTTCGGCTATTCGGTCATACGCCGATTGCGGCAGGTCTTGTATGTATTCTTGTCATTCTCATTAGCATTCGCTTGAAGATGGAGAGCACGATTAGTCTGACGCTGGTTACGGTCGTTGCCATTATGGAAGCGAATGGACAAGGCTGGGACGTGGCAATTGGAAGATTTTTAATGGTGCTAACGGGTATCGGGGCTTCATTTGCTGTTAACGTGCTCGTATTTCCTCCACGGCCAAGGAAGCAATTTACCGAACAGGTTCATCATGCCTATTCACAGCTTTCTCTGCTGCTTCGCACAGCCATTTCGAATGAGATGAAGGAGCAAGTTTTCCGCCAAGAGAAGGACAAGCTTCACGATACGCTGCATAAGCTGGAGGAACGCCACACCGTATTCGAAGAGGAGCGCAAAGTGCTTGCGAAGACGAAGACAAGCCATGCCCGTCAGCTGCTTGTATCGAAACAAATGATTAAGTCTCTGCAAAAAGGGGCTGATCTGCTCGATGTGGTGGAGGAGCATTATTTTTCCTCCCAAAGTGCCAGTGAGTGGGCGCTGCGCTTCGATCGGCAAATTGAGGATTTATCGAAGTATCACGAGCACATTTTGTTGAAAGCCGAAGGGAAAATGAAGCCTAATGCGCTGATTGAGCCTGAGGAAGAACGAGAAGCGCGGTTTGTGAAGGAATTGACAGCGTACATTTTGGAAGATCCGGATGAGCATAAGCGACTCGTCTTTGTCGCTTCGGCATTGTTCGAATACGCCTACCATTTGCGGCGACTGGAGAAGCTGCTCGATCAGGTGACGCAGCGCGAGGAAAACGCGAAGCGCTGTGCTGAAGAGGCCGAGAATGGATCGAAGTCATCATAAACAGATTAAGCTGGTTAATGTAGCAAATAAAACAAAAACAGCAGGTTAGAACGCCGCTTAAGAGCGTTCTTGCCTGCTGTTTTTCTGCTTATATTACAGCATGCTCAATGTTTACTGATCATCGTCAGTTTTGTTGCTGCCTTCATGACGCCTTGGATGCTGCATATGAGCCTCTGGGTTATTATCATCATCATGCGGCACCAGCCTCGGATCAGTATGCCCCTCATGATGATTATTGAAGAAGAGCTCAACGAGCTGCCACTCGGTTGTTCCGAGCATCGGATCTGCTGGGAATACGTCTCCTCGTTCCAGCTGCTCTTCACGTCCCCATTCATTGCGGTAGGTGCCTTTTACTTCAACAGGCTCACCAGATAGGGGATTCATCTCATTATGGTTATTATCATTGCTCATATGGTGTCAACCAACCTTCCTGTCCTTATAATCCGTGCTTCGGCACAGCTGAACGATCGGCATCTGACTGCAGTTCGCTCGCTGACGATTTGCTGGCTAGATTGCGGTCTGCTCGGGATTGCGCCTTGCTTGCTGCCTTCTGTTGATCGGATGGCTGTTTGCCTGACATGTGGTCACCCTCCTCGAGAATCTTATTGTTTTTTCATTTTCTTATCTTCAGAAGAAGATCCTCAACAGTGTGCCACAAAAGGATGAAATGTATGAGTACTAGGTGGAAGAACAGGAGCAATCTATAATAACTGGAGTCCGCATGAGGGGCAAACCGAATCACGTTCAGTGACGATCTCATCGCAAGCGGGACAGGGTTCGGAAAAGGGTGCTTTAGCAGCAGCAGCATGTATGAGCTCGCCTTTGCCTTCTTTTATGGCGGAGGATTGTTCGGGATTCGGACGGAGATGGGCAGGCGTTCCGAAGATCGTCTCCACCATCTCTTTAATGTCCTTAAATTTATCTGAGTCATCTGTAACAATTCGAATGAACATAAACATGCCAGCGAGCAAAGCAAATGCAATGACCAGCACGATCGTCGTTGCCAAAGCATCAAACCATGTGAGGAGAGGGAGAGGCGTATGTACAGGCAAACTAGCCAAGATGGTCCATGAAAACATACTCCATCACCTCACCCATTCAGCTGATAGCGGGATTCGAGACGTTTGCCCCCGAACCACATGACCAGAACAGCAGTAATCGAGACGAATATACGCCAAGGCTCATTGACTAAATTGCCAATATCGAAGCTAATCAAGGAAATGCAAAATATCATAACTGCCTTCCCAAGCAGTGTAGCGAGCATAAAAGTAGGAAATGGCACCTTGCTAAGCCCGGATACGACAGTTATGACAACTGAAGGAGTAAAAGGGAAGCAAGCCAGCAAGAATAGCGGCGTGAAGCCGCGGCGTTCAACCCAATTGAAGAACCGCTGCGACTTTGGAAATCTTCGCTCTAGTTTCCCTTTCACATTGCGTCCGAGCTTTCGACTGATCCAAAATACGCAGAAGGCACCAGCGCTTACACCGATCCATGAAAAAAGAAATCCAAAGCCGAGGCCGTAAATGTTGGCATTAGCCGCAATGATAAGAATTAATGGGAGGAAAGGGAGAAACGATTCAAGCATGGGAAGCAAAATGCCGGGAAAAGGCCCCCATTGCGAATAGCTTTCCAATGTCCATTGGATTGAATCGAGATCCAAGTGTTTTAAGTATTCAAGCCAGTTGCGCCAATCATCCATAGATCTAACCCCGTTCTACTTGTTTGTAGCTTTTTCATTTGTAGCGATTGCCGGAAATGGGAACCATAAATAAAATAAACCAATCAATCCAAAGAGGATTGCGCTTGTCCAAAAAACGGATGCTTCTCCGTTCCAAGCAGCGATTAAGCCGCCAGCAGCTGGACCGATCATAACGCCAATGCCTTCAAAAGTGGATAATACGCCCCAGCCAAGCCCTTCTTGATTAGGTGGAACATAGGCAGCGAGCAGCGCATTCCAAACAGGCAAAATAGCAGAATAGGATAATCCAAGAGCAGCCGCTATTAGTAAACAATACCAGAACGAAAGTCCTGATGCCAGCATATATAAACCAAATGCAAACGCTCCAAATCCAGTCACGAGAAACCATTTTTTATTAACCAGCTTATCGGCAAGTTTCCCCATGGGGATGAGTCCACCTGCAGCAAAAAGTCCTCCGGCCGTTAAAAGAATGGAGTACTGCGTACCTGAGATACCCAGCTCCTGATTCGCAAAGCTTGGTAAAATGGGAACGAGCATGCTTGCGCCTGTCGTCTGCAATATCATCCCCGGCAGAAGCATCTTCATATGGCCGAGTCGTTCCTTCAGAATGACGAGCTGCTTTCGAAATGGCATGCGGTTTGATGCAGCAGCCCTTTCTTTGCTCATGAAAAGCGTTAATACGCATGCAGCCACAGACATGCTGACAAGCAGCTTGTACGTAAAAGATACGCTGTAATCGAGCAGAATATTACATACGATCGGGCCGCTTCCTAGTCCCACCATCCAAATGGTGTATAGTGTTCCCATTTGGGTTGCACGCTGCTGATCGGTTACTTTCGTTAAGCATACGATCCAGATCGGTGACATTCCGATGCCATATAGTGCGGCTGCACCAATGAACATCCATGGCAGCTCGGAGAATTGCAGCAAATATATGCCGATCAGCGAAATAATTAAACCTGCTTGAACGACGATACGAGTTGAGAAACGATCGAGCAAATAACCAATAGCCATTTTGAGCAGCGTATCGGTTAAATAGTGAGCTGAAATCGCAGCGCCGATAACATCAGGTGATAGGCCTAATGTTTTTGCCCCAAAAATAGGCAGCAAACTAACAAGAACAGCACCTCTTACAAACTCCACAACAAACAAAATAACGGAGATAAGCCGCATCTCCGCTCCAAACCAACTTTTCTGATTTGTAATCACGGGCAAGCCCCTTATCCATTATAAAGTGATTGCTTTCTCCATTATACGCAAGTTGGATAAAATATCCAAAACGATGCTGTCGGCTGCGGTTTGTGAGGCTTGAAGCTGTTTAGTGGATTGTCTGCTATTAGTAAGACGTAATGGATCATGAACGAGTTTCAAAATTTGTTCCGTCAGCTCATTCACCTCATAGGCAACGACAGCTGCGCCTTTGGACTTAAGATACAATGCATTTTGTTTTTCTTGTCCAGGAACTGGCTTGTAGATGAATATGGGCAGCTCGGCAGCGATCGCTTCTGATAATGTAACGCCGCCTGGCTTAGTGATGAGGCAATTAGATATAGCCATAAGCTCGTGAATAGACTCAATAAACCCGTACACCTGCAGGCGAGAAGCTCCTTCATGTGCTTGAAATTGTTGCTCAATAATATTTTTCATAAACAGATTATGTCCACATACGAGCGCGACCTGAACCTCAGCGTTTTGCAGCAAGCTGCTGCAAATTTGCGATACATCAGGCAAAACGCCCTGCGCTCCCGCCATGATTAGGACGATAGGTTGATTAGGATTTAGTTTATATCTATCGTAGAGCTCGCTTGAGGCGACTGTTGCACAGAATCCGCGTTTGAGCGGAATGCCGCTCACTTGAATTGCCCTCTCCGGTATTCCCAGCGATGAAAGCTCTAATCGGAGATCCTCAGTAGCGACATAATAGCGGTCGACGCTTGGATGAACCCAGCGCCTGTGAAGATCAAAATCGGTAATGACAGCATAGGAGGGAGGATGAACGCTTTTACGTTTCTTAAGCTTCGGCAGAGCAAAGCTGGGGAAAGTATGCACGACGATATCCGGCTGCTCGACTGCAAGAATACGCCTAATTTTTTCTGTACCAAAGGAATGAAGAAGCCCGCCAAATAATGAATCATGCTTCATTAGCCTTGTGAAATCATACACCCAGCCATATAGCGAGGGCATATGCGTATAGCTCTTTAAGTAAAAGCGCTTGGCAAACTCATTTATCCAAGGGTGAGATTCCGCCATGAGATCGACCATTACCGTGCGATAATTGCCGTGCTCCTCCCAAGCGCTCTTAATCGCGCGAGCAACCTGAAGATGGCCTTCTCCATATGAAGCGTACAAAATTAACAATTTCGGCTGCGGTTTTTCCTCGAAACGTATCATAGACACACCTCCTGCCGTTAGTGTAACGAACATTTGTTATGCGATTGTGAACGGTGTTTGGTTACTTTGTGTATTTTTAGTATAATGAATACGCAATCCATCCTATTTCAAAATTGAAGGAGCGATGATTAGAGTGCAATACACGAAACTAGGAAGATCTGGACTTCGAGTCAGCCGTTTATGTCTGGGCACAATGAATTTTGGCGTGGACACAGACGAGAAGGAATCATTTCGTATATTAGACGCAGCTCTAGATGCAGGCATTAATTTTATCGATACCGCTAACATTTACGGTTGGGGCGAGAACGCAGGCCGTACAGAAGAAATAATTGGAAAATGGTTCAAGCAGGGCGACGGACGCCGTGAACGTACGGTGCTGGCTACAAAAGTATACGGCGACATGCATGATAATCATGACGGTCCGAACCGTGAAGCGGGACTATCCGCATATAAAATTCGCAGACATTTGGAAGGTTCGCTTAAGCGTCTTCAAACGGATCATATCGAGCTGTACCAAATGCATCATGTGGATCGCAGTGCAAATTGGAATGAGCTTTGGGGAGCATTCGAAACAGCAGTAAACCAAGGCAAGGTTGGCTACATAGGCTCAAGTAATTTTGCCGGCTGGGATATTGCAGTTGCGCAAGGCGAAGCGAAGGCAAGAGGATCGATCGGTCTTGTATCTGAGCAGCACAAATATAATTTGTTATGCCGTTTGCCGGAACTGGAAGTCTTGCCAGCTTCGAAGGAATTAGGACTTGGCGTTATTCCGTGGAGTCCGCTTGACGGCGGCTTGCTTGCAGGCAATCATCGTCGTAAAGACGGAGGCCGCCGCAGCGGAGATTCGAAACGATTGGAGCAGCATCGTGATCAATTAGATGCCTATGCTGCATTTTGTGACGAGCTTGGCGAGCCTGAGGATCTGGTTTCACTCGCATGGCTGCTTGCGAATCCGGCAGTAACGGCTCCGATTATCGGTGTCCGCACGCTGGATCAATTCGAGCGCTCGCTTCGCGCAGTTGAAATCTCTTTAGATGAATCTGCACTAAAACGTATTGATGGAATATTCCCTGGTCCTGGCGGAGATGCACCGCGCGCCTACGCCTGGTAATGACAAACGCCCCGTATCCATTCATGGATACGGGGCGTATCTTATTCACATCTTGCCGATCAAATCAACAAGTTAAACAAAACAGGGTCCTTGTTCAGCTCAAGAAATTGAAAGCCCTTCTTGCTCATGCGAGCAACGAGCGGATCGTAATCCTCACGGTGCGTAAGCTCGATGCCGACGAGTGCGGGTCCGTTGTCTTTGTTTGATTTTTTGGTGTACTCGAATCGTGTAATATCATCATTAGGACCAAGCACGCTGTCGAGAAATTCACGTAGCGCTCCTGCGCGCTGCGGGAAGCTGACCATAAAGTAATGCTTGTAGCCCTCATAGATGAGAGAACGTTCTTTGATTTCCTGCATCCGATCGACATCATTATTGCCGCCGCTAACGACACAGACGACCGTCTTGCCTTGAATTTGATCGCGATATGCTTCTAGCGCAGCGATGGGCAGTGCGCCAGCCGGCTCGGCTACGATGGCATTCTCATTATACAAATCGAGCATCGTCGTACACACTTTTCCTTCAGGCACGGAAATAACATCGTCAAGCAGGTCTCTGCATAGCTCAAATGATAAATCACCGATACGTTTAACAGCTGCGCCATCGACGAATTTCTCAATTTGATCAAGGGTAACGACTTCACCTGCATCAAGCGATGCTCTTAGTGATTGCGCGCCTTCCGGCTCCACGCCAATTACCTTTGTTGTCGGTGAGACGATTTTTACATAAGATGAGACGCCGGCTGCAAGCCCGCCACCGCCGACGGTCACGAATACGAAGTCAGGTACGGTATCCGCGGCTTCCATTAATTCTTGTCCTACCGTTCCGTTTCCTGCGATGATTTTGGGATCGTCAAAGGGGTGTACGAAGGCCAGGCCATTGCGATTGCTCTCTGCGACTGCTTCGGCATAAGCATCGTCAAAGGTGTCTCCTGTAAGGATGACTTCTACTTGCGATCCGCCAAAAAAGTTAACCTGCGTCACCTTCTGGCGAGGAGTTGTGCTGGGCATGTATATTTTGCCGGGGATGCCAAGTGTTTGGCACGAGTAGGCTACGCCTTGCGCATGGTTGCCGGCGCTGGCGCAAACCACCCCTTTAGCGAGCGTTTCTGGTGACAGAGAACGCATCATATGGTACGCTCCGCGTATTTTGAAGGAACGAACGATTTGCATGTCCTCTCGTTTTAGAAGAACATGACATCCAAACCGCTCGGACAGCACACGGTTATGTTGAAGTGGTGTTCGTGTAATGATATCCTTTAAGTGCATTTGAGCTTGAACGATTTCTTCAAGCCCAATACGATGCAGCGGTATAGGATTTGTGTTCATAGGTGACCATCCTCTCGGCATTTTTTTGATCAACAGTAAAAATGATTGGATTCATTATAGCACTATCATTATGAGTTGGCGTAATAGAAATCGTTTATCTGTATAGCAAGGAGAGGATTCACATGGGAAAAACCTTAAAAAGACTTCTAATGAGCTTCATTGTTATTCTTTTGCTGCTTGGCGGCGCACTATGGTGGTTTCTGTCGTACATTGCACCGGATGAGCCGCTGGACATGAGCTATGCGCCGATTAATGTGAAAGAGAAGGCACTGGATATGGTCAAAAAGATGAAGCTGGAGCTCGTCCTCACGGAATCCGATATTAACCATTTGATCAAAATGAATATGAAAGACGAGCTTGCCATCAGCAGACCAGAATCCACTCATCAAGAAATTACGAAGGCTATTCATCTGGACGGGGCAAACTTTGACCTCGAAGAGAACAGGCTGATCGCACAAATGAATATTATCTATAAAAACAAAATCCCTGCAAGACTGGATGCGGTATATTCACTGGACTGGGAGTCTCCAAACATTATTCTTAAACCCCAATCGCTCTCTGTCAAAGCTATTCAGCTGCCGCTAAGTATGCTAGAAACGATCGTCATTCCGCTAGATTTGCCGGCGCAGGATGTTGTAACGGTGAGAGATGTACAGTTCGAGAATAATCAGATAAAAATTCGTTTCAAGCTCCAAATTCAATTAAAGCTGTAATGAACGATGAATCTTGGAAAAGAAAACGACAGATTAAGGACGAATCCTTAATCTGTCGTTTTTCATAATTTCGTTTTTTAAGAGATGCCTAATCCAGCGCTAGCATAGCCAGCTACAACATTGACAAGTGATACACCAGTAGCTGTAGCAGAGAAGACAAGAAGAAGGCGTGTTCCAGCAGTAACAGGAATAGATAAACCTGGAGTAATGCCGCTGCTAATAGTACCTAGAGCCAGAACACCGGTAAGTGGAGGAGCTAATGTTACAACAGCGCCTGGAACTGCAGTAAACGAATTGTTTGGTGTCGTTGACTGGTAAAGCTGGGCAGTAATAGTTACTGTAGAGTCGACAAGTGAAAGCGCTACTGTTGTACTGAAGTAAGCTGCAAGAGAAGTGATCGTACCATTGCGCGGCACAGGGAAAGCAAAGTTGAGAAGTGTTCCTGCAGCGCCTGTGAGGTCGATTATTCCACCAAGAATACTAACGCCTATAGCGGAGGAACCTGCAGGCCCTGTTGCACCTGTAGGACCAGCTATTCCTTGAGGTCTTGTGGACCTTGTGGACCTTGTGGACCTTGTGGTCCTCTTCTGCCTTTGTGGCCTTCTTCTCCTCGCTCAGCTACGACTTTAACTCTTTGAGATATAATTTTTTTCTTAACAACAATTATTTTGTCATCGTGTTTCTTCCTTCTTGGACTGCAGCCTGCAGTCGGTTTTCTGACACAACGCTTCTTGTAATAATAATGACTCAGCGAAAACACCTACTTGTTAGATGCCTTATTATACGGCTGTACTCTATCTATTGATTGGGTATCTATCTGCTATGGTCATAGTCCTTCAACTATATTTGCGGAAATGTGTGTTTGTATGGGATGGATGATCAACTACTAAATGATAGAGAAGTAGAAAAGAATGAATGAAGAATAAATGAAGAACAGGATTGACATTGTCACTGAGAATGGTTATCATGTATACGAAAGTGATAATCATTATCACTAGGTGGTGTTGTTCTTTTACTACTGCCATGAAAGAGTTTGGATAGACATCCCCAATAACACCTTATAAGAAACGAAACATATTGCATTATTAGTGAATGGATAACGATATAACGATTATTTTTTAGGAGTGAGAGACATGCAGACTGAAACGAGCAAGCCTTGGAATTGGCTGCTCTTTCCCTTCTCGTCCGTTAAAGCAGGAGCTGATAGCTTGTATGCCGCTTCAGTCGGTCACGGGATTTACCAAATCGATGCTGAAGGAGAATGGAAGAAGCTTGATCAAGGCATGAAAGACCAGACTAATGTAAATCGGCTGCAATTGCAGCATGATTTGCTGCATGCCTGCTCAAGCAGCGGCTTATATGAATGGAACGGAGAAGCATGGGTCAATGATGGCATATTGATTCCTAGTTATCAGTATCGCAAGATTGGTGGAAGCAGCTACGTTGCAACGGAATATGGGCTTTGGTCCAAAGCCAGCTCCAAATGGGAGCAAATAGCATGCCAAGATAAACGTGTATATGATTTTATGAATTTGCCTCAATATTTGATTATTTCACATGAGAGCGGCATCTCTTTATATGATCGTTTTATGGATGATTGGGCTCATTTTGAGCTGGGTGCAAGTGTAACAAGCTTAGCGGTATTCAGAGGCCACTTAATTGGAACGAGCGATCAAGGCGAGCTGTTTATTGGCGATAAAAAAGGAAGATTTGACCGGATAAGATTCGGCAAACGTTTTATTTTTTCTGTACAGGCGAAGGGCAATGAGGTTTATGTATGTACGGATCGCGGATTATTCCAGCTTACTTATTTGTGTAATCAAGTAACTCTACTATCCGTTAAACTTGGTTATCCTGTAACAGATATTGATATGCAAGATGGAAATCTGTATCTCGCTACGCTTTTCCAAGGCATTCAAACGATAAATGTCTAACGACAAAAAATAGAAAGCGGAGGAAAAAAAGATGCCCAAAATACTTGTGGTGTATGCTAGCATGACCGGAAATACAGAAGAAATGGCCGAGGCGATAGTAGAAGGAGCTAAGGAAGCGGGTGCCGAGGTTGTTTCTAAAGAGGCCTTCGATGCCACTGCGGATGAGCTGAATCATTATGACGCGATTATTATAGGCGCGTACACATGGGGAAACGGTGAGCTGCCGGATGAATTTCTCGATTTCTTCGAAGAAATGGATGGACTTGATCTTAGCGGCAAGAAAGCAGCCGTATTTGGCTCAGGTGATACTTCATACCCAATCTATTGCGGCGCTGTAGATACAATTGAAGCGAAGCTGAAGGAGCTCGGCGCAGAAATTGTGGGCGAGTGCATTAAATTTGAATATAACGCGTCAGAAGAAGAGAAAGAGCAAGGAAGAAGATTAGGACGCCAAATTGCGGGTCTTGTAGCGGTAGCCGGATAGTGGAACGAGAAAGGCGGACTTTGTAATGGAGCAGTTGCCAGCGATTTTGAGAGTTGAAGACTATAAGCTAGAAGAGCTGCTGCGTTGCCCCGAACGGTTCGCTCGAAGAAAGTCCGATCGCAAGCAGGAAAGTGATGTGAATTGGCGGCAGCTTGTTCAATATGCAGCCAGCCACACGGTAAACGACTTTTATCGTCAGTCCAAAGAGACACGCGGAGTAGAAACGATACATACTTCCGTTGAGACTTGGTGGACGAATCGCAATTATAAATTTCATTCCGACGAGCATTTCTTGCAAATGAAGCAAACGATTAAGGAGCATTTGGCAGCCTTCTTGCTTGGAGGTGGAGCACCGAGTATGCCGATTATATTTTATGAGCAAATGACGGCTTATGTAGAGGAGCTCGATTTGGAGATTTCACAAATCTTTCATTTGGTTTCTGCCGAGCAAGAGGCTTCGATTGATCATTATATTGTTCAAAAGCTAGCGGTAGACACAGATGAAGATGCTCTTAATCTATATTTTCATATGACATCGGTATTTTGTATGAGCGCATTCGCGAAGCTCCCTGACCGAATCGAAGTGTTCTCCCTTTTAAGCGGTAAGCAGGTCGTGTTCGTGCCTGACGAGCAATCGCTTGAGCTTTCTTATGATTATATGTTTTTGGTCAAAAGCTTGCTGCCGGAAGTAGATTTCTTTAAGGTTAATCCAGGCTCGGATGTGCAATTGGTTATGTGATATTACTGCTGAAAATAATACAAAATTTGCAAATCCCCCAAGTCATTTCCGGAAGCGGAATGGTGGGGGATTTCTTTTGTTGTAGACAAATGAAATGGTTTTCAAGTAACATGAGCAGTAGTCATTTTTTGCACATTTACACATGATTATTAATTGTGAAGTTTATTTTACTATGAAAAAGTAAGCGTATGCTTTTTGAGGCAAGTTTTGCTAGGTAAATTGAGCATAGGCGGATGGCAGGCTTTGCTATGCAAAACTGGATTAATGCTTATGAAGAGAGTTTTGCTGAGCAAAAACTGGATTAATGTTTATGAAGAGGGTTTTGCTGAGCAAAGCAAAGCTTATGAGTACGAAGAAAGTTTTGCTATGCAAAACAAAGCTCATGCTTACGAAGAAAGTTATGCTGCGCAAAACTAAGCTAGTGCTTACGAAGTAAGTTTTGCTATGCAAAACTTTAGAAGGAGAGAGATTAGGTTGTCAGAGGAGCTATTACTAACGTTTCGTTCACCACCATTGCCATTTTTCATAGAATCCAACCGTTTGGTTTATCGTGCGGGCGAGGAGCATCCGAATCGGACGAACCTCGGCGTATTTGATTTGTTGTATGTGAACAAGGGTGCACTGCATGTAGCAGAGGATAATCGCAGATGGACGCTCGGTCCTGGAGATGTGCTTATTTTAAGGCCGGACCGCTGGCATTATTCTACACGTCCATGCGAGGAAGAGACTGTGTTTGATTGGATTCATTTTCAAACAGTAGGCGCTTGGGAGGAGACGGTAGGCAATCAAAGTGGATCGCTTAGAGGGGATTACTACACTTATGCCATTCGTCTGCCTAAACAAATGAAGCTTACCTACACGGATGAAGCGAGTCTTATTTTCTCGCAATTGCATGAGGCTTCCAAAGGCTCGTCACATGGCGCGTTCTGGGATCGGCAGCAGCGGTTTCTGCATTTGCTTCAAATGCTGGACGAAGGCTGGCGCTCGGATGCAGCTAAAGCTGCCGTATCGGTAGCAGAGCGTGCGGCTGCGTACTTAAAGCTGAATTATCGTTCACCAATCAGCAACACGATGCTGAGTGATGTGCTTCAATTACATACGAATTATATTACTCGCTGCATGAGTGAGGTTTTTGATTGTACGCCGCAGCAATATTTGCTTTATTATAGACTCGATCAAGCAAAGCTGCTGCTTATTAAGACAGATTGGACGATTGCAAAAGTAGCAGAGGAAACGGGATTCCGGCAGACGCCGCATTTCTCAAGGCTGTTTGCATCCCATACGGGAATGCCCCCTCTTAAATTCCGAAAAAGATTTACGATGTAGACGGGCGGATTTTGAAGAGTAGAGGAACTATTTTCGGAAAGCTGTTGTTTAGGTCTTTCTAATTTTCTGACTATAAACGTTGCATAAATATCGCGACTTTAACAAAAACTGGATTCAACAACGTGTAAAGGGTGGTCGCGATGATTGAACGGTTTTCGTTAACAGCTGATATTGGCGATATAGTGGATATGTTTCAGGTAGGAAAAGTAATTCGGGGGCACACAAACCGATTTAATGCAGCTCCGACTCAGATGGTTTCGATTGTCATGAATGATCGATTTGATCAGCGGACGATGGAGGAATCGAGATGGGGGCTGTTTCCTTTTTGGGCAAAGGATGCGGTTAATGCAGATCATATGACGTTGTCCGAGAAGCCTTTCTTAGAAAGAATGCTTCGCAGACAAAGATGTGTGCTGCCATGCAGCGGCTTTTTTGGTCAGAAACAATTCGGCAAAGAGCGTGATCCGAGGGCGATGCACATCGTTGTTCCAAGCCAGCAGCTTTTTGGCATAGCGGGCATTTACGACTGCTGGAAAAACGTGAGCGGCAAAGAAGTGCGCGCCTTCACTATGATTACCGCAGCTTCGTCAGGAGCGATGTCGGTGTGGCAGCCTCGAGTTCCGGTTATTTTGGACGAAGAGGGCATGGAAGATTGGCTCAATCCGCGTATTACCGAATTCAGTGGATTGCGGAAACATTTAGAGGCTATGGACACTTATCTCATGCGCGCCTACCCGGTAACGAATGCGGTGCATGATGATCTGTACGAATCGCCGGATTGCATCCGTGAAATCCGTCCTGATTTTGCTTAGGTAAAATGAAGTGAGTTAACCAAAAAGGCGTCCTATCTCTGACTCGGCTCTGTATGTGGCCGAAACAGGGTAGACGCCTTTTTTGGTTTTTTAGTGGGCGGGGTTAGGTGTTTGAATCAGGTACATAATGATTTAGTTGGTTGTAGATGGAATCAACTTTGGTGAAAAAGCTCTAAGCACGATTCGGGTGAGAGGCAATTAGATGAAAACTAGGACATTTAAGCGCGATGCGGGTGAGAGGCAATTAGATGAACACTAGAACAATTAAGCACGAGCGCGTTGGAGCTCTGTTGTTAATAGCGGAACGACCTCGAATAAATCGCCTACGATGCCATAATCAGCAACGCTGAAAATAGGTGCATCGGGGTCTTTATTGATAGCGACAATGACGCGAGATTGGCTCATACCCGCCAGATGTTGAATAGCGCCGCTGATTCCGCAGGCAATATAGAGCTGAGGTGTAACAACTTTACCAGTTTGCCCGATTTGGAGGGCATAATCACAGTAGCCGGCATCGCATGCGCCGCGTGAGGCGCCGACTGCGCCGCCGAGCGCTGCTGCCATCGCTTGCAGCGGCTCAAAGCCTGCTGCGCTGCGAACGCCTCGGCCGCCGGATACGACGACGTCGGCTTCGGCAAGATCAAGCTGCCCGCCGGCGCGGCGCACAAGGCTGCGCACGGCGGTATAAAGCGGCGGCACCGTGAACGGCAGCTCCGCTGCGGTGCCCTTTATTTCAGCGGCGTCAAGGGGTTCTGCCGCCGGCAGGTTGTTCGGGCGCACTGTGATGACCCACGTCGCGCCCGAAACAAAGCTGCGCCGCTCGAACGCCTTGCCGGCGTAGAGCGGGCGGGTAAATAAGACGTCATTGCCATCGTCAGATATTTCGATGGCAATGACGTCAGCGATGTGGCCGGCGCCATGGGCAGCGGCCACTCGGGGCGCGCGCTCGCGCCCCAAAGCGGTGTGGCCGAGCAATAGCGCGTCCGGCCGCACCGCAGTTATGGCTGCGCCGAGGGCGGCGATGTACGCCTCGGGCGCAAAGGCGTGAAGGGCCGGATCGTCGGCGATATGCACGACGTCCGCGCCCCGCGCGATCAGTGCGGCGGCTTCATCCGCCGCACCGCCGAAGCAGGCAAGGACGGCGTGGACATGGCCGTCCTTGCCTGCGAGCCGCGCGCTGCGCCGAGTGCCTCGAGCGCCACTCGGCGCAGCGCGCCATTCCGGCTTTCTGCAAATACGAGAATGGTTTTGGACATAGGATACAGCTCCTCTTCCACAGCTTTTACGAATAAGCGTAGCTCTTTATGCGTTCAGCTCTATAATCAGTGCTTGATCTGTTTAGGCATCGTCTTAACGGACATTAGAGCCGCTATTTGTGAATTTAGTGGTTAATTACTCTCTAACGAACATGAAAGCCACTATTTCTGAATTTCGGGGGTTAACCCGAAAATACATTCTAACGGACATGAGAGCCGTTGTTTCTGCATTTAGGGGCATAAATTACTTTTAACGGATATGAAAGCCGCTACTTCTGTAATTAGGGGCAAAAATTACTTTTTAACGGACATGAGAGCCGTTGTTTCTGCATTTAGGGGCATAAATTACATTCTAACGGACATGAGATCCGTTATTTTTGTATTTAAGGGCTAAATTACAATTTAACGGACATGAGAGCCGTTATTTACCCTAAATGGCACCCAAACGCTCGATATTTTATGAAATAAGGGCACCTATGTCCGTTAGATCGAGAAATAGAAGGTTTTTCAGCAAATAAGGTATCTGATGTCCGTTAATTGTAAGGTTTGATTAATTACCAAAGTCCAATGTTAGTCAAGCACTGCTTTTGATTATGAGCCACTCTATCAACAAAAAAACTAACTATATTGTCTAGTAACCAGTAACTATTCAGTTCATGTTAAAGCCTCTGCATCATTTCTGCTCCACTATCTAGATTCCTCAGCACACGTCCACTAGCAGCTCCACTATCTACATCCCTCAGCGCAAATCCACTACCTGCCCAATACCAACATGCCTCAACACAAATTTACTACCTACTCCACTACCTAAATCCCCCAGCCCAACTCCACTCCCCCTGAACATTCCAACTACATTAAATAAGTCATGTTCCTATAGAAGCTGTCCTTGCTCCTGCAGGGGCGAGACAAGTGCTGCTGCTTGCTGGGCCGACTCGCCGGGAAGCCAATTTCCCCGCAGTGCACGGAGGTGGAGGGGGGAGCTGCGTGTACTCAGTGTGTGGCGAAACTCGCTTTCTAGTGAAAGCTCGCCACTGGCGCGCTCAGCTTTAGATCCAACATCCCCAACCCCACTACCCCTTACAGCTCCCAACTATAAAATAGTCACGAACTCAAAGAAGTTTCGCTTCCTCTCGCAGCAGAGACACAAGAGCTGCGGCTTGCTCGGCCGGGTCGCCGGGGAGCCGTTTGCCCGCTGCGCGCGGAGGCGGCGGGAGCAGCTGCGTACGTGCCGTGCGAGGCGATACGCTTTCAAGTGAAAGCTCGCCACTGGCGATCAGCTCAGCAGCCGTTATTGTGCGAAGCGGCTTGCGCTTCGCTTTCATAATGCCTGGCAGCGACGGATAACGCGGCTCGTTTAGTCCTTGCTGAGCGGTAATGAGCGCAGGGAGTGGAATCGATACCGTTTCGGTATCTCCTTCAACATCGCGCTCAACTAATGCGTAACGCTCAGCGCCCCCAGCAGTAGGTGAGCTGAGAAGACCATCGGCAGGCAGGGAGCCAAGCTCCCCAGCAGTTAAGATGGTGACCTTCACAGCTGAAGCTGCATGAGGCAGGTGAAGCAGCTCGGCAATTTGCAAAGCAACGCTGCCAGCGCCGCTGTCTACTGCAAACAAGCCGGCTAGCAGCAAATCAGGGGCGAGCGGCCTAATTACGGCAGCAAGAGCAGCAGCGACGGCTGAGCTGTCATCGGACAAATCTGCGCTATCAAGCCGAATAGCTTCATCTGCTCCGATAGCCAGAGCGGTTCGGAGCACCTCTTGCGAGCGCTCGGCACCGCAGGTGATCACGATGACCTCGCCGCCGAGCTGCTCACGCTGGCGAATGGCTTCCTCGAGTGCGTATTCATCGTAGGGATTGATTACAAATTTGGCGTCTCTTTCGTCAACGCCAGCGGGTGTTACAATGATTTTTTCCTCGGTATCGAACGTTTGCTTGAGAAGCACAACTATTTTCAGCATAGAAGCTCCCTCACTTGTACCGCTAATTTGTTGACACTGTCCATCAGTGCTAGGATATGCTGTCTTGGAATTGAATAGACCGCCCTGCAATTGCCCGCTGTGCGGCATGTTCAAGGCCGAAAGCTCATATACATGGAGCACCGCGGCTATTTTTGTAAGCGCTTCAATACTTGTCCGACTACTGCGCGCGTAGGTGCTCGGTTTTATAGCCGGCATATAAGGGAGGCGGGGCGTATGCCATCTTTTTTGGCACTTAGGAATGTAGATCAATGGTTGATAGGGGGAAGATGGGCATTATTCGCGGCGGTTGTGTTGTTTGCTATTACCATGTTCGCAATGGTTGTACAGCGGCGCATCTTGTATATGAGGCTTGGGGTGCCGGCGGTTTTTTCGCGGTATCGACGCAAGTCAGGCAGTAAATCCGGCTTTACCTCACAAGTGCTAGGCCATCGTAAGCTGCTGAACGATGTGAGAAGCGGCGTGATGCATTTGGTTTATTTTTATGGCTTTATTGTGCTTCAGTTTGGTGCGGCGGACTTGGTTTGGAAAGGGCTGAACCAAGGTGTACCGCTGCCGCTGCCCTATTATAATTGGTTCTCGCTGACGCAGGAGATGAGCGTTACACTCGTTTTTGCAGCTGTGCTGTACGGTGCTTTCCGGCGTTATGGGGAACGGCTCCCGCGGCTTAAGCGGGGGTGGAAACCTTCACTCGTTATGTGGTTTATTGGCTCGTTGATGCTGACTGTTTTATTCTCATTAGCATTCGAGCGATTGGCTGCGGAAGTGCGCATGGGCCAGAATGCTTTGGTGCATGGGTCCACTGCAGCCATCGTTGAGGCGAAGTTCGCACCAGTGAGCGCTCCATTGGCCACTATGCTTGAGAGTGCAGGTGTACAGCCGCAAAGCACAGCAGCCCATGCAGGGTTTGAATTGTTTTGGTGGCTGCATCTTCTGGTTCTGCTTAGCTTCCTTGTGTACGTGCCGCAATCAAAGCATTTTCATTTATTGACAGCGCCTGTGAATCTTTGGTTCAGACGCAGCACGCCTCCCGGCCGACTTGTGCCGCTTAACCTAGAGGATGAGGAAGCGGAGTCCTTTGGCGCAGGGAAGGTTGAGCATTTCTCGCAAAAACAGATGCTAGATTTGTATGCATGCGTGGAATGCGGCCGCTGTACGAATGTTTGTCCGGCATCGAGCACCGGCAAGCTGCTCTCGCCGATGCATCTTATTGTGAAGCTGAGGGATCATTTGACCGAAAAAGGCGCTGCCATAACGTCCAAGTCACCATGGCTTCCAGCCAGCCTGCTGCATTCGAAATCGCGTGAGCCTCATGCCCATGTGATGGGAGCGGTGCTTCCTGCTTGGGAAGCTGAATCCGAATGGGGCACAAACATAGCGCCAACCATGGCTGCGCAGGCTGGGGCATGGAATATAAAAGAGAGTGCTAAACCAGAGGAGGTCGAGCTGATCGGCGAGGTGTTGACCGAGGAGGAGCTTTGGGCATGTACGACCTGCCGGAATTGCGAGGAGCAATGCCCGGTTGGCAATGAGCATGTCGACAAAATTATCGATATGCGCCGTTACTTGGTGCTGATGGAAGGGAGGCTGCCGTCTGACGGGCAGCGCGCGCTGCAAAACATCGAGCGGCAAAGCAATCCTTGGGGCTTGCCGCGTGCCGAGCGGGCGGCTTGGATTAACGATTGCGAGAGCAGAACCGGCATTCAAGTGCCTACGATGCAGGAGCTGAAGAAGCAGGGCAAAAAAGCAGATGTGCTGCTCTGGGCGGGATCGATGGGTGCGTATGACATGCGAAGCCGCCGTGTTTTGTACGATGTGGTTAGGCTGCTGGATCATGCGGGAATCAACTTCGCTACGCTGGGATTGGAGGAAAAAAGCTCAGGCGATACAGCTAGACGAATCGGCAATGAACTGCTTTTCCAAGAGCTATGCCGCGAGAATATAGAAACGCTTAACAAATATGGCGTTACACAAATCGTGACCGCTTGCCCCCATACGTATAACACGTTCAAAAATGAATATCCTGACTTCGGTCTTAGTCCTAGCATCCTCGTGGAGCATCATACCGAAATGCTCTCTCGCCTGCTTGAGGAAGGTTTATTGAAGCCGGAGCATAAGATTGAGGAGCGAGTAACCGTACATGATTCTTGTTACCTCGGCCGTTACAACGATACGTATGAAGCGCCGCGCAGCCTGCTTCGCTCCATTCCAGGCGTATCGATTGAAGAGATGGAGCGCTCGGGCTCAAACGGCATGTGCTGCGGGGCGGGGGGCGGTCTCATGTGGATGGAGGAGCATTCTGGAACTCGCATCAACCATGCTCGAACCGCTCAGGCACTTGAAGTGAAACCATCGGTTATCAGCTCTGCTTGCCCCTACTGCCTAACGATGATGGAGGATGGTTTAAAGGCGCTGGGCGCGGATGAGAAGGTCATCGCACGTGATGTGGCTGAGCTGCTTGCCGAAAGTGTTTTTGGCGAATAAGCCGCTGTTTGTCAAAAAGGAGGAGGAGGCTATGACGACACAAGCATCGCAAAATAACTCAAGTACGATTCGCAGAGCCGCAGTGATCGGCTCCGGCGTAATGGGGGCCGGCATCGCTGCACATTTAGCCAATGCGGGGATGCGAGTGACGCTGCTGGACATTGTTCCGCATTCGCTGACGGCAGAGGAAGAACGACAGGGGCTTACGCTCTCTGATGCCAAGGTGCGCAATCGGCTCGCAAATGCGGCGATAGCAAAAATGGGCAAGTCACAACCCGCCCAGCTCTACGATCCAGCTTGGTCATCACGCATTACTCCGGGTAATTTGACCGATCATCTAGAGCTGCTGGGCGAGGCAGACTGGATTGTAGAAGCGGTTGTGGAGCGGCTCGACATTAAATGTGATGTGCTTGCAAAGGTTGAAGCCGCACGCCGCCTAGGCAGCATCGTTTCTACGAATACGTCGGGATTATCAGCGGCGTCCATGGCAGAGGGGAGGAGCAAGGAGTTTCGGCAGCATTTTGCGGTAACCCATTTTTTCAACCCGCCGCGGTATATGAAGCTTGTTGAGATCGTGCCTACCGAAGACACCACATCCGAGGTTATTCAGCTGTTGACGGAGGTTTGCGAGAAGCGGCTTGGCAAGGGAGTCGTACTGGCGAAGGATACGCCTAACTTCATTGCGAACCGAATTGGCACTTACGGCATGCTGGTTACGCTTGAGGATACGCTGGCATTTGGGCTGACGGTAGAGGAAACAGATGCCTTGACCGGTCCGGCGATGGGAAGGCCGAAGACGGCGACACTGCGCATGCTCGATTTGGTTGGGTTGGATACGCTGCTGCATGTCGTGGATAATGTGCGGGAGCGGAGCAGCGATCCAGCGGAGCAAAAGGTTTTTGCAAGGCCGCCCCTGCTTGAGAAGCTTGCAGCATCGGGACGGCTAGGTGAGAAAACGGGTGCGGGTTTTTACCGAAAGGTGAAGGGGAAAGGAGGCAGTGAGATTGAATCGCTTAAGCTGGATACGCTCGAGTATGGGCCTAAGCGGTCAGTCAACTCCCCTGTTATTGATGCGTCTAAGGCTGCGAAGGGTGCGGCGGCAAAAGTGAAGGCGCTGCTTCGCACAGACCCGCAGGACCGCTACGCTAAATTTGCATGGTCCACTATCAAAAAAACACTGCTGTATGCAGCGGCACAAGTCGGTGTCATTGCGGATTCGATCTCGGATATCGACCGCGCAATGCGCTGGGGCTTTAACTGGGAGCTTGGACCGTTCGAGCTGTGGGATGCGATAGGGCTTCGCAAATCGGTGCAGCAAATGCAGAAGGAGGGCGATGCGATCCCAGAGTGGGTGGCGGCTTGGCTAGCAGCCGGACATGAAAGCTTCTATAAGGTGGAGGGAACGGAGCGGGTTTATGCTGCAAGCGGAGCATACAAGAGGGAAGTGGAGGAAGCAGATTCGGTTTCCTTAACGGCATTAAAGGCTGCCGGAAAAACGGTATTGTCCACCTCAGGCGCTAGTCTAATCGATATTGGCGATGACGTTGTACTGCTGGAATTCCATTCGCCTAACAATGCCATCGGGGGTGATATTTTATCGGCGATTCGTCAAAGCACAGAGGAGGTGTCTCTAAATTGGCGGGGGCTTGTTATAGCGAATGAAGGGCGAAACTTCTGTGTAGGAGCAAACCTGATGCTGCTATTAATGGAGGCGCAAAGCGGCGAATGGGATGAAGTGGAGGATATTATTCGTTTCTTCCAGAGCAGTATGCTAGGGCTTAAGTGGCTTGACCGTCCTGTCGTAGCTGCTCCGCACCGAATGACGCTGGGCGGCGGAGTAGAAGCATGCTTGCCTGCTGATCGTATTATTTATTCGCCAGAGACATACTTTGGATTGGTGGAAACGGGAGTTGGCCTTATTCCTGCGGGCGGGGGCTGCAAGGAAGCGGCTGCGATGGCAGCTGAACGGGCCTTTATTGCGAATGGCGGCAAGCCAGGCGGAGACCTGCAGCCGCATTTGAATGCGCTGTTTGAGACGATTGCGCTGGCCAAATCATCAACCAGCGGCTACGAGGTGCGCCGTTTGGGACTGATGCGGCCGCAGGATAAGGTCATTATGCGGCAGGAGGCACGGATAGCCGAGGCGAAGCGGGCGGTGCTGGAGCTGGACCGGGCGGGCTACTCGCCGCCAGCGGAGGAACGTATTCGCGTTGCCGGACGAGAAGGCAGAGCGGTGCTTAAGGTAGCGGTGCAAGCGATGCAGCTTAGCGGCCATATTAGTGAGCATGACGCGCTTATCGCCGGCAAGCTTGGTTCTGTACTCGCGGGCGGGGACATTCAGCCGGGCGCTGAAGTGAGCGAGCAATATTTGCTCGATTTGGAATGCGAAGCATTCCTCAGCCTATGCGGCGAGCGCAAGACACAGGAGCGTATGAGCCATATGCTCGCGACAGGCAAGCCGCTGCGCAACTAGCCTAAAACGAAGGGGGAGAGTGAAATGTCAGCTTCATCACCGTTTGAAGATCACGCTCGTGATGCCGTTATCGTTGCTGCGGTGAGGACGGCGGTCGGCAAAGCATCAAAGGGGAGCCTTGCGGAGACGAGGGCAGAGGATCTTGGGCGAGCTGTGCTGCAAGGTGCGTTTGAGAGTCTGCCCGGCTTGTCGCCCGAGCTTATAGAGGATGTCATCATTGGCTGCGCAATGCCCGAAGGTGAACAAGGCTTGAATATGGCGCGCACGATCTCGCTTTATTCGGGATTGCCGGTGACGACGCCAGCAGTAACGATTAACCGCTTTTGCGCATCAGGCCTGCAAGCAATCGCCTATGCAGCGGAGCGAATTAGGCTTGGCGATGCGGACGTTATTGCTGCTGGCGGAGTGGAGAGCATGAGCCATGTGCCGATGACAGGCTTCAGGCTGTCGCCGCATCCTGCGATTGTCGATGCGATGCCAGAGGTTTATATGGGAATGGGACATACGGCAGAAGAGGTTGCCCGCCGTTATGGGGTGACGCGTGAAGAGCAGGATGCGTTTGCAGCATCCAGCCATCGCAAGGCGGCAGCAGCTATTGAAGCAGGACGCTTCCAAGCTGAGATCGTACCAATAACGACAAGCCGCTCCGGCGTGAACGATGCTGGCCGTCCATGGTCGAAAGTGATCACTTTCGATACAGATGAAGGCGTCCGGCCGGAGACGACGGTTCAGACGTTGGCGCCGCTCAAGCCCTCTTTTGCAAGAGAAGGTACGGTTACAGCGGGCAATACGTCCCAAATGAGCGATGGAGCAGCTGCGGTAATCGTGATGAGCAGGGCGCGTGCGGAGGAGCTTGGCTATCGTCCGCTCGCCGTATTCCGCGGTTTCAGTGTAGCTGGCGTCGCTCCTGAGGTTATGGGCATCGGTCCCATTGAAGCCGTGCCTAAAGCGCTTAAGAAAGCGGGAATTACGCTTGAGCAGGTCGATCTGTTTGAGCTTAATGAAGCATTTGCGGCGCAGTGCGTCCCTATCATTAAGGAGCTTGGCATTAATCCTGAAATCGTCAATGTGAACGGCGGGGCTATCGCACTCGGACATCCGCTTGGTTGTACAGGAACAAAGCTGTCGGTGTCACTTATTCATGAGCTTGGCCGCAGAGGCGGCGGTATTGGCGTTGTCACGATGTGTATAGGAGGAGGTATGGGAGCAGCAGGCGTAATTGAAGTGTATAACTCAGACCAATAAGGTCGGCAGGTGGATAAGGGAGTTTGGCAGCATCCTGAAATAAAATATTCGGTTGGCTGAAAGGAGAACTGCGCATGACGGAGACGATACGTTTTGGCGGTCGGTTTGTCGTGGAAGACAGTGTGCCGGAATCGGTCGTGACGCCCGAGGATTTTACGGAAGAGCAACGAATGATGGCGGATGCGGCGCAGCAGTTCATGGATGCGGAAATAACGCCGCGCGATGCGGAGCTGGAAGCTTTAAATTATGATCTGACCGTAGAGCTGATGCGCAAAGCAGGTGAGCTTGGCCTGCTGGGCGCAGATGTGCCGGAGGCTTACGGCGGGCTAGGGCTCGACAAGGTAAGCACGACGCTGCTCGCAGAAACGTTGGCAAGATCCTCCTCGTTTGCGCTTTCGGTAGGCGCTCATACGGGAATCGGCACGCTGCCGATCGTTTTTTTCGGAACACCAAAGCAAAAAGAAACGTATCTCCCGGCACTTGCAACGGGGGAGCGCATCGCTGCTTATTGCTTAACTGAACCAGCATCGGGATCGGATGCGCTAGGGGCGAAAACGACGGCAAGATTATCGCCAAATGGGAAGCACTACGTTCTTAATGGATCAAAGCTCTATATTACAAACGCAGGTTTTGCTGATTTATTTATCGTTTATGCGAAGGTAGACGGTGAGTATTTTACAGCATTTATTGTAGAGAAAGGCATGCCGGGGTTCAGTATTGGACCGGAGGAGCATAAGATGGGCATCAAGGGTTCTTCAACACGCCCTTTATTTTTTGAAGATGTGGCGGTACCGGTTGAAAACGTGCTTGGGGAGGTTGGAAAAGGGCATCAAATCGCATTTAACATTTTGAACATAGGACGCTTTAAGCTTGGAGCAGCTTGCCTCGGTTCGTCGAAGGAGACCATTGAGCTTGCATCGGCCTATGCCAATACGCGGAAGCAATTTGGGAAGGCGATTTCCTCCTATCCGTTAATAGGCGCCAAGCTGGCTGATATGAACATTCGTACTTATGTGCTTGAGAGCATGGTTTATCGAACTGCGGGCTGGATCGATTCGATGCTGCGGACGACGGAAGAAGGCGGGGCGGCAGTTGAAGGCATGACAGTCGCTAAGGCAATCGGAGAGTATGCCATTGAATGCTCGATTATAAAGGTTTTTGCATCTGAGGCGCTTGATTTTGTAGCGGATGAAGGGGTGCAGATTCATGGCGGCTACGGTTATATTCGCGAGTATAAGGTAGAAAGAATTTATCGGGATTCGCGAATTAATCGGATTTTTGAAGGCACGAATGAAATTAATCGGATGCTCATTCCTGGCACGCTGATGAAAAAAGCGTTAAAGGGCGAGCTCCCGCTGCTGCGCAAAGCTCGTTCATTGCAAGCAGAGCTGCTGCAGCCGATGCCGATTCCGCCTCTTGAAAAGCCGCTTAGCAAAGAAGCGTTCCGCGTAGGTCAAGCGAAAAAAATCTTCCTCGCCATCGGCGGGCTTGCTGTTCAGAAGCTGGGACTGCGGCTGGAGCAGGAACAAGAGGTGCTGTGTTCTCTTGCAGATCTTATGATCAACATCTTCGCCATGGAAAGCGCACTGCTGCGCTCACAAAAAATATGGAAGGCTAGCCGCGGAGTCGCTTCGGAAAAGACGGAAAATGTTTTAGCGATGACGACAGTTTTTGTGCAGGAGGCCATGGAGCGGGTTGAGTCACTAGCTAAGCTGGCACTTGCTGCGCTAGAGACGGGAGACGGGCTGCAGATGCAGCTGTCCGTCCTCAAAAAGCTGATGCGCGCGCCTATCTCAGATACGGTTGCTTTGAAGCGAACAATTGCCGCTCGTGTCATTAACAGTGAGCATTATGTCGTGTGAAGGGGGAGAGCATGAATGGATTCGCTCAGACCGGAAGATCCGTCTTTGCCCGAGCAACCGTCCACTCAATCTGAAGAGCAAGCGCGCCCATGGCTTCAACATTACCCGAAAGAGGTATCACCTTCACTGCACTATCCCGATCAGAGTATCGTTCAGTTTTTAATAAATGCGGCTAATCATCATCCAAATCATCCTGCCGTTCATTTCCTTGGCAAAATATTAACATACCGCGAGCTTCACGAAAATGCAGTTAATCTCGCTCATGGTCTCCTTTCCCTTGGCATAGCCAAAGGAGACCGGGTGGCAATCATGCTGCCGAATTGCCCACAAGCAGTGGCTGCTTTTTATGGGGTGCTGCTTGCAGGTGGTGTCGTTGTTCAGACAAATCCGCTTTATGTGGAGCGGGAGCTTGAGCATCAGCTTGCAGATAGCGGAGCTGTTGCTGTCATTACGGTTGATCTGCTTTATGCACGCTTGTCTCGGGTTCGAGGCAAGCAGCCGGAGTCGGGTCCGCTGCCGCAGCTGAAGCATGCGATCATCACATCGATTAAGGATGGGCTGCCGTTTCCGAAAAACTTGCTTTATCCTCTTAAACAGCGAAAAGAGGGCTTTCGCGCAGATATTCCATATGGCAGCTTTGGCGTCGTTTCTTATAAGAAGCTGCTTGCAGCAAAGCATACGGATATGAGACTGCCTGATTCGGCAAAAGGGTCTGATCTCGCGGCACTGCAATATACAGGCGGCACAACAGGAACGCCAAAAGGAGTGATGCTGACTCATCGCAATCTCGTTGCCAATACGATACAAATATCTACTTGGTGCTATAAAGCGGAGGATGCTAAAGAGAGATTTTTAGCGGCGCTGCCACTGTTTCATGTGTTTGGATTAACGGTATTAATGAATATGTCGGTACTTCGTGCGGGAACGCTTATATTACTTCCGCGCTTCGAAGTAGAGACGGTACTGCAAACGATTAATCAGCAGAAACCTACCATTTTTCCAGGCGCGCCAACAATGTATGTCGCACTCATCCATCATAAGTCCGCGGCAAAAATCGATTTTTCTTCTATTAATGTGTGTGTAAGCGGATCAGCGGCTTTGCCGCTAGAGGTGCAGGAGAAGTTCGAAGCTTTAACTGGCGGAAGGCTTGTTGAAGGTTATGGCTTGTCGGAATCTTCTCCCGTCACCCATGCCAACCCGGTATGGGAGAAACGCAAAATCGGCACGATCGGCATTCCTTTTCCGGATACGGATGCGGCAGTGATTGATCCTGAGAGCGGTGAGAGATTGCCTATCGGTGAGCTTGGGGAGTTAATTGTTCGCGGTCCGCAGGTCATGCGAGGATATTGGAATAAGCCTGCTGAAACGGATCAGGTATTGCGGGATGGTTGGCTCCATACTGGCGACCTTGCTACGATGGATGAAGATGGTTATTTTACGATTATGGATCGAATTAAGGATGTTATTATCGCTGGCGGCTTTAATATTTATCCTCGTGAAGTGGAGGAGGTACTGTTCGAGCATCCGGCCGTAAGGGAAGCGGCAGTGATTGGTGTGAAGGATGAGTACAGAGGCGAAACGGTAAAAGCTTTTATTGTGTTTAAGGAGGGCTGGCAAGTATCAAGCAGTCAGCTTGACCGTTGGTGCAGAGAGCGGCTCGCTTCCTATAAGGTGCCACACCACTATTCCTTTAGGGAAACGCTTCCAAAAACGATGGTCGGAAAAGTGCTTCGTCGAAAACTGCAGGAGGAGGAGGCGGAGGCTGAAAAGGCGAGAAAGGCGGAGAAGAAGGGAGAGTGAGCGGTATGGATGAGGATTGGTTTGTTCAACAGGCAGATCAAGCTGGTCATCTGACAAGGCTCGCAGAACGTGCGCAAGCTACCTTTTGGGGATTGCTTGGCTGTGAAATCGTGCAGGCAAACGCAAGCAAAGCGGCCATATGCCTGGATGCAACTGAGCGGCATCTTAATCTGCTAAACATCGTTCACGGCGGAGTGCTGATGTCTTTGATGGATAATGCGATGGGGCTTGTGGTTATGCTAGCAGCACCTGAGAAAAGCGCGGTAACGGCAAATTTGAACACACAATTTCTCGCCAGCGCCAAAGGCGGCGTGCTGCTTTGCGAAGCAGAGCTGGTTCACCGAACGGAACGTACACTGACGCTGCAAGCACAGGTCAAGGATGACGCAGGCAAGCTGCTCGTTTGCGGAATTGGTGCGTATCGGATCATTTAGTTCACATTTTCGTAAGTTGATTGCTTGCTTCTGGTACGATATAATAATACCTAATTATGGAAAAATATCTCGAGTGGAACAGAACTAATAATTAAGCGTAATATACCGATAAAAGTAATATGGGAAGGAGGCGAGGACATGGTTCAGGGCTGGGTAACGACATTGGTTTTAGCATTCGGAATTTTGGTCGCCATTATTGGCGTGATCGCATATTTAAGAATGTTTCGTAAAGATCGGCTTTCATCTACGTCTCACCAGTCAGCTGATGTCTCGCCTCCAAACGTAATTAGCATAACAACCGCAAGGGATTCTGAGCATAAGAAGCCGCCCAAATCCAAAAAAGCCGCGCCAAGAGATTAATAATTGTTAACTTTCATATTCTGAACCTAAATGTTATAATAGTAAGAAAAATGCGAACATTGTGACTCATTGGCCATGGAGTTGCCTGCACCGAGTGGGGGTTCTTGCGGTGTAACCGCCGCATGCGGTCTCGTATAATGCTGTTTAGGACGACCATCCAACGTAAAGGGGAGGAGATTTCATGGCGAAGCATAGCCAGAATGAAGTCAAGGAAAGCCTGAAAGAACTCACGAGAATTTTTCAACCCAAGGACCCGCGTAAATTTGTTAAAGAGTATATTCGAAAGTACCGGATTACCGGGGGCTACGAAGATGAATTAACGACATTGGTGGAAAATGAATTGTGCAGAATCAACTCCTCGGTCAGCTAGACTCATCATGAAGGATACGGCTTTGTAAACTGTCTATAGGCAGGATGCAAAGTCTTTTTGTTTTTTACAGGACGTGCAAACTTAGGATGCTAGGTTTTTCTAAAAGCGGATTAAGCACCATTCCTGCTAACCCCAGATTTTTTTGGTCACTCGCGAGTGCAACGAATATTTACCCCTTCAAATCATAATTTCGCCATATCTGATGGGCATGTGTCTCCCTTTTCTCGAATAAGTTATACATAGACAAATCTACTCGTTGTCATAGGCGGGATATGTTTGCGAGGTGGATTTTACTATCGTAAAACCTGGGCTTATGCTTTCGAAGTGGATTTTACTATCGTAAAACCTAGGCTTATGCTTTCGAAGTGGATTTTACTATCGTAAAACCTAGGCTTATGCTTTCGAAGTGGATTTTACTACGTAAAACCTTAAGGAGGTACGTACACACATGGCAGTGGATTTGAAGACAAAGGAACATATTCGGGGCATTCGTAAAGCTGGCCGTATTGTCGCTGCCTGTCACAAAGCGCTCTCGAAACGGATAGCGCCGGGTGTCACCACGCAGGAGATTGACCGGTTTGTTGAACGGTTCATGCTGGATCGAGGGGCAACTCCGGCGCAGAAAGGCTACAAAGGATATCCATTTGCTACGTGTGCCTCCGTTAACGAGGTTGTTTGCCATGGCTTTCCAGATTCTGAGCCGCTGGAAGCCGGTGATATTGTTACGATTGATATGGTGGCTGAATTGGACGGATGGAAGGCTGATTCAGCATGGACCTATGCGATTGGCAAGACGAATATAGCCACAGAAAAGCTGCTCCTTGCAGCAGAGCAATCGTTAAAAGATGGAATAAAGCAAGCTGTGCTAGGCAATCGACTGGGAGACATCGGATACGCGATTCAAAGAAGAGCGGAAAGAGCTGGTTTTGAGGTAGTAACAGCTTTTGTTGGTCATGGCATCGGCAGAAGTATGCATGAATTTCCTCAGGTGATGCATCATGGCTTGCCTGGTCAGGGGATTTTGCTTGAAGAAGGCATGGTGATAACGATAGAGCCGATTCTTACAGCAGGAAGAGCCGACGTATATATAGCACAGGATGGGTGGACGGCTCGGACTAGAGATGGGGCATGGGCGGCGCAATTTGAGCATACCGTGGCGATTACGAAGGAAGGTCCAATCGTGTTGACCCGCTGGGAATAATGATATTAATTTTAACTAAACATAACCAAAAGTCGAGCCTGTGCAGGATCTAACTGCTGCTCGGCTTTTTTAGTTTGCCTATTTTCGTGCGTTGGCTGAATGTTTGCCACTTAAATTCAATGATAATGCCAAAGCAGTCATGAATAAAGAGTTCTTTTCTGTGGAACGCGAGCGGAAAGAAGAGTGGGGATAGAAATCATGTCCATCTCCACAATCAACGCACATATTGAACATGTTAATGCTGCTAATTATTTTGAAGTGATCATCTGATTTTTTTTGGATGATCACTTTTTTTGTTTACATTTTATAAAAATGGTCAGTTTAAGTTAGGTTTTCTAACATGAATGACTTTGTGATCACCATGAATATAACGCATTTAAGTTAGTTTTATTTGGATTGCACAATAATGTGCGCCCAATTTTAGCTAACTTAGCTATTGTTCCTAGGTATTTCGAATGATAATATGTCATATAACTTAACATAAAAACCAATATCATCTGACGATTGTTAAGCGGAAAAGGGGGAGACGATGTGAATGATGCGGCAGGGAAAGAAATCGTAGCCTTTAACCATGTAAGTAAAATATATAATACTGGAACCATCGCGTTAAGTGATGTTCATTTCTCCATAAAAGAGGGAGAGTTTATCAGCTTTCTAGGGCCGTCTGGTTGTGGAAAGTCTACTGCGCTTCGAATGGTAGCGGGGCTGGAGGAGGCTACCTCTGGTGGTGTGCTGGTAAATGGCAAGGAGCCGAAGCAGCTGATCCGTGAGTCGAACGATATTGCCTATGTATTCCAAGAAGCTAATTTATTGCCGTGGCGCACTGTGCTGGACAATGTCATTTTACCTCTGGAGCTCAGAGGTGGAAATATGAAAGAAAATAAAGAAGCGGCCAAACAAGTGCTGGAGATGGTTGGTTTAAAGGACCATTTTAAAGCATATCCAAGGCAGCTTTCTGGGGGCATGAGAATGCGAGTTTCCATTGCCCGCGCTTTAGCAGCGAAGCCAAAACTCCTGCTCATGGATGAGCCCTTTGCAGCGCTAGATGAAATTACAAGGCAAACCCTCCAAATGGAGCTGTTTGATATATGGGAACGTGAGAAAATGACTGTTTTGTTCGTGACGCACAATGTGTTTGAAGCGGTTCTGCTATCCTCCAAGATTGCCGTCATGTCGGCACGTCCTGGAAAATTATCTGCTTTAATTAATGTGCGGCTGCCTTATCCAAGAACGCTTGGCATGCGAACCGAGCGGGATTTCGGTAAATATGTTGAGCTTGCCTCAACTTATTTGGAGCATGGCACTCTTCGGAAGGAGCTGGGTTAATGTCGATCTCATCATTCGAAACCTTGCAGCCTAAGCTTGAGACGCCCGTTGTTGTGAAGAAAACAAGCCGAAATTTCGGATATACATTCAAACATTATTATCTAGGACCGATTGTGGCCTTTGTTCTTGTCATGGCGCTCTGGCAGCTCATACCTGCTTGGCTTGGCATGAAACCTTTTATTTTCCCTAAACCGACAGATGTGTTTAAAGCAGCAATCGAGGACTGGTCTATTTTGTGGGAAGCCGTGCGCATTACTGTTTTGGAGTCGGTAGTAGGCTTTTTGCTTAGCGCGGTGATCGGTATCTTCATCTCCATATTGCTGGCCAGCTCTCTCATTATGGAGCGAAGCATTTATCCATACGCCATTATTCTTCAGACCATTCCCGTTGTTGCTGTAGCGCCGCTTGTCGTAATCTGGTTTGGCGCCGGCTACAATTCTATCGTTGTTATCTCCTTTTTAATCGGATTTTTCCCTGTTGTCTCCAATACATTAATGGGATTAAATTCAGTGGATTCCAATATGGATGAGTTGTTCACGCTATACAATTCGTCAAAGTGGCAAAAAATGTGGAAGCTTCGCTTACCTGCTGCAATGCCTTACATCATGGCTGGTTTGAAAATATCGTGTACCCTATCGATTGTCGGAGTCATTGTAGGGGAGTATGTGGCGGGAATCGGGGGCGGCAAAGGCGGGCTCGGTTACGCCATAACGATAGCTGCTGTACAGATGAAAACACCTTTTTTATTTGCTTGCGGTATTGCTTCAGCTATTTTAGGCATCAGCTTCTATCTCATCGTCAGCATGATCGCTAAGCGAGTACTGGGCTCATGGCATGAGTCCGCGATGAAGACAAGAAAATAAATAGAAAAAGTGGAGGAGAGACAAAATGAAGAAATGGATGAAATTCGGGGGAGTTGCTTTATCGCTAACGATAATGATGGTCTTGTTCGCAGCATGTGGAGGGAAGTCTGGAAATAACACACCGGCAAGTACAACAGAGAATTCACAAACTGCAGAAACGGCTGCTACAGAAGCGCCCAAAGCTCCTGTAGAAACGAAGAAAGCAAAGCTTGTTCTGAACTGGTTCCCGAAGGCACAGCATGGCGGTGTATATGCGGCCAAGGAGCAGGGGATTTTTGAAAAGCATGGTTTTGATGTTACGCTTGAGCCGGGAGGCCCGCAGGTTTCGGCTGTGCAAATCGTCGCTTCTGGAAAAGCGGAATTCGGTCTTGCTCATGCGGACCAAATCGTTATCGCCAAAAATCAGGGGATTGATTTGGTTGTCGTAGCAGCGGCGCTTCAAGGCAGTCCGCAAGCGTTCATGTTTCAAGAAAGTGCGGAGGTAAATAGCTTCGAGGACCTCAATGGCAGAACCGTATTTATTCAGCCGGGCATTACGTATTGGGACTTTTTGAAGAGCAAATATGATTTGAGCGGAGCAAAAGAAATGACCTACACCGGCCAACATGTCAATTTTCTTGCTGATCCAGAATCGGTCACTCAAGCATTCCTAACTTCAGAGCCGTTCTTCATGGAGAAGGAAGGCGTAAAAACAAAAACATTGCTTATTTCCGAATCTGGTTATAATCCATACAATGTAGTCTTGTTCGTCACAAAAGAGTATTTGGAGAAAAATAAAGAGACTGTTGGAAATTTTGTCGCTGCCTTCTCCGAGGGCTGGATGTCCTATAAGGATACTTCTAAGGAAGTGAATGCTGCTATTCATGCAGCTAACCCAAATATCGATCTTGATGCGATCGATTTTGAGGATCAAGCTCAGAAGGAATTTGTTTATGGCGGGGATGCTGCTGAGCATGGATTTGGCTATATGACAGAGGAGCGTTGGTCGACGCTGATCAATCAGCTTGCTGATCTAGGGCTGCTCAAAAATAAGTTCGACGCCAAGGAGATATTCACGACGGAATTTTTGACTGGTAAATGATAAGTGGATAGAATTATAAAAAGGGATGCAGACACGTTGCCGTGATCTGTATCCTTTTTTCATGTGAGAATATAGCTTTTCGATACGAAACTTCTGATATTCTGGTAAAGTTTAGTTTAAATAATTTTTTCCGTGCACATGTGGCGCTGTCGGTATTGACTGAAGGATTTTACAGTAATAGGATATAAGAACTGGAATAAATGCAATCTGATTATATAGAAAAGTGTTCAATTAACTGCACCAAGTCTTGGTTAGGAGGTCTTGCTTTGTCTGTGATACATGAATTTTCACAACACATTCCTGAATGGAATAGAGGCAGTCTGCACGCTGACTGTGAGAATTGTTTTGGTTTATGCTGTGTTTCATTGCCGTTCATAGCTTCTATAGACTTTGCAGTCGATAAAGATGCGGGTCAGCCCTGCAGCAATTTGCAATCGAACTTTCGCTGTGGCATTCATCAAAGTCTTAGGGAGCGGGGATTTAAAGGTTGTACAGTTTACGATTGTTTTGGAGCTGGACAACAGGTTTCTCAGGTGACCTATGGCGGACAAGATTGGCGGCAGGTACCAGATACCGCGGAGCAAATGTACGAGGTATTCCGGGTCATGCGGCAACTCTATGAGCTGCTTTGGTATTTAAACGAGGCACTTGCACTGGAAACGACACAATCGATTCACGATGAACTTAGATTTATGCTCGAAGAGACAGAACGGTTCACTCGCCTGAACCCAAATTCACTGGTGGAATTGAATGTGACAGCACATCGTTTGGAAATCAACAAGCTGCTTCTTAAAGCAAGTGAGCTTGTACGCGAGGAAGCCCTTCGCACGAATAAGCAGAGTAACACTCGAGGCCGTAAGAAGAACTACGAAAGAGGCGCCGATCTCATTGGAGCTAAGCTTAGAGGTGCTGATCTTATCGGAGCAAATTTAAGGGGATCTTATCTGATTGCTGCGGACCTCAGAGATGCTGATCTTAGAGCGGCTGACCTTATCGGAGCTGATTTTCGAGACGCTGACCTCAGTGGTGCAAACCTCTCAAAAAGTCTCTTTCTCACGCAGTTTCAGCTTAACGCAGCCAAAGGGAATGCAGATACAAAAATTCCGCCGACGCTTACTCGTCCAGCACACTGGTTAGCATAGAAAATGAACGAATAATGTCCAAGTGTGCTATTGCACATTATATTAAAAAGGCCAACCAGAAGATTCTGGTTGACCTGATTATACGAATGGCTGCCGTTAGGCAGCCATTTTACTTTTAATTGGTTTGTTGCCGATGGAACAATTGCCTCCGCAAACCACAAACCACAAACCACAAACCACAAACCACAAACCACAAACCACAAACCACAAACCGCAAACCACAAACCGCAAACCGCAAACCGCAAACCACACGACACAATCTGCAAAATGAATGCCACAGAACCAGCCATCATCATTCAAAGATGAACTCTGAATGCTACAAGCGTAACGAACACCAGACACCTTATTGGCGATAAATCTGACTGTTTTTCAATCTAACGAACTCAGCACCGCTTATTTTGCGATTTTCCACATGTTCGAACGCTATTCTGTGTAAATAACGTGGTTTAAGTTCGTTAGAAAACAAATTGGTCTCAAAAGTGGAAAATAACGTGGTCTGAGTTCGTTAGCAACGCCGTGCCGCTTGTTTCGCGATTTCCCACATGTTTGAATGTTAGGACACAATCTGCAAAACGAATGCTTCAGAGTCAACCCTCATCATTCAAAGATGAATTCTAAATTCTACAATCGCGTAACGAACACCAGACACCTTATTTGCGATAAATTTGCCTGTTTTTCAATCTAACGAACTCAGCGCCGCTTATTTTGCAATTTTCCACATGTTTGAACGCTATTCTGTGTGAATAACGTGACTTGAGTTCGTTAGAAAAGAAGTGGGTCTTAAAAGTGGCATATAACACCATCTGAGTTCGTTAGCAACGACATGCCGCTTATTTCGCGACTTCCCACATGTTTGGAAGCATTTTTGTGTAAATAACGTGACTTGAGTTCGTTAGAAAACAAATTGGTCTTAAAAGCCACAAATAACGCCGTCTGAGTTCGTTAGCCACGACGTGCCGCTTGTTTCGCGACTTCCCACACGTTTGAACGCTATTTTGTGTAAATAACGTGGTCTGAGTTCGTTAGCAAAAATTTGCCGCTTATACCGCGGTGATTTTCCACACGTTTGAAGGTAATATTGTGTAAATAACACCATCTGAACTCGATAGGGTGAAGCCAACGCGATCCAAGCGCCGATTACACCGAAGAATTGAAACAATCGGTGATTAAGTCGCATTATAGTTGCAATGTTTCTATGTTAGTTGGAAGCTTTTTGCGCTGAGATAATCAGGAACATTGGTCTGCGATTCTCATCAAACATCAGCGGGTTATTCATCATTTCCTCCGAAGGCATTGGTTCCTTAATAGCTTTTAACTCAAAGCCGGCGCTAATAACGTCATTCATATATGTTGAAACGGTGCGATGATATTTAATCACATTATCGGTTAGGAAGGAGGTTTTGCGTAAGCCTTCTGACTGATATTGATCAACTGGCCAGTGCAGACGGTTTCCATGGTCATCATAATGCCAATCTTGTTCATCACGGGAAGTGAATATAGGGTGCTCCACTGAAAAAATGAAGGAGCCTCCCGGCTTTAGACAAGCATGTATCTTTTTGCACAGGGCCTCAAAGGATTCGATATAGTGAAAAGCTAATGAGCTGATAACGATATCAAATTGAGAATCTGAGAATGCGATATCTTCAATTGGCATTTGTATGTAAGTAATGGCGGCGTCATTCGTTTGTTCCCGAGCTTTTTGCAGCATGTTCTCAGAAATATCAACACCTACGACTGAGCTTGCTTGCTGTTCACGAGCATAGAGGCAATGCCAGCCGAAGCCGCAGCCTAAATCAAGCACGCTTTTACCACTTAAGTCTGGCAGTAAGGATTTGAATACATGCCACTCTCCCGCAGCTTCAAGTCCATGGGTGGAACGAGCCATTTCCTTATATTGTGAGAAGAAAGTTGAATCATCATATTTATTTTGTTTCATTCCATTGTACCCCCATATACTAAAATAGCCTTCACCAACATGCTAACTGAACTTTACTCATTTATCAATAAACCTGGCTTTACACTAATGCTCTATGTTAAACACGCATTACTTACCTAATATAATAAAATACCCCTTTCTGCTCTACATAAAGCAAATGAAAGGGGTATATTATAAAGAATCGAACTGCGTTGCGATTATTTGCAGAGAGAAGATAGTGTTAGCCCAGCTTCGTTTTACGATAATCGGATGGTGTAACGCCAAAGCTCTTCTTAAACATTCGGTGGAAGTAGGAGCTGCTCGTATAGCCGCTCTTTACTGCGATATCTACGATCGACAAATCCGTATTCTCCAAATGCTCCTTCGCACGTTCCATACGCACATTATTAATGACATCAACAATAGTAGCCAGCGTCTGCTGTTTATATACCCGGCTCAAGTAGATGGAGGACATGTCTAATTCATCGGCAATCCAGTTCAGGCTCAAATTCGGGTTCGCGTATTCCGTTTGGATCAGATCATTAATCTTGCGAATTAAATCACCTTGTTTGGTGGAGCGCTTCATGGAAAGCTTCATTTGAATGTCATCGAACAATGAGAAGAAAACTTCATTAAGTTCATTAATCGTTTCAAAATGATCCGGCGTTGGTATATGGATGCTCAAGCTCGCCTCTACGTCCAGACTGTTGTTTTTCTGAATCGTGAACAAAATATTGTTGACGGTCATCGTTAGATGCGAGATGGCGAGCTGAACGACATGGATCGGATATTGCGCCGTCTCCTGTACGATTTCTGCAAACAGTTTTTTGGCTTCCTCGGTCTTTGAGGTCATTAAGGCATCGGTTAATTTCCGCTCTTTGTCAGCGGGGAAGATATATTCCTTCGATTTCAGAGCTATGATATCCTGTCCGTTAATTAAAGAGCCAAGACCATAAAACAAGCGATGCTGCGATGCCTCCTTCACCAGCTTGTAATGGGTAGAGAGCTGCTGTGCCTGATAGGCCTCAGGGCTATACGTAATTGAGAGACCAATTTTCAAAAAGTCCAACGAGGAACGCTGAATTTTGGCAAGCATGTTTCGAAGCATCTCGTCATCAAGCTCATCGGATTCGTCGGGCCGGCCTAGAAGCATAATGACATAATCGGCATCCATATCGACGGTTTCTACACGATAATCGTTATGAGCAATCTCGGAAGCGATATTCATAATGGCAAACTTATAGACATGCAGATCGTCGCCGCGATTTTGCTTCAGAGCTGCGAGCTCGTCAATTTTTAAGAGGACGACGCGGTAACGCGCATGAAAGTCGAAAGTGATTCCGCTGACCATCAGCTTCTGCAGCTGTGCGTTTGTTTGCAGTGATTGCGAGCCTTGGATAAGGCTGCGCAGCATATTTTGCCTAATGGTATAGGAACTGTTGCGTTTTTCTGTTTCGAGAATATTCATCTTATTCATAATTTGATGAATAGGACGATACAGCATTAGAGAGAGCAGCCACGAGATAAGCAAGCCGATGACCAAAATGATGACAGCAATCATGATCGTTGTATTTCGGATGGAATAAATAGCTTTAGTTACATGCTTGTATGGTGTCACACGTACGTATTGCCAGTCCAAGGAATCGGGAGAAGTATACGAGATGAGAGACTTCTTTCCGTCAAAGTCGGCAACAACGTAACCAGATTCTTTGTTTTTAATCTTTTCATTAATGATGCGGTTATCCTCGTTGCTTAGTTTTTTAGGTAAAAGGGTATCACCGGATAACAGAAGGTTCTGATTGTCGAGAATATAGGATTTACCCTCGCTGTCGCTCTTATTGACGCCAATGTCTTTGTTGATCCAAGCGGAAGAAATATTAATAATAACAGCAGAATTAATCGTCTGCGTACGACCGATAGCATCATAACCTAAATAGGTATAAGCCTTCGTTAACTGCTCACCGGTGAGATTAACCGTTTTATACGTTCTCGGAATAGGCGTGAACGGACGATACTCCTGGTAGTTATCGAGAATATCAAGTATCCCTTTATCCGCAAGCTCCTCTTTATTGAACGTGCCCCCTTCGGCTTGACGGCTGGCAGTGTAGAACAAGCCATTGGCCGAATTGTACACATAAATGGATTCAATGAACGGCATAGAGTTCAAATAGTTGTTCAATTCGTTCATCGCTGCCGTAACATCATAGATGTTAGGGTCATTGTAGAACATTAGCTTAGAGACACTGAAGGTTCGATAGATTTGGAAGGAGAGGGACTGTGCGCTCTCGGTCATACTGATAACTTCTTTACTCGTTTGGGTTAGATTGCTGACGTCTGACTGGTAGGCTTTCTTCAAATCAATCTGCATGTAAGTGAAGAAATTAAACAAGGAGGATACCATTAGAGTAAGCACGATGCACAAAGTGATCGTGAACAGCAGCTTACTGTATAGTTTTCCGTTGTTTTTCAATTGAACAGCTGGCATGTTGGCTCCCCCTTTATATATGTAGAACATTTTGGAATTAACATGGTTAACTGTATTAGCGTAAGCGCTTCCCTATATAGCCAAACGTTGATCGTGTGCCTTTTAGGAATTAGTTTAAATATTTCACTAGTCAGCTCGCTGATACAAGGAACATTATAATCTTCACTTGCAGCTTGGTGCAATGAACCAAATAAATGAAGGTGAATGAACTTGATTTTATGGAGTGAACAATATAAACCATAGTGAACTTATCGGCGAAACGCTGGAAGTTGGATGACAACGGGGTGCTTTATCCGTTAGAATGTCACGGAATATGGCGCTGATGGCAGAAGGGACCGTGAAGATATGATTAATACGAAGCTGAAGCAGATTTGGTATGGAGGAGATTATAATCCGGATCAGTGGCCGGAGGAGATATGGCATGAGGATATGCGTCTGTTTAAAGAAGCGGGAATTAATGTAGTAACGCTTCCTGTATTCAGCTGGGCGAAGCTGCAGCCATCGGAGGATACGTATGATTTTGGATGGCTGGACAAGCTGCTGAACCTCATCGCGGAAAATGGGATTTATGCTTGTCTCGCCACATCAACCGCTGCACAGCCGGCATGGATGTCGCGCAAATATGAGGATGTGCTGCCTGTTGATGTGGACGGAAGGAAGCGCACGCATGGTGCACGTACGAACTTTTGTCCAAACAGCAAGACCTACCGCAGATTATCGGGTCAGCTGGCACGTAAATTAGCCGAGCGATACAAAGATCATCCGGCACTACTCATTTGGCATATTAACAACGAATACGGCACGCATTGTTATTGCAGCAGCTGCGCGGCAGAATTCCGTGAATGGTTGAAGGTGAAATACGAGACGATTGAGCGGCTGAACGCGGAGTGGAATATGAGCTTTTGGGGACACACCGTCTACGAATGGGAGGAAATCGTACCGCCATCCAATTTAAACGGAGATAACCGTAATTTCCAGCCCATGGCGATTGATTACAAGCGATTTATGTCCGATTCTATTCTCGGCTGCTACCAAATTGAATATGCGGAGCTGAAGGCGGTTACGCCGGATATTCCGATTACGACGAATATTTGGGGCTTATTTAACGGTCTTGATCTGAAAAAATGGGGCGAAGCGATGGATGTTGTCTCTTGGGACAGCTATCCGCAAATGAATGAGCCTATGGGCAATGTGGCAATGCGCCATGACTATATGCGCGGCTTAAAGGACGGCAAGCCCTTTATGCTGATGGAGCAAACACCGAGCCAGCAAAACTGGCAGCCTTATAATAGCTTGAAGCGTCCCGGCGTGATGCGGCTTTGGAGCTATCAAGCCGTTGCGCATGGCGCTGACACGGTTATGTTCTTCCAGCTTCGACGCTCATTCGGGGCATGCGAGAAATATCATGGTGCAGTTATCGAGCATGTCGGTCACGAGGATACGCGAGTATTTCGTGAATGTGCTGCGCTCGGGCGTGAGCTTGATGAGCTTGGCGATCGTTTGCTTGATTCGGAGGTTCATGCCGAGGTCGCGTTATTGTTCGATATTGATACGTGGAACGCAGTAGAAATTACGAGCGGGCCCAGTGTTGATCTGAATTATTTGGATCAAGCGCAAAAGTATTACAAAGCATTTTACGATCAGAATGTGGCGATCGATGTCCTCAGTCCGCTGAGCGATTTCTCCAAATACAAAATTGTGGTAGCTCCCGTGCTATATATGTTAAAGCCAGGTGTTGCTGAGCGAATTGAAGCGTTTGTACAAAATGGAGGCACCTTCATCACTACCTTCTTCAGCGGCATCGTCAACGAGAACGACTTGGTTACGCTTGGCGGATACCCGGGCAAGCTCCGCAATTTGCTGGGACTATGGGTGGAGGAGATTGACAGCCTACTGCCTGATATGCGCAATAGTGTTGAAATTGGCGAGGCATTCGGCCATGTAGCAGGAACGTATGAGTGTGGTTTGCTATGTGATCTTCTTCATCTTGAGGGAGCGAGAGCGATCGGGACGTATGGCAAAGATTTTTACGCGGGCATGCCAGCGCTGACGGTAAACGCATTTGGTTCAGGTGAAGCCTATTACGTAGCTACAGCGCCGGAACAAAAGCTGTTAGCGGATCTGATCCAAACGTTGTGTGCAAAACATCAAATTGTTGCTCCGTTCACAGCGGCAGCAGGTGTAGAACTCGCGCAGAGAGTCAAAGGGGATCAGGTATATACATTTGTTTTGAACCATAACAGTCATCAATCGACGATTTCTCTCGAAAATGTGAGCTATTTCGACCTATTAACTAATCGTCAGGTGAGTGGAACGGTAGAAATAGAGCCGCATGGCGTTATGATTTTGCAAAAAGCATAAGCAATGATTCTAAAAACCACGATTTCGTTCGTCTCGAATGACACTTCGAGCAGACGATCTAGTGGTTTTTTTGACGCCTATTCCGTGTGAAATGGCTTGTTAATACATAAAAGTTTAAATCGTTCACTGTTCATTTCGCTAATTCGTTCACTGACTTTGCAATCTTACTCTTTCTCCCAAAACAGGGGCGGCGTACAGTGAGAACAGCAGACAACACGAAATAGAAAAGAACGCTTTGAGAGGAGACATCATCTGCATGTTGAAAAAAAATGGAGTGCTTAGGGAGCTTGTAACGAATCGTATACTCTTCCTTATGTTATTGCCAGCGCTTATCTTCTTCCTAATTAACTCGTATGTTCCAATGGTGGGTATCTACTACGCTTTCACAAGGTTCGACTTCAACACAAGCTTGTTCAATAGCCAATTCGTTGGACTCGACAACTTCAAGTTTTTATGGAAATCGGGGGTTCTCGCAAGACTAACCTTAAATACGGTCGGCTATAACATCGTATTTATTCTACTCGGAAACGTGCTCGCCATCGCGCTTGCCATTCTATTAAGCGAGCTGCGCTTGCAATGGTTTAAGAAGCTGACGCAATCGATCATGTTTCTACCGTATTTCGTGTCCTTCGTTATTCTTAGTGTCATCGTTTACAACGTGTTCAACTATGAGAGCGGATTTCTGAATTCGACGCTGAAGTCATTCGGATACGAATCATTGGACGTATACAATACGCCATGGGTGTGGGTGTTCCTTATTATCATCTTCTACCTGTGGAAAAATATAGGGTACAGCATGGTTATCTACCTGGCATCGATTACTGGAATTAGCGAAGAGTATTATGAGGCTGCCAAAATCGACGGCGCGAACATTTTCCAGCGTATCTGGTACATTACCGTTCCGATGCTGAAGACAACATTCGTTATGCTCCTGCTGTTCGCACTCGGAAGTATCATGAAAGGCCAGTTCGACTTGTTCTACCAGCTGATCGGCAACAACGGCGTGCTTTACAATACGACAGATATTCTCGATACGTATGTGTACCGTTCACTGAAAGTGACGTTCGATATCGGCATGTCGACAGCCGCTGGTCTATACCAATCGCTATTCGGCTTCGTTCTTATCATGACCGTCAACTATATCATCAAGAAAATCAACGACGAGTACGCATTGTTCTAAACGATCTGAAGCAATCGCTATCAGCTAACTGTAGGAGGTACCCATGAAAATCAAAGACGACAATTATATGAAATGGTTTAGACTCATCGCTTTTATAGTCATCCTCATTTCAACTGTAGCCTGCTTGTTTCCGTTCCTGCTCATTATATCTGCTTCTTTTACGCAAAATGAAGCCATTATAAGAGATGGCTACCATCTCATTCCAACCGTGTTTTCATTTGAGGGTTATGCGACGGTGTTCCGTTTTCCGAAGCAGGTATTGCAAGCCTATGGCGTCACCACGCTAACCACGGTTATCGGGACGACGCTTGGATTGTTCCTGATGACGATGGCTGGATACGTCCTGCAGCGCAAGGATTTCAAATATCGAAATTTCTTTGCTTTTATGATTTATTTCACAACGCTGTTTGGCGGCGGACTGGTGCCTTGGTACATCCTAATGACCAAGTATTTGAAGCTGACTGACAAGCTTGAAGTGTTGATATTGCCGGGTCTTATGACGCCTTTCCTTATTATTCTGATGAAAAACTTTATCCGCTCCGCAGTACCGGATGAGGTTATTGAATCGGCAAAAATTGACGGCGCAAACGACTTCACCATATATAGCCGGATTGTGCTTCAGCTGTCGATGCCCGGCATCGCAACCGTAGGTTTGTTCCTGGCGCTTCATTATTGGAATGACTGGTTCACTTCCTCGTTGTTTATTAACGACACGACGAAGTACCAGCTGCAATATTACTTGTACAACGTTATTAATGCGATGAGCTTCGTTGCGCAAATGGGCTCGGGAACTGGCGTCTCGCTAGGCTCCGACATGCCGACAGAATCAACGAAGATGGCGATGTCCATTATCGTTACAGGACCAATCCTGTTCCTGTATCCGTTCGTGCAGCGTTATTTTGTAAAAGGATTGACGATTGGTGCGGTTAAAGGTTAGAACTAGACAAGGGATCAATCATTCCACGTTTAGCTAACATAGATAAGAACTTATTAAAGGGAGGATTCACATGACTAAGAAAGCAGCAAAAGCGGTCTCCATGTTTCTATCCATCATCGTGCTTATTACAGTACTAGCAGCTTGCGGATCGAATAACAATGGAAACAGCGGCAGTAGCGCCACCGATGCTCCAAAAGACACAGAGGGTACAACTAACGAAGGCGCAACGAATGAGGGCGGCGAAAAATCAGGTATCGATACGTCGAAAAAAGTGGAATTGCAATTTTATATGTTAGGCGATGCTCCTAAAGATATCGCTTCTATTCAAGAGCAAGTCAACAAAATGGCATTGGAAGATTTGAATGCTACCGTTAAATTCAACTATACGTCTTGGACAGATTGGGATCAAAAGTACAAGCTATTGCTTGGATCTGGCCAACAGGTTGACTTGATCTTCACAGCGGATTGGACGCAATACCAATCGTACGCGAAGAAAGGCGCTTTCCAAGCGCTCGACAAGATTCTTCCCGTGGCAGCGCCTACGCTTAACTCATACGTGCCAGCAGATATGTGGGAAGCTGTAAAAATCGACGGTCAAATCTACACGGTTCCAGCTACGTACAAGGAGTATGTAACGGATGGTTTTGTATGGCGTGAAGATCTTCGCGAGAAATACAATCTGCCTACTCCTGTAGATATTGCAACGTTTGAGCAATACCTAGATGGAATCAAGAAAAATGAACCGACGGTTACACCGCTTTCGATGAACTCGGATGTGAAAACAAACCTAATGGATCGTTTCATTGGTATTTCTCACTCTCCAGTTGGTGCGCTGCCATACGGTATCGGCATCGACTATGCAACACCTAATGAAGTACATTCCTACTGGGGTTCAGATGAGCAAGTTCAAGATTTGACGGTAATGAAGCGTTGGCAGGATAACGGCTACATGGTGAAAAACGTGCTGGCTGTTAAAGATACGCTGCAGGATCAAATCACAAGCGGCAAAGCTGCAGCAATTATTGGGGACAACCCGACTCGCTATAATGATATGGTTATCAAAATTCAAGCAACTCACCCGGATTGGAAGCTGGGCTACCACCCATTCCCAAAAACAAATGGAATTGCAACGCCAGTTCACCCGATCCACAACGGATTCGCTATTCCAGCTAGCAGCAAAAACGCTGAGCGCGCGCTTGCGTTCTACGAGAAGCTGGTTACGGACAAACGCTACAACATGCTTACGCAATACGGTGTAGAAGGCAAAAACTATGAAGTAAAAGACGGTTATTACTCGATGATCGGCGATTCGAACTCGAACGGCTTTCCTCGTGAGGGAATGAACGGTTGGGCTTGGAGAAACCCTGAGTACATGCTGTTCGACAAAAACTATGATGGCGTAAAAGCGATCTTCGACGAGCTTGATAAAATTCAAGTACCTGATAAATTCACAGGTTTCGCAGAAGATTACACACCATACCAAGCAGAGAGAGCAGCACTTGAGCAAGTCGAGAAACAATACTTGTTCCCGCTGAATGCAGGTCTCGTGAAAAACGTAGAAGATGGCGTGAAAACGTTCATGGAAAAAGCAAAACAAGCAGGCCTTGAGAAAATTCAAGCGGAATACACGAAACAATGGCAAGCGTATGTTACGGAGCAAGGCATTGAATAAGACCGTTTAAGAAAACAGATCATTCCTCTTAGGAGGATGATCTGTTTTTTTGTTATAGCTAATCTATTCTAATGTTTCAGCATGACCCGCCAATTGAAGCAGTTCATCAACAACAATGCTTGGCTGATAGCTATGAAGGGAATGGGAGCTGCCTTTCACGATGGTTTGCTTGCCGGAAACAGACCATGAAGGAAGCGCTGCTTCACTGTCTGCCCATGACTGATCGTCGTCCAGCTTGCCAAAATAGTCCGCAGTCAATACAGTAATGGGAATTTTCAGCGGTTTTCCTCCCTCAAGCACCATTTTGGCATTCTCTCGGCTTTGGCTCATTTCATCCGTCATATTTCGGTTTCCAGTCCTTAGCAGCAAGGCTTTGCGGTTTAATTCCTTCAGCTCCTCCGGCAATAGCTTCTCCCCGTTGCTTTCATCGGATAGCCATTTTACGAAGCCATCCACATGATACAAAGCCCGCAGTATGCCAAATGTCCGGAGTCCTTTTTGCATCCAAGGAATAAGAGTAAGCTCCGGGCTGGAATTGTAATATTCAGGGCTTCCGCCCTCAATTAGTAGAATACCTTTCACTTCTTCTGGAAAACGTTGTGCATACCGGATGGTTTCCAGAGAGCCCATTGAATGGGCGGCAAAAATATAAGGTGGCTTCTGCCCAGAGACCTGAAGCAGCTCATGAATCTCGTCGGTAATCATGTTGATGTCCCGCTTTTTGTCTGTCGTATCACTGTATCCGTAACCGAAACGGTCATAGACCGCAATCTTTACATGCTGCTTCAGTCCGTCATATAAAGGATAAAAATCAGCGTAGGGATTCGGCGTTCCCCACCCTGAAGCAAAGACGATTGTTGTATCACCTATACCTTCCGAATAGAGATGCATTTTGCTGCCTGCTACATTATACAGTTTCCCGGTAGGTCTATATGTTTTTCGGTCCTGCTTGGAACCGTACCATTGATAAGCGGCTCCGAGACCTGCCAGCACCACAAGAATGACGAGCAGGGAAAACATAATTTTGCGAACAAACCTCCACATGTTTAGCTTCTCCTTCTATATAAAAATTACCATATTTATCTAATATATAGAGATCTAAAACAATTTAAAACGGACTTTAGTAAAGGAGATGCCCCGTCTTTGGTCTGGTCAGCTGACTGTAAGAGCTAAGTGACGTAATGTAGTATGGAAGAATTGAATTCATCGCCATGTAGGCTTTATGCAGAGAAAGAGCTCGATTCCGAAGTGGAATCGAGCTCGTTTTTTTTAATCCAATGTATAGATTGATGAGCTGTGACAGGTTTCTGATTGTTAGTAAAAGATCTATTTAGCTACGGTTTCTAGTGCGACTTCAATCATATCGTTGAAGGTCGTTTGTCTCTCTTGTGCAGTCGTTTGTTCTCCAGTGAGAATATGATCACTTACCGTTAGGAGGCTGAGACCTTTTACGCCGAATTTAACTGTTAAATAATAAAGTGCGGCTGTTTCCATTTCTACTGCCAATACGCCATGGCGGCCTAGCTTGGTCACGGCATCTTTGTCTTCTGTGTAGAAAACATCAGAAGATAGCACGTTACCTACGCGAAGGTTAAGGCCTTTGGCCTCTCCAATTTCATAAGCGGTCTTAATTAGATCAAAGTTTCCAATCTGAGGGAAGTCAAACCCAGGGAATTGGTTGCGAATGATAGCCGAATCGGTAGCCGCTGCTTGCGCAATAAGAACATCGCGGAGATTCACATCATTTTGAATAGCGCCGCATGTTCCGATACGAACGAGATTTTTGGCACCATAATCGTTGATCAATTCTTGAATATATATGGACGCAGAAGGCATACCCATTCCTGTACCTTGAATCGATACTCGGTTGCCCTTATATGTGCCTGTAAAGCCTAACATGCCACGTACATTGTTGTAACAGACGACATTTTCGAGGAAGGTCTCCGCAATATACTTTGCACGCAGCGGATCTCCAGGTAATAAGACGGATTCTGCAATTTCGCCAATCTTTGCTTCAATATGAAAACTCATGTGAATTCCCTCCAATGTTTCTTATCGTGCATCACAAAAAAGAATGCACGAGAATCATAGCATGATTCGATATCCACATTATGTTAAAGGGATTACTATACTTTTGTGAACTGGTTCACAAAATAACTGTTAGCGCAGTAACGGAAATAAAGCGCTGTCATTTGTATTATTAGGTGCACGGCATCGTTAAATGTTATTCCACTTACGCATTGCAGGAAGCTCTTCTGTTTCATTACAGATCGATTCTATCATTTCCTTATCAAGGAGGTATAAGTACTTATCACGAATGTCGATCAGTCCTTCGGCTTGAAACTCACCCAGCGTTTTGGAGATGGATTCTCGCGTCACTCCGAGCATGTTGGCGAATAAGGATTGATTAATTTTTAAATCGATTTTGTATGCGTTATCACTGGCGACTCCATAGTTGTAATAGAGATCCATAATGAGATTAACTACTTTTCCACGTACGTCATGGAAGGTCAAATAACGAATCATGCGATTGAGCATCCGAGTTCGCTCTACAAGAATTTTGTAAGCGTTTCGCAGGATGGAAGGATATTGATCCACGAGCTGCAGGAAATCCCGTTTTGACAGCAGCCAAACGTTGACGTCTTCTAAGGCTTCTATGGATGAGATCCGATGATTGTCGCTGGAGAGGGCTTCTACTTCTCCAATGATATCACCGGCACTAGTAATACTCAGAACGACTTCTTTTCCTTCGTACATGCGATAAATCTTGATCATACCTGAGCGAATAAGATAAACCTCGTCACTTTGGTCATTTTCAAACATTAGAACATGATTCTTCTTGAACCGTCGTTCTTTGAGCAATGGGGTTATTTTTTGCAATTCATCCTTAGGAATGTCCGAGAAAATCGAGATGTCTGAGATGTTGTCGATCATAAGAATTTTCCTTTCGCATTTCAATATTTAAGCAACTCTTAGGTAAGAGATTGCGAAACGGCTAGAAACGTATTGTAGCATGGATTGAGTGGAAAATAGCAATGCATGGCCTTAGCTTTTTTTTGAGAAATGAGGTGTATTTATGAAATTCGAGCGGATAAGCGTGATTGTGCTGGATAGTGTTGGTATCGGTGAATTACCGGACGCTGCAGCTTTCGGAGACGAAGGCAGCCACACCTTAGGACATATTTGCGAGCAAGTACCGGACATGAAGTTACCAAATCTTACAGCTATGGGTCTAGGTAATATTGCACCACTGGCTACCATCTTGAAAGCGGATAAACCTCAAGCATGTTATGGCAAGATGGCGGAGGTATCGGTAGGCAAAGATACGATGACGGGTCATTGGGAACTCATGGGACTCGAAGTAAAGGTGCCCTTTCAAGTTTATTCCGATGGATTTCCAGCGGAGTTGATTGAGAAGTTCGAAGCCTTGACCGGTCGCAAGGTGATTGGAAACAAGCCGGCTTCTGGAACTGAAATTTTGGACGAGTATGGAGAAGAGCAGCTCCGAACGGGCGCATGGATTGTTTATACTTCCGGAGACAGCGTATTCCAAATCGCAGCTCATGAGGATGTTATTCCATTAAATGAGCTATATCATGCATGTGAAATTGCGCGTGAGCTAACTTTGAATGATCCTTATGTAGTTGGCCGAGTCATAGCAAGGCCTTACATCGGTGAGCCGGGAGCTTATAAACGTACACCTAATCGGCATGATTATGCACTCAAGCCTTTTGGAGAAACCGTGCTTGATCATCTGAAAAATGAAGGCCTCGATGTTATTTCGGTGGGGAAGATCAACGATATTTTCACAGGGCAAGGAATCAATGAATCCTATCCAACAAAGAGCAATTTGGATGGCATCAAGGCAACGATCAAGCTGCTTAATCGGCCTTTCCACGGATTGTTATTCACAAACTTAGTTGATTTTGATTCTTTATATGGCCATCGTCGCGATCCTAAAGGATACGCTGCCTGCCTTGAAGAGTTCGATCAGTATGTACCAGAGCTTATGCAGCAAATGGGGGGCAACGATTTACTTATCATTACGGCTGATCACGGCAACGACCCAACTGCGCCAGGAACGGATCATACCCGTGAATACGTACCTATCTTGATCTACAGCCCATCGTTAGCAAAGGATAGCATTTCTATAGGCATAAGAAACACATTTGCTGATTTAGCTGCAACGATTGCAGAAAATTTCATGGTCACTAAACCAGCTATCGGGGAAAGCTTCTTGGAATTGTTAGTAAATCAAACCAATAACGAGGAATAAAACATTAGGGGGAATTTACAATGAAAAAAACAATGAAAGCATTATTGCCTTTAATACTGATTTTTACGTTAGTGATAACAGCATGCGGTCAAAAAAGCGATACGGGTAACGCAGGGGCTGCAGGTACAGATAATAAACAAGAGCTTAAAAAGCTGAAAGTCGGAATGGTTACTGACCTTGGCAGTGTAAATGACAAATCCTTTAACCAAAGTGCTTGGGAAGCGTTGCAGAAATTAAAGAAGGACTTTGGTTTTGAAGTGAAGTACCTGGAACCAAAAACAGATGGCGATGTTGTTCCTAACTTAAATCAATTTGTTAAAGCAAACTATGATTTAACATGGGCAACAGCCTTTACTTTAGCTGATGCAGTAACACAGCTATCCAAAGAAAATCCAGATAAGATGTTTGGAATTGTCGATTCTGACCTTGTGCTGCCGAATGTAGCAGCTATCTCTTTTAAAGAGCAAGAAGGCTCATTCCTTGTTGGTGTTATCGCTGGTTTAACGACAAAAACAAATAAAATCGGCTTTATCGGCGGCATGGATATTCCCGTTATTAAACGATTTGAAGCGGGCTTCCGCGAAGGAATAAAAGCTGTAAATCCAGATGCAAAATTAATCGTTAACTATACAGGGCTATTCAACCGGGTAGATATGGGGAAATCTGCAGCTTCTACCATCTATAACGATGGTGCAGATATCATATTCCATGCAGCAGGACTAACAGGCAATGGTGTATTTAATGAAGCGAAGGAACGGAACAGCAAGGGCGGAAAGGTATGGGTCATTGGCGTGGATAAAGATCAATCTTTAACTTTCGGAGATGATGTTACATTAACTTCGATGATCAAAAAAGTAGATGAGGCTGTTTACCAAGCTTCAAAAAAATTAGCTGAAGGTGATTTCCCGGCGGGTAAAGTGACATTAATGGGCCTCAAAGAAAATGGAGTCGATATTGCTCCAAATTCGAAAACTAATGTAGCGCCGGAAGTTCTTGCTAAGGTCGAGGAATATCGCACGAAAATCATCAATGGTGAGATCGTCGTACCGGAAAAATAATGCGATTTCGTCCCCTCTTCTATCATTGTCCTTGATAGAGTGAGGGGACGAATATTTTGGGGAGGGTCTTATATGACTAAGACAGATGTCGTGTTAGAGCTGAAAGGGATAACCAAAAGATTCCCCGGCGTAGTCGCTAATGATTCGATTAGCTTGCAGCTAAAGCGTGGAGAAATTCATGCTTTGCTCGGGGAAAATGGATCAGGGAAATCCACCCTAATGAGTATCGTATTCGGATTATATCAGCCAGACGAAGGCGAGATTCATGTAAATGGGAAGCATGAGCTGATGGATAGTCCAAACAAGGCGATCGAGCTCGGGATTGGGATGGTACATCAGCATTTTAAATTGGTAGAGCCGTTTACGGTAACGGAAAATATCATTCTCGGGATGGAACCCAAAAAGGGTATGAAGATTGATATTAAAGGGGCAAGTAAAAAGGTTAAAGAACTATCTGAACGTTATAAGCTTGATGTTGATCCAATGGCAACCATCGAATCGATCAGTGTAGGGATGCAGCAGCGCGTAGAAATTTTAAAAACACTATACCGCGGAGCAGATATTCTAATCTTTGATGAGCCTACTGCTGTGTTAACGCCACAAGAGATCACAGAATTACTGGCTATTATGAAGCGTCTTGTCGCTGAGGGCAAATCTATTATCCTCATTACTCATAAGCTTAAGGAAATTATGGAAATAGCAGATACTTGCACCATTATTCGGCGCGGTAAGCGGATTGAAAGTGTGGAAGTCGCATCGAGCGATGCGCAGCAATTAGCGGAAAAAATGGTCGGCAAAGAAGTTAATTTTAAAACTGCAAAAAGAGCAGCTAACCCGAAAAAAGCGTTATTAGAAGTGAAAAATTTGGTGGTTACAGGCAGTAACGGCAAGGCCGCTGTTAATAATCTCAGCTTCTCCGTACGGGCGGGCGAGATTGTCGGTATTGCTGGTGTAGACGGCAATGGCCAGTCTGAGTTAATTGAAGCTTTAACGGGTATGCAAAGCATACGTTCAGGTGAAATTTGGCTGCAAGGCAAAAGCATCGCCAATCTTGCTCCGCGTACGATTTCTGAAGCGGGAATGTCACATATTCCGCAGGATCGGCATAAACATGGACTCGTTCTGGACTTTTCTGTCAGTGAAAATACAATTTTGCAAACGTATTATCAACCAGAAATAAGCAAGCATGGTTTTATTAATAAGAAAACGATGGATGACATGGCAACGCGGTTAGTGAACGAGTTCGATATACGCACACCGGGCATTGATACATTCGTTCGTTCAATGTCAGGAGGAAACCAACAAAAAATCATTATCGCACGCGAAATCGATAAAAATCCGCAGGTCTTGATTGCGGCTCAGCCTACGAGAGGGCTGGACGTAGGGGCGATTGAATTTGTGCATCAGCAGTTAATCGCAGAACGTGATCAAGGCAAGGCTGTTTTGCTGATTTCGTTTGAGCTGGATGAAATACTCAATGTAGCAGACCGTATTCTGGTCCTATTCGGTGGACAAATTGTTGGAGAAACCACGCCAGAAACAACAAATGATCAGCAATTAGGAATGATGATGGCAGGCAAGCATGAAGGAGAAGGCATCCATGAATAAAATAATGAGTATTTTCAAACGGGAATCTGCACTTATCCCTCTTGTTGCCATTGTTATGGGTTTGCTATTAGGCGCCATTATTATGTGGATTGGCGGGTACGATCCCGTGCTGGCCTATAAATCGCTAATCGAAAAAATATTTGGCAGCCGTTACGATTTTGGAGAAGCTATGCGTACGATTGTACCGCTTATGATGAGCGGCTTGGCCGTAGCGATCGCTTTTCGTTCTGGCATGTTTAATATTGGCGTAGACGGTCAGATTATTATGGGATCGCTCGGCGCCTTAATTGTAGGCACACAGTTTAGTCTGCCACCTGTGCTGCATGCGCTGCTGGCTGTTCTAGTTGGCGCCTTGCTTGGCGGAATGTGGGGAGCGCTAGTGGGTTATATTAAGGCAAAACGTGGTATTAATGAAGTGATTACCAGCATCATGCTTAATTTTATTGCGCTTTATTTGGCGAATTATATTATTCGGACGTTCATCCCGCAAGCAGGTACACAACGATCTGCCTTGATTCATGAATCCGCGAGTATTCAGATTAGCTGGCTCTCAGAGCTGATGGATGGCGCACGTATCCACTGGGGATTTGTGATTGCGATTGTTGCGGTTATTTTTTACCACATCTATTTAACCAAGACCACATGGGGTTATGAGCTGCGGGCAGTTGGGCTTAATTCTGATGCTGCAAAATATGCAGGAATGAAGGTTTCGAATGTTATGGTTCGTACCATGTTTATTTCAGGCGTATTTGGCGGTTTGATTGGTACCTTTGAAGTGTTAGGCGTGTTCAACTATGTGGCTATCAACTCGGTTTCATCTGGTCTAGGTTTTGATGGTATAGCTGTAGCTTTGCTTGGCGGCAATAGCGCACTTGGCGTATTCCTCTCCGCGTCTCTCATTGGGAGCCTTACCTATGGTTCACAAGGCATGAGCTTTGGTGCAGAGGTGCCAGGCGAAATTATTCGGATGATTATTGCATTTATTATCTTTTTTGTTGCTGCACCAGGCATCGTTAAGTTGCTTTTCCGGACGATTAAACTAAAATCAAAGAAGAAGGTGTGACAGATGGAGGTAATTGGCAATTTACTAAATGGGACGCTCGTATTCTCAACTGCCCTTATCTTTGCTGCACTCGGTGGACTCATTTCCGAACGCTCAGGAGTCATTAATATTGGACTGGAAGGGTTTATGGTATCGGGAGCCTTCTTCTCTGCAATAACGACTCATTATGCGGAGATAGCGGGCTTTGGCGGTTTCTCCCCTTGGTTAGGCTTGCTTGGAGCCTTCCTATTTACCATTATTTTTTCTAGCATTCATGCGGTCGCCTCGATTACATTTAAGGCGAATCAGGTTGTAAGCGGGGTTGTTATCAATATTCTCGCAGCAAGCTCAACGTTCTTTTTCGTAAAATTACTTTTTGACGGCTCAGCAGAAACACCGCTTCTAACGACTGTATTTCATAAGGTGACGATTCCTTATTTAAGCGACATTCCGTTCATTGGCAATGTGTTCTTCAATGCCTATCCGACTACGTATATTGCCATTGCATTAGTCATCGCCCTATTTTCTTATTTGTTTAAGACCTCAGGTGGACTAAGGCTTCGTTCTGTTGGTGAACATCCAAGCGCAGCAGACACGGTTGGAATAAAAGTAAATCGCACACGCTATATCGCTGTTATTTTAAGCGGATCACTTGCAGCTCTTGGCGGAGCAACGATTGTACTTACCTCAAATGGTAACTTTGCTTTTAATACCATTTCAGGACAAGGCTATATTGCGCTTGCGGCTGTTATTTTTGGAAAATGGAATCCGATTGGCGTGATGCTTGCTTCACTATTTTTTGGCTTAGCCCAAGCAGCAAAGGACCAATTGCAAATCTTTGATTTTGCTGCTAGCATTCCAAATGAGTTCTTCTATATGTTTCCATACGTCTTAACATTACTCGTATTAATTGGAGCAGTAGGGAAAGCTCGTTCACCCAAAGCATTAGGGGAACCCTATGATGTTGGGAAACGATAAAAGGTGGTTATACACTTGGGAAGTCGATTGCAGAAAATGTTCCATATTGAAAAAGAAAACACGACGGTACGTACGGAGTTAGTTGCAGGAACAACTTCATTTATGACGGTTGCCTATATCATTGCGGTCAATGGAGCCATCTTGCAGCTAGCCGGCATGCCTTATGAAGCAGCTACGATTGTTACAGTAATCTGCTCTTTTATCGGTTGTATGCTGATGGCGCTTTGGGCGAAGTCACCGTTAATTCTCGTGCCTGGGATGGGAGACAATGCATTTTTTGTTTTCACATTGGTATTCTCGTTAGGACTTACGTGGCAGCAAGCACTTGCAGCAGTATTTTTGGCGGGTATTGTATTTATGTTAACTGCGGTAACGAAAGGGGCCGACTATTTATCGCGCTCGATCCCGACGTCGATGATTAACGCCATGACCGCCGGTATTGGTCTTTTTATTGCTTTTCTAGGCTTGAAAAATGGGGGGATCATCGTTGCGAGCGAAGGAACTTTCGTTACTTTGGCTAAGCTGAGTGATCCTTATGCCCTAACGACGATATTGACTTTATTGATTGCGATTCCGCTTTTCATGCGAAATGTAAAAGGCAGCTTTTTAATTGCTATTATCGCAGGTACAGGCATTGGTGCGCTGCTTGGTATCGTCGATTTTTCAACATTACGTGATTTTAGTATTTCCTTTAATGGGTACGGAGAGTTGTTTTTTGCCTTGGACTTTAGCGGGATCGGCACGCTTAATTTTTGGACAGCCGTTTTTTCGCTATCGATGGTCATTATTTTTCAAAATATGGGCGCCCAGCTTGGGATGCTTCCAGACAAGGCGAAGTTCCGCAGGTCTTTTCAGGCTAACTCTGTATCGGTTATAAGTGCAGGTCTTCTGGGTTGTAGTCCGATGACGACAGCAGCTGAGTCTGCAACAGGCATTGCATCAGGCGGGAGAACGGGGCTAACCTCATTTACAACGGGAATTTTGTTTATTCCTGCTTTGTTTATGATTCCGCTTTTCAAAATAATCCCAAACAGTGCAATTGCGCCTGTACTCATCATTGTTGGCTGTCTTATGTTCCAGAGCATTAAGGAGATTCCGTTCAACGATTTTACAGAAGCTTTTCCTGCTTATCTGATGATGGCAATTATGCCGCTATCCTTTAGTATCGCGAACGGGATTGCGTTTGGTTTCATTGCCTACCCAATTCTGAAGCTGGTCACAGGCCGAAGAAAAGAAGTATCGATAACGATGTACGTCATCGCATTTTTCTTCTTGCTTTATTTTATTTTGGGATCGATTTAAGATGGAATTGTGGAAAAAGTGGAGATACGATATGTAGGATTTAAATACATCGCTAAGTAGGCAATAGGCCTTGAGCGGTGTATTTTTTTATGTTCTGAATCAACAGGGAGCTATTGCTTAAGCTAGAGTCGTATCGGCGTCTCAACAGCGCTATAATATGGATATAAGATGTAATACGAAAAACGTTACGAGGAGGCTTAGCCGATGAGTGGACTGTTGGAGCGTCTTCGCAAGGGTTATGGTAAAAAGCTCGTTTCGCTGCATGCTTGGAACGGCTGGATTGTCGTTATTTTGGCACTAACAGGGCTTATACTGGTGGGCGGCTTCTGGCGCGGCGTTCTTGGGGAGGTTCGCGTTTGGATAAAGTGGGCACATGTCGTTGTCGGTATAGCATCCATCCTGCCTGTTGTCTATTATCTGGCGCTGGCGGGCAAGCATTGGAAGCAGCTGAAGCAAAAACCATGGCAAAGATTTAATGTACTTGTCGTGTTAGGCTTATTGCTGGGCTGGTTCGGATCGGGCGTGCTGCTATGGCAGTTTAGAGCCGTCGGGCCAAGCGTGTCTAATGTGGCATTAGTCATTCATGATCTCCTTACATGGGTTGGTCTTCCTTATATCATTTATCATTCCATCACGCGGGTCAAATGGCTGAAAGAGCCGAATCGCCGTACCGTCAAAAACGAGCAGAAGGAAGAGGGCGTCATCCATCCAGCGGGAGCGCCTCAGCCGGTGTATACGCGCAAAGCGTTCATTCGCGGTGCAATTGGCATAGGTTTGGCTGTTACGATCGGGCCTTCTTTTCTGAAATGGCTCGGGAACTCGCTTGGAAGTGTAGGGGGAAGCCAGAGCATCGATAAGCTGATCGAAAATGATGCAAATATGCTTCTGCCAGCCCCGCAGCCGCTGCCTGCTTCAGCCCCGCCAACGGGTGGAGGAGCTGTTGGACAGTTCCGTGTATACACGGTAACGCCGATTCCCTCTTATACAAATGCGGATTGGAACTTTACGATAGACGGGTTAGTCGATAAGACATTTAAGTGGGATTGGAAACAGTTTGTGGCGCTGAAGCGAACGGTGCAGGTCAGTGATTTTCACTGTGTGACCGGTTGGTCCGTTTACAAAAACACGTGGGAGGGTATTCCACTTAAAGAATTGCTGAAAATGGCGGGTGTGCAGTCCGGTGCGGAGACGGTGAAGCTTTACTCGGGTGATGGCGTATATACAGATACCCTTACACTTGAGCAGGCCGACATGGATGATGTAATGGTGGCGGTCATGCATGATGGGAAGCCGATCCCGAGTGATCTCGGCGGACCGGTTCGTCTCATTGTGCCGAAAATGTATGCCTATAAGTCCGTAAAATGGTTAAACCGAATTGAGCTGATTAAAGGCGAGCATGTGGGGTACTGGGAAGCTCGTGGATATGCGAACGATGCGTGGGTGTAGTTTTTTTGTACTATTTTACAGGTAATCCAACCTCTATAATGCACGTTGGTGATATGATCAGGGTAGATAGATATGGTATAAACGGAGTGAATAGCTGCTATAGAATGAAATATGGTGACGGGGAAGGTGCTGTTATTGAGTAATGGGAGTATTTTGCATCAGACATTTACGTTGGAGCTGGACCCGGGAGTGTATGTAAGAGGCGATATAAGAGTGAAGGAAGATGGGGGACGCAAACCGGTCCTCCTCTTTGTGCATGGTTTTAAAGGGTTCAAGGATTGGGCGTTCTTCCCTTATGCAGCCGAGCAATTCGCGGGTCAGGACTTTGCGGTAATTACGTTCAACTTTTCGTTTAACGGCGTTAATGAACATGATTTTGACGAGCTGGATAAGTTCGGGATGAACACCTACACGCAGGAGCAAAAGGATTTGTCAGCTGTGCTTGCAGCATTGCTCGAGGGCAAACTTCCGCTTGATGAACAGATGGATAAGCAGCAAATTTTCATAGTAGGGCATAGCCGCGGCGGAGGGAATAGCGTAATATTCGCAGCCGAGCATCCTGAAATTCGCGGCGTAGTAACATGGAACGGAATAGCGAAGGCAAATCTGTTTGGAGAAGATTTCCGCGAGCAGGTATTGCGGGATGGGGTAGGCTATGTGACGAATGCAAGGACAAAGCAGGAAATGCCGATTAACGCTGCGTTTTTTGAGGATTTGGATCGGAATCGAATGCGCTTCGCTATCACAGCTAAAGCGGCGTCACTTCGAACGCCTGTGTTATTCATTCAAGGAACGGGGGATGCTGGGCGATTGCTTACAGGATACTATCTGCTCCAAGCTGCTGCTCCGCAGCATCGTTTTTCACCGCTGGAAGGAGCGAACCATACTTTTGGAGCGGTGCATCCTTTTGCAGGGACGACGGATGATTTGGAGAAGGCGATTGAAATAACGGGAGCGTTTTTTGCTTTGTTGCTGCAGCGACCGTCGGAGTGATAGTGCGGAGTGTCTTGATGAAGAGAGCGATAGATGATCATCAAGAAATGATTGATATGCGAGCGGCAGCACTATTTTAGAAATAGTAGAGGAGATGGATGAGATGACCTATTTTAAAAAAGCGGATTGGGTGCTGGAGCAGCTTGGTGTGAATGGTACGGTAATTGTGGATGCGCGCTACGCGCTTAACGATTCCGAGGCGGGTAAGCGAGCGTATACAGAAGCTCATATTCCCGGTGCTTATTACTTGAATCTAAGCGAGGATCTCTCCAGTCCAAAGCGTCCGAATGGAGAAGGCGGTCGTCATCCATTGCCGGAGCCGCGGGTGCTAGCAGATATTCTTGAACGGATTGGCATTGGCAATCATATGACAGTTATCGCATATGACGATCAAGGCGGCGCGATGGCATCCCGTCTGCGCTGGCTGCTGCAATGGCTTGGGCATGATGGACAAGTCTATTTAATAGAGGGCGGATTCGCAGGCTGGCAAGCGGCGGGATATCCGGTTAGCAAGGATGTCCCTTCTTTAATAGAAGGAATTAAATTTAATGTAAACGTTCGTGATGAGATGCTTGTTAGCCAAGCTGATGTAAAGGCTCGAGTTGGCAAAGTGGGAACGGTGGTCATCGATTCCCGTGAAGCCCCTCGCTATCGCGGCGAAGTAGAACCGCTTGATCCTAAGGCTGGGCATATTCCAGGCGCGATCAATCGATTCTGGAACGAAGGCAAACGCGCCGACGGCAGCTGGAAATCACCAGAGGAGCAGAAGCTTCGCTTCAACGGATTATCGCAGGACGATGAGATTATCGTGTACTGCGGCTCAGGCGTGACGGCTACGCCGAACGTATTCGCATTGCAAGACGCAGGCTTCCGCAATGTGAAGCTGTATGCGGGGAGTTGGAGTGATTGGAGTTCCAGTAAGGAGAATCCGGTTGCGGTAGGGGAAGAGTAAGAGCTGAGAGGTGTATAGTAGTATGGATGATTTGAATACATCGCTATGTAGGGCATCTGCCTTCGGCGATGTATTTTTTATGATCAGAGTCAACACGGAATCAACATTCGCTCTCCGAAAATACTTTCATGAAGCTCCGGGACAAACGTACGTTTGCATGCTCTCAGATACATTGTACAGCACTCGCGCATGCACATCCTCGCTGATACATGTACACAAAGAAGGTCGGCAGTCCTCCTCTTTAGAGAGGTTCTGACCCCTCTTTATGTAAAATAAGAAATTGCTACATTGCGTTTCACTTCGGTCATACAGACATAGAGTCAACAAATTTCACAGCGTTACAAACCAATCAACAGAAAATCAACGAATGTATTAATCAGGACGTAGTTATTATATTTGGTTTATATCACAATTCTTCTTTAATGGAGATGTTGCAGAGAGTGACTTGCGAGTAAAGCTATTTTTTAGTACACACTGAGACTGACTAAAATTTTCACTCAGGCGTAAGGAGTTATTTCTTCAATACATAGTTCAAATATCATGCTACATTCAATTTCAAATAGTTGTAAAATATCCAGTATTATTTGTTGGATTCGCGATTTATATGTGATTTTATAAAAGGATGGAAGAGGTAATTTGGACTGGTTAACTTTTGTTTCAGAGATACTAAAAACATTGGCTTGGCCTATATCTGTTTAGGTAATTAATGACTTCTGGCTACTTGCTGAAGAAGCATTGCGAAACTTAGCTGAGAAGAACCAGCTTAGGAGTATGAATAGGCCACCAGTTCAAATACTAAGAGATTTATATGATAAGGAACGAAGCAGTACATAACAATGCATTTAGTGTTAGTCCGAGTAAATCTAATGAGTAAATAAATTTGTCCTTCCGTGTTCTAGTTGGTTTTAATAATTTACTTGATGAAAGAAAACTAGGATAGTTTATTGGAAGAAAGTGAATAAATTACAGGCAAGGGAAATACCGCCTAGCAAAGATTCAATTAATAAAGATTCATCTTTATGTGTGAGTTTATTTTCTCTTAGCTGTCGTACTTTATTCTACAATCCGTAGGGTGAAAATGCAATTAAAGAAGACCACTCCCTGAAGAAGTGGCCATTTGTCTATATGCTGAAGTGTAATCCTTGATACGTCAATCTTTTAAAAATATGTAGAATTTAATTCATATTTTTTGCTTCTCTATCATAACAAATTGATTTAATAGGTTTACTTGTGGGGAAGATATTACTTTTTCTTACCAACAAATATATAATGAAAATTACTGTACAAGTCGAACATCTTTTGGTCAAAATAACCTACTGTCACCGGTTCAAAAGTATCAAAAAGCTGACATAAATCCTCTTCATCCTTAACGGTGTAAATTAATTCTTTTACTCCATTTAGTCTATGAGCTTTGTCATCTATAGAAATTTCGTAAATTCTTTCATGATGTATCTTTTTTAGATGGTGAGTAATGTAATAGTTTTGTGGTCCCATCATCGTAAAGAAAACATACCCTCCGGGCTTAAGGATTCGATTTAATTCCGAACATACAGATTTGAGATGTTGTTCTGTAGGCAAGTAGTATAGAACTTGGTTAGATAAGATGAAATCAAAGTGATTATCAGGGAAATCTAAAGTGGTTGTATCAGGTTTAATCAAAGAAAAATTATTAATAAGTGACTCGTCAATGTTATTCATTTGAAGATTTCTTGCAACTAAATTTTTAAATGATGGGGCTACGTCGACACCATTAACAGAATATCCTTTCTGCATGAAGAAAGCTGCATTATTCCCTGAGCCGCACCCATAATCCAGCACTTTCCCACCCGAAGGAATGTTGTTCTTTAAGAACATATTATGGAATCTAATAACCCAATCTGCAGGATATCGTAAAAAAGCTTCCTCTTTCTCATATAAATTTTCATAATTATTGCTATTTACTTCAAAAACTTCATTTAGTTTCATTGATACACTTCCTTAAACATAATATTATGGTTATAACAGTATACTATAATAAGTAAAAAAATTAAACAACATAGATTAATCTGTCTATTCAAATGCAGCCTGTTGCAATGTGTTTGTGTCTTAAAACGGCAATTCGGAACAGGACTTTATATAGAAAGTACATTATAAGATATAGGCCGAATAGCATTACGTTCGAATAGCCTCAAAACCTGTTCAGCTATAATTTGCGGCTTATGAGGCAGGAGGAGGGATGGCCGCTGGCGGTCGAAGTAACAGGGAGAGTGTGTCCCTGTATTATGTCAGGGAGAGAGAATACATGCTCTTGGAGCCGTCCAGCTCAGAGGCTACAAGATGGTAAAGTGAGTTCGGGAACAAAGTACAGAGGTTCGTTATCCACGGCGGGTTAGGCGACCAACAAAAGTTTGCATAATCGACCTCGGGTCGTTCAGGGATGAGCTGGGGCAGCATTTCTGGCGTGGTTGAGACGTAAAAGCGTAAGTATGGCGTGCGGCGTAAGCCCGAAGTCTTTACGGTAAGGCACGGTGTGAGAAGCGTAAAAAGCGTAAACTCTGAGTACATGCCTTTTTGAAGCTATGTATGCTTTGATGCATTTATTTTTAGATATACATATTTATATTTACTCTTTTTACTCCTTTTACGCTATCCTTTCTGGTGCGGTCTCTAGGATATCTGTATGTTTTACTCTCGTTTACGCCAAAATCTGTATTTGGTGGGGGAGCTTCTTTCCTGCCATCTGCCGAGCAACTTGGGCTGTACATGCATTCGCAAGCCGTGTTCCTTTGTCTCCGAACCAATGGCGCTGGCGTGCCGAGTGCTGAGCTTTTGGACTTCGCGGCGGAAGCAACGCCCCAAGATCGCTGTCATCAACGGCACAATGAGACCAGAAAATCTTGTTGCTCTGTACATGCTCAGAGTTCCTTCCATGAAACCATTTTCATATGACACATGACAGCTGGAGTGATTGGAGCTCCAGTCCTGAAAATCCTATTGCCACTGGCGACGAGTAGAACGCTTAATCAGCATAGTAGTATGCAACTTAGAGTACATCGCCTATGTGGCGATGTACTTCTTTGCGTTGTGATTTGGGGCTTCGAAGTCAACACGGAGTCAACAATTAATTGCTGAAAGTACTTTGCAAAGTTTTTATTGTACATCTCGAATCAAGTATGCAAAAATCGCCGATGATATGATCAAAAGGAAAGGAGGGAGGCTTTTCAGCTCACCCCTACTGCCTACCAAAAAGCTCCCCGGCCTATTCCGTTGGCTATTAGTCAGGAGGTATTCTCGCCTTATCATTATTTGATCAAGGAGTGAGATATGATGAATAAGGTACATTTACAACGGCAGAGACCAAAGTCGAGTTCATTCCAGCGCTTTTATGAGGGCAGTTGAGGAGGTAGCATGGAACTTTGCCCCCCGCCCAGGGATGGGAATACAAATCAATTGTAGTTGATTGTAAACAGTGTTACTCTAACAAAGGTAAACTCAAAACCTATGCTCTTCAATACATCCAATAATAGTCACCATTTCAGTTATAAGAAAGGTAATACTATGATAAAAGTTGATAACTTATCCTTCTCATTTCCGCAAAAAGAACTATATAAAAACATTTCGTTTACGTTAGAAGAGGCACAACACTGTGCTTTTATAGGAACAAGTGGCAGTGGGAAAAGTACATTGATAGATATACTGATGGATCCAGAAAGATATTTGTTCGAGGGCAAATTAGAAATAGATCCGACTTGCAAAATAGGGTATGTAAGTCAATTTTCACAACTAGACAAAACGAAAGAAACAACAGTTTTTGAATATATAGGGGAAAAATTTATTAAGATACAAAATGAAATAACATCTATTTGTACTGAAATGGAAACATCATCGGATATTGATTCGTTATTAGAACAGTATCAATTAGCTTTAGACGCATTTGATGCAATCGGTGGGGATGATTTTGAAAGCAACATTAATAAGAAACTAAATCAAGCAAACCTCATGAAGCTAAAAGATGTTAGGGTATCTGACCTGAGTGGCGGAGAATTCAAACTTATTCAAGTGATGAAGGAAATGCTTAATAGTCCAGACTTAATGATTATGGACGAACCAGATGTGTTTTTAGATTTTGATAACCTAAATGCGCTTAAAAATCTTATTAATTCTCACAAAGGAATACTGCTAGTTGTTACGCACAACCGATATCTATTGAATCATTGTTTCAACAAAATTATACACCTTGAAAACACGGAGATCCAAGAGTTTGATGGGCGATATATTGATTATAACTTCTCATTACTTCAGACTAAAGTTGAGTTGCAAGAACTCGCAATCGCTGATGATGAAGAAATTAAGAGAAACGATAAAACAATCGTTAATCTTAGAGTTATCGCAACTTATAATTCACATGCATCTAGAGGGAAAGCGTTAAAAGCTAGAGTTAGGTTTCAAGAAAGATTGGAAGCGCGTAGAATTAAAATGCCATTTGTCGCTATTAAGCAACCGAATATTAGTTTTGGTATTGATAATGAAATTGAAGACACCATTGTTGTAAATGTTAATAATTATAGTGTTGCCTTTGATGAGTTGCTTTTAGACAATGTTAACTTTGAGATAAAATCGACAGATAAAGTAGCCATTATTGGTGCGAACGGTACCGGGAAAACGACTTTACTCCGAGATATCTTTAAAAATAATCATGAATCAATTGAAATAAATGCTGATGTTAAAGTGGCTTATTTAAGTCAGATTCAAGGCGAAATGCTAAAGGATTCTAATACCATACTAGAAGAATTCATCGATGCTGGGTTTAAAACTTATGATGAGGTTAGATCGTATCTTTCAAACTATGGTTTTGAAGGAGAAATCGTTAATCAAAAGATAGAAGCTTTATCTGGTGGAGAAAAAAACTTGCTTCAATTAGCTAAAGTTTCAGCCAGTAAAGCAAACGTATTGCTTCTTGATGAACCGACAAGCCATTTAGACACCTATACACAAATCGCACTGGAGAAAGCCATTGAAGACTATAAAGGCGCGATTCTCATGATTTCTCACGATTTCTATACTGTTGTAAATGGTATGGATTATGTTTTAATCATTGACGATAAGTCGATTAGAAAAATGAGTATGCCAGAATTTAGACAGATGATTTATGCTAGTCATTTTGATAAAGGCTATCTTGAAGCTGAACAAAATAAAAAATCAGTTGAAATGAAAATAGAATTGGCTTTAAAAGATACTAATTTTGAACTTGCAAAAGTATTGGTTGATGAACTTGAAGAGCTGATTAAGTTGCTTTAAATGAAAACCCTTTGTTTGAAATGATTACAAGAATCAATTTGTTGTACTGGGAATTATCGCTACTCTGGAACCACCCAACTAGAAAGTGAAGTCAGTAACAGCGAATATTGCTAAAGTGAATTAGTCCGAGTTCAACGATGAAACATGATGTTGGTGGAAATGCATTAATAAAAAGACACTGATGGATAGAATCTCAGTGTCTTTTTACTGGATTGGTTTCTTGATAGCTCTTGCCGTGGTCAGTGGTTCACTTACAGTAACTTAACGACAAATAAGCCGCCATGCAGCCCGAGGGTCATGGCGGCTTATTGTTTTTATTCGAATTCAACCTCATGTCAACAACGCCGTTCTGACATTTGCCTTGAAAGTACTTACGTAATTATAGAAAATTAACCTTGACTATATCCCTGCCGATGAGAGTTCCCCAACGGTCATAAACCGATGCATCGATATTGTAAGTTCCGCCTGCCAGCACGAGCTTTGTACTATTTGTTAACGTATGATGAATGTCGTATCCGCTGGTCGGCACGTTGAGCAAACCCGAATAGTAGGTCCTTGATCCGTTGTTTATCTCCTGTATGCGGAACTCGTACTGGTAACCTCCGGTCGGCTTTGTAATACCGATATAATCCGGAACCGCGCCGAAGCTATTCGGATACGGGTTAAACACAAAGACCCCATTGGCCGCGCTCGCTTGGGAAGCGATCCCGAGCAGCAAACCGATGACCATGACAAGCGAAAATATCTTCTTCATTATTCATTCCTCCTAGTAAGGTTCGTCTTACCCGTTCCGGCCGAAATGGGTATGTACCTTTGCAGAGAGCTCTCGCAATGAATATATCATCAATTAACAGAAGTAACTATATTTAGAATCTTGAATTGTATGTCTATTTCTATCGGATTTTTTTCTATTAAAAGAAGGTTGCCCATCCCGAGACTTAATGCAGCAAACGCGGTAAACAGATGTACTCTCATAAAGTTAGCCAGATTGAAGCGGCTTTCTGGAGAACGAACGAACAGCGGACGACCTTTTGCAAGCCCGGTAATGTTCTCGCCTGAATAGTAGCCGTAGCTCAGCAAGCCGCCGCCATCAGCGTCTGCTTCCAGCGCTTTGTTGAACAGGATGCTGAATAACTGGTTCATATCGGCTTTTAACCCCATTGCTTCATAAAATTCACGGAACAAGCCGAGCCATGCATTTATATCGTTGGAGCAGTTGTTAGTAAGAATCATGCCGACAGGGCTGCCATCAGGTGTAGTCACGATGTCAATCTCAGGGTAAACCGTGGACAAATCTTTCTCCAGTACAATCATGGCAAAAATCGACGTACCTACCGAAATGTTGCCATTACGCTTTTTTACACTATTCGTAGCGACCATGCCTGTTCCGGCATCGCCTTCTTGAGGACATAGCGGAATACCTGCTTGCAGGCTGCCTGATGGATCTAATAGTCGGGCACCAGCTTCATTGAGATAACCAGCATGTTCACCAGCAGTATAAACTTTAGGTAAAATATCTTTAAGATTCCAAGGGTAGCCTTTATCGAATTTTTCCAGTTTATACAATAAATGAGCAAGTAAACCACTGTCAATAGTTTAGGTACAAAGAATTACTGAATTAAGGAAGTCCACATGGAATTTGGATACAGAAGCTGGTTTGTTCCACTTTTGACCGTTCACACTCCTTTTAAACTCTAACTATCTTATTTCGTAGTGACTACCATGGAGCAACTATCCTTACCACAACTCACGTTCACGAAAAGGGTTCAGGGTTTTAAGTCACGAATATGATAGATGTACCAAAAATTTCTATAGCTGGTTTGGTGAACTAGGATTAAAGAGAAATATCATAGAAATAAGTAGGTGAGGCATAGTGACTCAGGAAGAAGTGTTAAAAGGCGGAAATGTTAATCACATTGTCCGTAGGGAAAATACTGTTCTCCGTCCCACAGGTTATTGGAGCCCGTGTGTTCATGAGCTTCTTAAACATCTAGAGAAGCAAGGCTTTGAGGGAGCACCAAGTTTTCTCGGAATCGACGATTCTGATCGTGAAATACTAACATTCATTTCAGGGGAAGTTCCAGGGAATGAGTACCCTGAGCTTGAGCCTTACATGTGGTCGGATGAAACGCTTGTAGGTTTAGCACGTCTTTTACGCCAGTTTCATGATGCGACTGCAGGATCAACTCTCATGACGAAGAGCAAATGGCAGCTTAGTTATGTCAATGAACGTGAGCACGAAGTGATATGCCATAATGACGCTGCATTGTACAATGTGGTCTTTCAAAAGGGGATTCCTGTGGGGCTCATTGATTTTGATATGGCTGGTCCAGGTCCACGTATGTGGGACATTGCTTATTCACTCTATACATCGGTTCCGCTTGCGAGCTTCGAGCCTGACCATTCTTCGGGAAAAACGGTGAAGTACCAATCGGATATACACGCTACGGAGCGCCGTAAACGAATTCATTTGTTTTTTGAATCGTATGGAACTCCCGTCCCCAATGAACTGAGTCAGTGGATTATTCAACGATTGACTACAATGTGCGATACGTTGAGAAATGGCGCTGCCGAAGGGAATCTTGCCTTTAAAAAAATGGTTGATGAGGGACACTTGGCTCACTATGAGAGCGAGATTCGATTTGTAGCAGATCATTTCAATGATTGGATAAAGAACTAAATATTATGCTAACAGTTCACGATAAAACATATCGAGATCAAAGAAAGGGCCACCCCGCAAAAGGATGGCCTTAAAACTTGCCGTTATAGATATTGCAGTGAACCGTATCAAAGGCACCTAGTCGGGTGCCTTTTGATTATTTTCCTACATACTTAACCGAATAAATATGCGTTTTCGTTAAATCAATCACTTCCTGGATAAATCCCTCCCGAGATTCCTTGAAATCAGTCTTGATCCAATTCAGAATGAGTCCGTAAAAGCCATAGGCTGTATAACGCTTAAAATAATCCATGTTGACGGGGATGTTATTAATCGTTTCAAAAATAAATTGTTCCTTATAGATCTTTAGAATGGTTTGAGGGAATCCCGTGTGCAATCCTGGTAAAGTATCATCGTATTTTATCAGCTCAAAAAAATCCCGGTGTTGATAAATGTAGGAAACGATATTAAAGGACGGTGCGTTGAGTCTTTCCGTGTATACTTTGTGTCCAGGAACATATGGTTTTCCTACGGAATCTTCCAACCCCTGAAACATAGAAGTAAGTAAATCTTCAGCTAATTTAATTTTATCTTGGTAATGTACATAGAAAGTACTACGGTTATAGGAGGCTGTATCTACAATGTCCTTTACAGAAACGAGATGGTAACCCTTCTCTTTTATTAGTTTTATAAAGGCTGATTTTAGATGTTCTTCTGTTCGATTTCTTCGCTCAGATGTCACGTTTTGTTCATCACTCATAAAAATATCTCCTCGTAAAAAGACGATTTTGATGTAAGTGTCTACTAGTTAGACATATATTAATACTTTAATGATTGTTAAATGTGAACAAAAAACTACAATTAAGATGAGAACAAAATAGTACAAATATTTTATTAATGAATGTTAATTAATAAAAACACAAATAGTACTATTAAAAATATTGTACTGGAGGATTCATCGATGGGCAAACTACAAAACAAGGTAGCTGTGATTACTGGGGGAGCATCCGGAATCGGTGCAGCTACAGCACGTTTATTCGTTTTAGAAGGAGCCAAAGTGGTTCTTGTTGATTTAAATGAAGAAAAAGGAAAGGCGTTCGAGAACGAGTTAAAGGCGCTTAATGCTGAAGCATTATTTATTAAAGCAAATATTACAAGTGAAGAAGAAGTCGCCAATATCTTCAAACAAACCGTTGAAGCCTTCGGCAAAGTGGATGTTGTATTCAACAATGCAGGGATTGGGCGCGTTCATCCTTCGCATGATTTGGAGTACTCCGAGTGGCGCAACACAGTAAATGTCGACTTGGATGGCGTCTTCCTGGTAGCACGTGAAGCCATCCGCGAAATGTTAAAAATGGGCGGAGGTACGATAGTAAATACGGCGTCTATGTACGGCTGGGTTGGTTCGCCCGGCTCGGCAGCCTATAATGCGGCAAAAGGCGGCGTGATTAATTTGACTCGCTCTCTTGCTCTTGAATATGCAGAACAAAATATCCGCATTAACTCATTATGCCCAGGTTTCATTGACACACCCATTATTCCCGAAGAAAGTAAACAAGTATTAGCCGGACTCACTCCGATGAAGCGCCTCGGTAAAGCGGAAGAAATGGCAAAAGCCGTACTTTTCATGGCATGCGATGACTCATCATTTATGACTGGAAATAGCTTAACCGTTGATGGCGGATATACAGCTCAATAACAGTTCTAAACATGCAGTGATTAGCATGACCAAAGTTTCAAGCTCAAAAATGGGAAAATTAGTAGAAAGAGTAGCCGTTATTACATGAGCGGCTCAAGGCATGGGCGCTATGCATGCACATGAATTTGTCGAAGAGGATGCAAAGGGTTGGCGTCATAGACATCAAAAGCAGGCCGGCCAACAGCTGGCAGATGAGCTAGGCAGATAGATTTCTTACAGTGAGAATTCTATTGCGACTGGGGAAGAGTAGAAGGCTTAAGCAGACATATAGTATGTAATTTGGAGTACATCGCTCATGTGGCGATGTACTCTTTTGCTTGTATTCCATATTCAGGCCCTACCTCACGCGCGAGAAGCAACGGGAATATCCCTCGAGTAGTCCTAAAATCGGGAGAGTCGACAGGGGTCTAATTCACTTCTAGATTCCCGATCGAGTATTTCACTTGCAGCCAGATGCGCAATCAACGGCGCCAGCGTAATCGCAGAATGCATCACCGTCAGATAAAGTCCCTTTATGTGATCGTGGAAGCCCACGATCGGATAGCCGTCTTCAGGCATGGGTCTCATCCCGACCTTTATACTTTCCAGTTCCAGTTGATTTCCGTCCTTCAGACTGCGACGCAGCGTGTCGAACGCTCGCTTACCGACCGCCTCGGGTCCGTTTTCCTCCGACTCGTCGATATAATCTTCCGCAGCCAACAGTATATGATCTGTCAGTTGACGCGCTTCAAATTGTGCATTTGAGATTAATGTGCGTATCAGTTTATTCGTAGTTTTCATCTGAATTAGAATGGAAGGCGACGACGTTACCGGCACGTGATAACCTAACGGGGCGCAAAGTTCGGGTATGCCTGTACCTGCGGCCAATACCACGACATCCGACTCCAGAAAACCCTTGGACGTATGGATGCCGACTAAGCGGGAATTTTCTTGCTGCAGCTGTGTGACGTTGGTGCCAAGCTGAATCTTTGCTCCGTACTCCCGCGCTTTGCTGAGCAACAGCTCCGTTACCCCTATAGGGTCCACTGCACCTTCTTCGCTGACAAACATTGCTTCATCCGGATATTCCTTCAGATTCGGCTCCAATGCTTCAAGCTGCTCTCGGTTTAATTTTTGAAAGTGGAGTTGCTCCCTTAGGGGCGGAGTGCCCCAAGTCAGCGCTCCATGCCAATGAATGTTCAGTTCAGGCAGCTCTTGCTGAAGCGCATGATATTCTTCCAAAGCTGCATCGTACAAATGCCAGTATTCTGGAGCCACCCTATGAGTCGTATGTATCCAGGCAAAAGATTTTTCAGTGACTTCACGCGCCGCGGCGGGGTGTTGTTCTATTACGGTTACATCTTGATTTCGTTTAGCCAGATGATAGGCCATTGACGCCCCGACAATCCCTGCGCCAATAATCACGATTTTTTGTTTATTCAATTATGACTCCCCCTCTATCACCCTAGTGTAACATAGGCGTTATAATAATCAGACGTTATAACATATTCAGGCAGTTGGAGTTATTGGAGTTCTGTAGAGGGGAATCCGTTTGTTTGGGGGCTGCAGCACTCATCGATTTTCATGAAAACGGTTCCAAAAGGCTAAGAATGACTGGAAAAGTTTAAAAATGTCTCACTACATACTAGGTTACTCATACGGTAAGCTAGTAGTAGTCCTTATATTTACAATTCTTCCATTATGAATACTTAGGGGTGATGTTGGAATCCTCTTCGCTGTCTGGTTGCCAAGCAAGCTAATGGTATAAGCCGAACCTAAGAAATGGGAGGTAACAATTATGCGTAAAAGGTTTATAAGTTTGTTCTTGTCAGTAACGATGCTGCTGTCCGTCCTTATCGGATTCAATTCCTCTACATCAGCCGCGGATCCAATCATCAGTTCTGGAAATCCCATTTTCACTAGTATTTTCACCGCCGACCCTTCTGCTCGAGTGTGGAATGACGGACGTATTTACGTGTACGCGTCACACGATATCTTTCCTTCCAGAGGAAGCGATTTGATGGATAAATATCATGTCTTCTCGTCGGACAATATGGTCGACTGGGTGGACGAAGGAGAGATCCTGAGCGCGGACGATGTGCCGTGGGGACGGCCGGAAGGGGGCTTTATGTGGGCTCCGGATGCCGCATACAAGAACGGAACCTACTACTACTATTTTCCGCATCCTAGCGATACGAATTGGAATAGCTCTTGGAAGATCGGCGTGGCAACAAGTGACAAGCCCGCCAAGGATTTTGAGGTTCAAGGGTATATACAGGGGCTTCCTGGCAGCAATTTGATTGATCCTAACGTATTCCGCGACGACAACGGAACCTATTACCTGTATGCCGGGGGAGGAGGTGCCAGCTACGGGATGAAGCTTGGTGCCGACATGATGTCGATAGATGGTCCCGTCAAGCAGTTCACTGAGCTGGAGGATTTCCACGAGGCTACTTGGGTGTTCAAGCGGGGGAGCATTTATTATTTAATGTACTCCGATAACAATCCTGGCGCGAACCGGATGAGGTACGCCACCAGCAGCAATCCGCTTGGACCATGGACCAACCGCGGCGTCATACTGGATCCGGTATTCGGCAGTGAAACTTCGCATGGGTCCGTTGTGGAATACAAGGGGAACTGGTATATGTTTTATCATAATGCGAAAATCTCCTCTAACGGTACGCTGCGCTCCGTCGCCGTGGATCGGTTGTATTTCAATTCCGACGGGACAATCCAAAAGGTCATACAGACGTCCGAAGGAGTACCGGCTGTTGGACCGCGCTCCACCGCTACCGAGATCAAGTACTACGATTTAATTAACGAAAGCTTTGACGCATATACACAGAAAACGGAGTATGCCATGAATATGAGCAACGTATCCATAGGAGGAGGGGCGACCCGATCCGGTGCAAATGTTGAAAATATGCATACTCAAGGCTCCTACATTCAGTTGAATGGAATCAACGGCGGCGCAGGCGGGAAGGCGCTTCTAACCGTACTCTATTCTTCCGGGGACAGCGGGTCAGCCTTTAAGGTAGATGCGAGCGGCGACACGGCCGGAGACGGTTATTTTCTTTCCCTGCCTGGAACGGGAGGGTGGGGCAATTATACCGGTCGAACCAATCGTCTAATCGATTTGAATTCGGGCACGAACAATCAAATCCGGCTAAGCGGCGGTATGGGAGGAGTCAACGTATCGCGCGTCATCGTATCCTTGATCCCGCAAACGTCGCAGGAAGCGGAATATCCGATGAGCGGAACTAACGTGTCCGTAGGGGGAGGGGCGACGAAGTCGGGCGGAAACATTGAAAATATGCATATCCCGGGCTCCTACTTCGAGCTGACTGGGGTTGGCGGTGGGTTGGGTGGCCAAAAGCTTTTAACCGTGGTTTATGCTTCAGCGGACGCCCAAACAACCTTTAAAGTGAACGCCAGCGGCGACCTGTCGGGGAACGGCTATTCGCTTACTTTGCCTGGCACGGGAGGCTGGAGTGCCTACACCGGTCGGGCCAGCCGCATCATCGATTTGAATACAGGCAACAGCAACGTTATTCGGGTGAGCGGCGGCATGGGCGGAGCTAACGTGAGCCGAGTCATCATCTCGTCCATTCCGTAAACATGAGTCCGCTAAAATAAAAAAATAATTGCTTAATCAATAAGCAGGATGGGGGCTGTGACAGGTTACTGGTTAGTGACCTGTTGCGGCCCTCTTTGGGCCTCTTTGGGCTTTCCGTTCAACAGGTTACAAACAAAGCAAGAAGTGAGTAGTCGCTCAGAAGGTTCGGAGTCAGCCATAGTTTAGCAGTCGGGTCAGGTGGTTGTTGAACGCTTGTCGCTTTTGCTACCGTCCTTTCACGAACAGACGCAAACTTTCTTGCGAAGCAAGAGTTCGACCGCCATTGACGCCAAAGGGATGGCGTCGATGATCGGTTTACTATTCTGATTTATTATTAAAAAATCCAAGCGGGCAAGGTAGCAAGCAAATAGCTTCATTAAAATTAAGCAAGTGTTGTAATCGAGAGTGGGCGGCAACGCAATTATCCTTAAAAAAGCTACGCTCTATCAAATTTTTGACCACCCGAATACCGGCCGCAAAATCTTGCGAATATAATAAGCCATTATTGTCATTGGAGTCCATGAGCTGCGTTTGTTCTGGATGTATTGATCGTTGATAATATAAGTCCGAGTGGAAGTAGGGCTCTTCAGACCAAACGTTTCCCACTTCGCCGGATCATTCGAACCTTCGAGCCTTACAAGCATATTCTCCGACTCACTATTTATTTTAGCCGGAATTTGCTCGTAGGCTTGGGCGATTTGCACATGAAATTCGTCGATCGGATTGCGGCTAGCAAGGCTCTCCAAGTGGATGCCTTCGCGAATGTAAGAAACGTATGCCAGATGGTCAGCCCAGAACTCGTCGATATAAAAAAGTCGTACCCGCTGCTCCGAAGGGCTCATCGGCTTCTCGCCTTTCAAAATTTCGAGCCTCTCCTCGTATAGAATTCGCCTCTGATCCTCCACCATATCCGAATAACAGTTCAGTTCCTGGCGGATATGAAAGTTTTGACCCATAGCAACGCGCTGAATATGCGCGATTTTGCTGCGGAGCCCCGGCTTTTCGAGAGCCTCATCCTGCCTCAGATTGCGAAACGCTTTATCGATGCCGAACTGAAGCAGCAACTCGTCCTCCAAGCTTACGAAAATTACGGAAGCTCCCGGGTCGCCTTGGCGGCCAGAACGCCCGCGCAGTTGGTCGTCGATCCGCACGCTTTCGTTCACATGTGTGCCAATCACGTACAGCCCACCCAGCTTGGCGACAGCTTCTGCTTGCATGGGGTTGCCTCCGCCGAGCCGAATGTCGACGCCACGGCCTGCCATATTGGTAGACACCGTTACGGCGCCGATTTCTCCTGCTTTGGCTATGATCTCGGCTTCTTTTGCGTCGTTTTTTGCATTCAGAACATGGCAAGGAACATCGGCAACCGCTAGCGCCTCCGCCAGCATGTCAGATTCCTCGACGCTTGACGTACCAATGAGAATCGGACGACCCGTCGCATGGACGGATATGATTTCTTTTACAAGTGCCTTGAGTTTGGCATCTTTATGAGTATAAATCCGGTAGGGATGGTCGATCCGTATGTTTGGCCGGTTCGGCATGATTTGTACGACTTGCAGCGCATAAATATCTTCGAATTCCATTGCGGAGGCGTAAGCGGTAGCCGTCATTCCGCAAATCTTCGGATATAGGCTAAGGAAGTGTTGAAGAGTGATTGTCCCGAGAATTTCCCCGCCGGATATCGACTGCAGCCCTTCTTTGGCCGCAAGTGCAGCTTGCAGCCCATCCGGCAAATGCCTGTTCTCCGCCACGCGGCCGGTATATTCGTCGATCAGCTCGATTTTACCGTTCCGGACGATATAATCGACGTCTTTTTTCAATAACAATTCCACATGCAGCGCGCAATTTAATGACGTTAACAAATGACTATTATGGCTATCGTACAAATTGCCGCATCCGAGCAGCGACTCCGCTTTCGCAGAACCTGCTTCATTTAAATATACGTTCCGCTCGAACTCGTCGAAGTCGTAATGCTCTACTTGCTCGAGGTGCCGAGCCACTTCTGCGAAACGAATGCCGTCGTTGCTGGAAGAGCCCGACTCGCCAGCGATGACTAGCGGCACCCTCGCTTCGTCGAGAAGCAGTGAATCCGCTTCGTCGACGATGACGTAGTGGAAAGGACGATGTACGGTATCGGCTTCGCCCAGTGCGATCGTGTCTCGCAAATAATCGAATCCCGCCTCCTTGGCTGTAACATAGGTTATATCCGCGGCGTACGCTTCGCGTTTCTCGGACAGGTTCATGCCCGCTTGAACCGAGTTTATAGTTAACCCTAGGAAACGATAGATTGGGCCCATCCACTCCGCATCTCGATTTGCCAAATAGTCGTTAAAAGTCAGCACATGAACGCCTTCGCCTGTCAGCGCATTTAGATAAGCAGGCATAACAGCAGAGAGTGTTTTTCCTTCACCGGTATGCTGCTCGATCAAAAATCTCTCGTGAAGAGCGATGGCAGCGATAATCTGAACATCGTAAGGCTGTAATCCGAGTGTTCTTTTCGCTGTCTCACAGACTAACGCATAAGCATCGATAAGCAGCTCATCCAAAGGCGTACCCGATTTTGCTTTCTCTCTTAGCCGGAGGGATTCCGCTTGAAGCTGCCCATCGTCCCATGCTTCCAAATTCCGTTTCCTAATGAGCTCCACTTTGTCCTGATAGACTTGCAGTTTATGCTGAGTATCGCGGTCTTTGAATTTTTGCATCAGCTTGGCGGCTATATTCATAGGAATTTAATCTCCCCTCGGTAGAAATTCGTTTAGTTTTGGATAATATTTGTACTGATCTGTCACCTAATAGGTTTAAATCTACTTCATATAAGCAAAACCATATACTGCACTTAGTTATTGGTTAGAAAATATTGTAATTTGTCCATTGCAAAATGTAAATAATATATTGCATTCCAGTGGCGAGAGTGTCTAAAAATACTTTGATTAAGCTTCGTGTTGAGTACGAATATAGTACATACTTTATCCTCCTAAATTTGTTCGCTTTCAACTAGCTGCAAAACTCGATGGCATTTTGGTGGGCAGATTCCCTTTTTAAGTAGTCAATATGCTCAGCAATGAATGGAATACTATCGTCTCTATTTTTATATTTTCAGGTTAATGGAAGCGTGGTATTATAACGAATAATAGGTTTAATTTCAATTATTTTACAAAATCAGATTGGATAAAGGGGGTAACGCTTTATTATGCTAGGCAAATGCATAGGCATTGGCTCCAGTTGTGAGGTGCATGAGTGGGGCGAAGAGGGAAAAGTAGTAAAGTTGTTTCATGCTGGCACACCATTGGAAGCTGTTCAGCTCGAATATCGGAACAGTTCTGCTGCTTGGGCCAGCGGACTACCGGCAGCGCGCCCGTTCGAGCAAGTCGAGTGGGATAACCGCCTTGGTATCGTCTTCGAGAAAGTAGTCGGATCGACATTCGTGAATCGTTTTTTTGAACAACTGCATGCTTTTCATGAAATTGATTTTGACGATGTAGACAGCGATTTAAGGAAATTTGCTCGCGTCCTGTATAACATTCATAAAGGAGACATCAGCGGGATCGTTACTGAGCAAAAGGAGCATTTGAAGGTAATCATCGGTAGACCCTCCTTGCTGACGGAAGACGAAATAACTGCCCTCCATGCTTATGTGGATCAGTTGCCTAATAAACGAATGCTATGCCACGGCGACACGAACGTCAATAATCTCATTTTACGAGAAGGTATACCAGTTATGATTGATTGGATGCATACCGTAATCGGCAACCCGGCGGCGGATATCGCGGAAGTTTGCGTGACAATCCTGTATGCTGTGTTGCCCCCAGAAACGCCGCCTGACGTTAACGCATTCTTTGAATTCTCGCGGCAGACAGCTTACCGTATATTCGTCGATGAATATTGCAAGCTGTCTGGCGTGACAGAAGATGAAATATTCCCTTGGTACGTTCCAGTCGCCGCTCGTCAGCTCGCATCGGGTGCCTTATCAGACGTACAAGCGGAAAAGCTTGTTGCTTTGATTAGGGATAAGCTCAGTATCGTGCTTTAGCGAAGAGGGCTGTAACAGGTTAAGGACAAGTTTACGATTGGATGTCATTTTCAGAGCATGATTGCAAGCTAGAGTGTTATTATTCTACCGGCTGACAATACATGTGTATAAAATATTACAGAAAATTATGGTAATATAGTTTTAATAGATTACCATTTTAATTTATGGAGGCGCTTACTTATGGACCAACAGTTGCAGCAAGAGGGGTACTTCGGGGAATTCGGAGGAAGCTTCGTTCCACCGGAATTGCAGGAAGTGCTAAACTATTTGAGCGAGCAATTTTACAAGTTCAGGGAAGATCCGGACTTTCAGGAAGAGCTCAGCTATTACCTGCGTGAATATGTTGGCCGCAAGAGCCCGCTCACATATGCGGAGAGGCTGTCCAAATCATGGGGAGGACCCAAGATCTACTTAAAGCGTGAGGATCTGAACCATACTGGTGCGCATAAGATCAACAACGCCATTGGCCAGATCCTGCTAGCCAAGCGAATGGGCGCCAAGCGGATTATCGCCGAGACTGGTGCTGGTCAGCACGGAGTTGCGACAGCAACGGCTTGTGCAATGTTTAATATGGAATGTGTCATCTACATGGGAGCAGAAGATATGCGCCGTCAGGCGCTTAACGTGTTCCGGATGGAACTGCTCGGTGCTACTGTTGTACCGGTTGATAAGGGTCAGGGTCGACTGAAGGACGCTGTGGACGAAGCATTGGGCGATCTGGTTCGCAATTATAAAAATACGTTTTACTTGCTCGGTTCTGCGGTTGGTCCACATCCGTTTCCGACGATGGTCAAGCATTTTCAAGCGGTCATCAGTGAAGAGTCAAAGCAGCAGATTTTGGAGAAGGAAGGTCGTTTGCCTGATGCGGTAGTAGCCTGTGCGGGCGGCGGCAGCAATGCGATTGGCGCATTCGCTCATTACATCGACGAGCCGAGCGTTCGCTTAATCGGCGTTGAACCCGATCAAGCACCGACCTTAACGGAAGGCGTTCCGGGCATGATTCACGGCTTCAAATGCTTGGTACTGCTGGACGAGGAAGGAGAGCCGCGGAAGACGTATTCAATCGCCGCGGGGCTCGATTATCCGGGTATCGGGCCGGAGCATAGCCATTTGAAGGTGACTGGACGCGCCGAATATGCGACGGTTACCAATGAGGAAGTGCTGGAAGCATTCCAAGAACTTTCTCGTACGGAAGGAATTATCCCTGCCTTGGAGAGCGCGCACGCGGTTGCCTATGCCAAGAAGCTGGCGCCAACGATGGATCAAGAACAGATCTTGATCATTAACCTTTCCGGACGTGGAGACAAAGATGTCGAGCAAGTATTTCAGATGATTAAATAATAACAAACGTCGGCTGCATCTATGCAAGATCGGCTGCGGTACGATGAAAACAATCACGATTATATCGATGTAATCTAGAATTTGGAATAGCAGACCGGGAGCCTCCAAAGTGGAGAGACTCCCGGTCTTTGTTATATAATTGGCAGAAGCGCTCCATTGAAGATTGGAATCACACCATATACTATAGATATGAAGGCTAATAGAGCAATCTAAGGCTAAAGGTTCCATAATGGATTACATAAATGAACGAAAGAGGCGAGTCAAAATGAATAACATCGTGTCGTTGGAATGGCTAAAGGAGAAACTCGGTGAGCCGAAACTCGTCATCGCGGATTGCCGTTTTCGTTTGGACGATCCCGATGCGGGGCTCAGAGCGTATGAGGAGTCCCATATTCCGGGGGCTGTTTATATGGATCTGGAGAAGGATCTATCCGGTGAGGTCGAGGAATATGGCGGACGCCATCCGCTTCCCGATATTTTTGCAATGACAGTGACGTTCGGCAGGACGGGCATAAGCAATGATTCGATTGTGGTCGCTTATGACGATCAAGGCGGAGCGATGGCTTCCCGGCTGTGGTGGCTGCTGAAGTATATGGGGCATGAGCAGGTCTATGTGCTGGACAAAGGCTTCTCTGCTTGGGTCAAAGAAGGGTTGCCTGTATCAACCGAGAACAAAGTGGTACAGCCTGCGACATACCTTGCAACGGTTCAGCACAATATGCTAGTTGAAATGGATGAGGTTAGGGAGCTGCTTGGCAGCGAGGGAGTAACGCTTATTGACTCGCGCGAAGCTCCACGCTACCGCGGAGAGGTCGAGCCGATCGACCGCGTCGCAGGCCACATTCCAGGCGCGATTAATCGTTTCTGGAAAGAGGGTCTAACGGAATCCGGCGCTTGGAAGGACGTCACCGCTCAAACTGATCGGTTCCATGATCTGGACAAGAACGGCGAGCTGATCGTGTATTGCGGATCAGGCGTCACAGCCACGCCAAACGTCATTGCGCTGCAGGAAGCAGGCTTCACGAAAGTGCGCTTGTATGCGGGAAGCTGGAGTGATTGGATTAGTTTCTCTAACAACCCCATCGCCATCGGGGACGAAGAAGAACGGTTAGAAGAATAGCAGTAATTATTCGATGAATACATCGCCATGCAGCTTGTAAGCTGCGGCGATGTATTTTTATATCGTGAACTCAACACGAGGTCAACAAATGGATTTCGAACGATGAAATGAATTATTTTCAGAGACCTAGCGTACACTCTTATTCATCCTAAATACACAAAGATACCGGACTCTTCGCCCGTAATTGCCCAGCGTCTTGATTAGACAACGTGACGTTTGTATGATATGGTGTGGTTTACAGATAGGCATTCTACTTTCCGAAGTGGGGTGCCTTCCTGTATATTTACGGAGGTTTTACATTAAATGTATTGTGCCGTAATCGGCAGAACATGGAGGTGGTGATGCTATGTTTCGCTCTTTATCCCCAATCGGGGAAGATTCAGCGACTAAGGAACAAGCGCAAAGATCTTTTAATAAAGAGGAGAGAGTTAAGCATGACAACATTTATGCAAGCAGAGAAACGTACACATTTGAATACATCAGGGCTTCGTAATCTACGTAAATCAGGTCGTCTGCCTGGTATTGTGTTTGGTAGGAATGTAGAAAATAAGATGGTTCATATTTCAACGATAGAATTTCATAAGTGGTTGAAGCAAGGTGCATCTGGTTTTATCGATATACAGCTTGACGGGAAAGATTCGGTGTCCGTATTGCTTGAGGATCTCCAGCGAGATCCGGTAACGCGTGACTTGATTCATGTTGATTTCCAGCAAGTGCAGAATAACGAAATCGTATGCACAAAGATTCCAGTAAAATTCATAGGCAAGCCAATTGGATTGAAGCAGGGCGGGATTGTACAACTTCAGTCCGAGTTTATTGAGGTAGAAGCATTGCCAAGGCATTTGCCGTCGGTGATAGAATATGATATCAGCGGCATGAATATCGGTGAATCCGTCTATGTGAAGGATTTGGATTTGTCATCAGAAGTTACACTTATTTCCGGTAAAAACGAGTTTCTCGTATCTGTAGTGAAGCCTTAACTCATCCTATTAGGCTTCAACTATTAAAAACACGTCGTATCTGCAGCTTACCTGCTGGTACGACGTGTTTTTGCGTAATTTGACATCTTCCTCCCGTTCTTAAGGACCATTGACGGCGCTTGCAGATTATCCCCATAATAGAAAAAGGTGTTACATAAATTTACAGTTGGGAGAGGGTAAAATGTCCAAACGCGTGCTTATTCTAACGGGCGACGGTGCAGAGGTTCTGGAGGTTTATTATCCATTCTATCGGTTGAAGGAAGAGGGCTACGAGGCTGTGATCGCTTCGCCGAGAAAGAAGACATTGAATACGGTATGCCACGACTTCATCGAGGGATGGGATACTTATTCGGAGAAGCCAGCTCATCTGCTGCCGTCTGATATAGCCTTTGCGGACGTGGAGCCTGCTGACTACGATGCCTTGATCATCCCAGGCGGACGCGCTCCTGAGTTCATACGTAACGATCAAGATCTTCCGCGAATTGTCCAGCATTTTCTGGATGCGGACAAGCCTGTAGGCGCGATTTGTCACGGCGCTCAGGTATTCCTGGCGCTGCCCGATCGTTCCTACTTCAAAGGCAGAACGTTAACGGCATACAATGCGTGCAAGCTGGAAGTCGAATCACTCGGCGCAGAATATGCTAGCGAGACACTGCATGTAGACGGAAATTTGGTATCGGGCCACGCATGGCCTGATCTCCCTGGATTTATGCGGGAATTTCTAAATCTGCTTGGCCGGACGTCGAACAAGGAACTAACCTCAACCACGAACTAATTCGTAATACAGCGAATATGCGTTGCCTTTCAAGTGTCGGCCTTGCATACGAATAGAAGAAGGAAAAGACACCGTTGGGGTGTCTTTTTTTGATATATGCACGCCTAGCCAGCGATAAGCAGGTGCTGAGAGGCGTAACAGTATGAATGATTTAAATACATCGCCATGTGGGCTTAATGCTCTAGGCGATGTATTTTTTTGTGCTTGGAATCAATACAAAGCCGACGGGAAAATTGGAATATATTCATGAAATGCTCCTAACAGAGCACATGCTCATAAACTATAAACTTTTAGTAGAGAATATGATGTCTGGTTACTTACAAAAGGAGGCTGTCAGCAGTAATTTGACTAACGGCAGATTGTAAATGATAATTGTTATCAATAACGTGAAAATAGATGAAAGTCCTCATGCTCACCTTTCTGTATTCCAGCGGACACAGAATATACAACGATCATTCGAGATTAACGGTCAATTACTATTGAAATGAGGTAAGCAAAGTGAAAATCGACATTGATCAGTTAGCAGAGCATCTGGCACACACTCCTTTTCAAGTACAAGGAGTATATCGATACGCTAGAAATCCAGGCGTGCCTCACGCCGACTATACAGATTCTTTTCCTGGATTTGTGTTTCCTCTTACAGGAAAAATACAATTTCAATTTAATGACACGCCTTATATCTTTTCGCCAGGAAAAGTTGTACATGGGGCTGCAAAAATGAAACTAGGCCAAAAAGTGTTTGGTGAAACGGACTGGGAATATATCTTAGTTTTATACCGGATATGTAACTCGGAACTAGAAGAGTCAAGCTTTTCTCATCAGCATTTCGAATTATTAACAGGGCAGTCCCCTCGTCTAAATGAATTAATTATGCGTCTTTGGCGTGTTTATAATCAGCGTGGAGGCATTTCAAAGTTTCAGACCGAGATGCTGTTCCGCGATGTACTGAATGAAGCCTTATTATGTGTTGATAATAGGCAAAATAGCTGTGAATCACATACTTTATTCGAACGGGTATCTCATTATATTCAAGAATACTATTATCAAAGTCTTACAATAGTATCGCTTGCAGAACAGAATAACGTTAATCGCAATCGACTTTCTTATGTGTTTAGAAGGCATGCAGGTATGGGGCCTGCACAATATTTATTAAAATATCGTATAAACATGGCGCAAGAAATGTTATTTACAAGTGATGCACCTGTACAACAAATTGCGGAAACTGTTGGATTTGCTGACCCTTTTTATTTTAGTAGAGTGTTCAAAAAGCAAATAGGTATTGCTCCCACTGAATATCGAGAGAAATTCATCAATAATCCAAGCTAGTTTCAATAAGCATCCATTCAAATCAAAATATGACTTTACTATAATAATGGAAACGGAGATAAGCGCTTTATTACATCTGAGTGCCTGTTCACTGTATGGGCATATTGGAAATTCGAAAAAAGGAGGGGCTAATATCCATTATCAAGCTATAAATCTGAATGAGAAGCTATCTAAATTCAACGACTATTGGTCTCTGAAAGTCATTGGCGAAATGAATGACTACCAATTTAAGCTTATTAAGATTGCAGGGGATTATGAATGGCACGTTCATGAAGATACCGATAAGGTATTTATCGCACTTGAAGGGGAGATGATCCTTGACTTTCGTGATGGCCAAGTGATAATTTCCAAGGGTGAAATGTTTATTGTTCCGAGGGGAATAGAGATGAAGCCTTCCGCTGAAAAGGAATGCCATATCATGCTGGTGGAGCCTAAAAGCGTTATAAACACTGGCAATACGGAGTCCGAATTAACAGCAGCCGATACATGGATCTAGTGCTTGTTACTAGTACGAGCTAATTTAAGAGAATATGTTTCTTGCGCCAATTCATGGGAGTGATGAGGTGGTAAACCTTACTCGGGATGGCTTAATTTCCAGTGGGATTTGCTGTACTAAGACAGCCTGACTGGGAGATTTGCTTAATAGAAATGTCGTGTTTAATCTTTGTCTCTACAATGAAGGACACCCAATTAGGGTGTCCTTCATTTCGCTTTATAGATGTTAAGATGAACTTTTAACTAGTTCTTCCTGTTTATAAGCGACTTGCTTATTTAAGTTTTATTTTGAACAATGATTATCTCCAAAATGTAATTTTGTCAGAGCTTAATCGAACGGATTCATGTCCTTCTTCCTTTGCTTTTCCTATTGAAATAATCATGACTGGAACATAGCGCTCTTCATCTAAATCAAATGCTTTAGCTACCTGGTCAACTTCAAATCCTGCCATTGGATTCGTATCATACCCATGTGCACGAGCTACTAGCATTAACTGCATGGCAAAGAGGCTGCTATCGACCTTTGCAACTTCAACTTTCATTTCCTTTGGTAGAGTTGGATACATCGATAGAATGGTTGCGACTTGACTATCGCGTACTTCAGCTGGCATTTTTCCTTGTTCCACGGCAGTATTGTAAATTTCTTCAACATATAAATAGCTTTGGGTATCACCAAAAATTAATAACATGGCAGATGAAGTATCGTTTTGTACAGTATTGAAACGTACAAGGGGTCTTAATTTCTCTTTTCCTTCCGGAGTATCAACTACAAGTACACGCCAAGGCTGCATATTCGCAGAGGAAGGAGCAAGACTGGCTTCCGCAATCATTTCGCTTATCTCTTCTTTTGATATTTTAATGCTCTCATCATAATTACGCACAGAACGTCTTCCCGTAACTATACTGGTGAAATTGTTATTTTGAATGTGGTTAAACATAGAATCTCTCCTTTTGATAACATAAGGTTTTTTTGACATTAAGTATGTCGTTCGTTATCATAATTGCATTATGAACTATAAACCAAGGTTTATAGCAAATAAATAAAGCGAGGCCATAAGATGAAAATAAATGATGTTTCAAAATTAACGGATCTGCCTATATCAACCTTGAGATTCTACGAACGTAAGAATCTAATTCCGGACACATTTGTTAAAAGAGATGCAAATAATTATCGTATGTATACTGAGGAAATTGTTGAATTTCTAGAAGATGTAAAGGCACTTTTATCCGTAGGATTTTCGGTAGAAGAGTTGAGTTTACTAGTAAATCAAGAACTTAATTTATCATACGAGGTAAAGAAAAAAATAGTTGAACAAAAAATTAAAGAAATTGAAGATATTCAGAAGCGATTAAAAAAGTCGAAAAATTTTCTGCAAGCAACCTTGGAAGGAAAAGCGAATTTTCAAACGAAGTGTTAATGCTGTTGAGAGTCTAAAATAGTATGAATGATTTGAATACATCACCATGTAGGCCGCGTGCCTTGGGTGATGTATTTTTGCGTTCGAAAGCTCCTCGCTGCATCGTTCGATAAAGCGCTATCGAGGTTAGATATATTAGTGTAAACCTTAAATATTATTAAAGGTTTCTTAAGGAATTAGAAAAAGACGATTTAAAGTGCCGTGTTATAATGAAAAATCACATGAGAATAAGACAGTACGATTTTGTGTTCGATATGAGGAGGAATATTGTGAGCATTACAGATATGTTCAATTACTTACGCTTTCTGGGATTGCCAGTGGTCATTGTAGTTGGAGTCGAGCTGCTGCTTATTGCAGGTTATTATACATTTTATTATCGCAAAAGAAGGCGAGAGGAAGAGCCCTGGCTGCCTATGAGCAAGCTTATACTCGGTGCGCTTTTCATCGGTTATATTGTTTTTGTTCTCCAGTTGACCGTTATCGGCCGAGGTACGTCACATTTCTTGGAAATGAACTTATATCCTTTCGGTGGCTACATTGAAGCATGGCAAAAATATTCGCTAAGAGAGTTTCAGAACGGCATTTTTAATATTTTAATGTTTGTGCCATTGGGGATTTTGCTGCCATGTTTGAGTTACAAGTTTAGAGCGTTCAAACCGCTTCTTCTTGTTGTTGTATGTGCAACATTAGCTATCGAAACGTATCAGACGCTTACTGGCGCAGGTCTATTTGAGGTTGATGATCTTATTAACAATACACTTGGCGGCATTATGGGCTACCAGTTGTATAGACTTGCTGCTTCTATCATTGAGCACAAAAAAGTTAAGATCAAGAGCCTGCTGGGCAATCTGTCCATCCCCATAGCAATCGGTTTGATGTTTTGTGCAATGAGTATCGTCTACAATCAGCAGGAGTTTGGTCAACTAGCCATTAATTCATATCACAAATGGAATATGAAAGGCGTTGAGCTTAGCGCTTCACTCACGTTAAGCCCAGAACCAAATGCTGCAGCGGTATACAAAAGAGTCGTAAATAATGATGAAATCGCAGCTCCGCTGCGGCAAAAACTAGAATTGACCGAGCTAAGCGTCAAGAAGTGGGGAAGTGATCGTGAAAGTGTGTTAACGAGCAATAGCGGAATACACTACACGTTATTTCAATCCAAAGAGGGAAACTGGTCGTTAACTGAAAATGATTACGTCCCAGCGCAAGACTCGCTAATTAATCCGAATTCTATGTTAGAGAAGGCGAAAACGATTGCGGATGATTTGGGCTTACCTACCGAGAAGGCTGAATTGCGAGGAGTAGATGACGGTGAGTATGCATGGTCACTCTCGCAGATTCCTGGAATGAACGAGGATTATTGGACAGGCGATTTCTCCATTGGCCTAAAAGAGGATGGCAGCATCTACGCGATCAATAGCGGAATTAAGCACAATCTGTTTGTGCGGACGATGGATCTATTATCTCCAGCCGAAGTATATAAACGCATAGAGGATGGGGAATTTCAGCAGCTGCAAAGAAATGCCTTATTAACAAAGGATCAGCTTGAAATAAAAAAGGGTGACCATCTAGAAATAAAAGGAATAGAACTAATCTATATGTATGATTCAAAAGACTTTTATCGGCCTGTATACCAGGTTAATGGAACATATAATGGAGATCCCAATTGGTTTACCTTGATTGATGCAAAGAATTAAAAAAGCTGGTTTGGGCTTATTTTATTTTAATCTATATCCCTGAAAGCATATCTCAGGAAGCTTTATAAAAGGGTACCCATACAATGGACATTTTTAAAAGAATGTTTAGCGTAGGGGTACCTTTTTGTAGCTAGAGTGATTAGTGGGGGCGAGCCGTCACGCTCTATTTTTCTCCATCCAAGGCACGGTCCAGTCGATCAGGGGTCTTACTTCCATAAATCGCACATCAGCATTTCCTACTTTATGAATTTTTATATTTTTTTGTTGATCATATTCCTTTCCTAATCTACTAAAATCTTCGTCGTCGACTGCTTGAGTAGAATAAGTAACCCACGTTCTCTTGCCATCAATCATGATTGCACTGCTCTCATCTGCAAATCTTTTGGAAGAAAAATTTGCTCTCGTTTCCGCTAAATGCAGGGATGTATTTTTTTCATAGCCAACACCAAGTAATAGTACATGTCCATCTAATTTATACAATTTATCTACAGGGGAGCCGCTGCCAAAAATATTGCTTAAATCATGTTTTTCAGTTACATATTCCGCGTGTTTCCCTACTGCTGCTATCGACCTTGCCGGGTGATCAGACCTTTTGGCCCCTGGCCACTGTCTAAACATTTCAGCCACGGCACCCATACCAATGGCAGGTGTTATTTCTTTATCATATGCGGGCCAGTTTTCTCGAATAATAGGCCACCATTCCTTCGGTTCATTCCAATGAACTCCAGTAGAGGGATCAAGGTTTTTCCATGTCTGAGAAGGCATCATCAATGTTCCTTCTTTTCCTACGATTTCAAGAAGTGACCTAATCAATGTTTCAGCCCCGCCTACAACAAATCCCAAGCTTTTTAATGAAGTATGTACGAATATGGTTTGCCCTTCCGTTAATCCGCAGTTTTTGAACTGTGTAATTAAATCCTCTTTCGTTAAAATCATTCTCGTTTCTTCGTTTCCAGTCATTGTGCATCCTCCATTTCATTTGGAAAACAAAATAACCCCGCTACAGGTAGCGGGGTTGTCTCTAGCATTGCCAGAAAAGCATAGCCCTTGAATTACTCAAAATGGAATTATTTTTCAATAGTATATCAACAAAAATGACAGTCTACAATGGTCAGCAGAAAAAAATGCTCTTCAATTTAATTATCATAGAATACATCGACAAATAGGCTGCAGTATTCGTTTATGGCCGTCTTTTTGCTGCGGATAAATGTGCAATTGCAGCCCCATTAAACCCTTTAGCAATAAGCCATACTGCTAAAATCATTTCATTCGCCGCTACAGGAAGGGACATTAGTGCGCCCCAAACGGAAAGCTGAGAAAATACGCCGAACATTTCCAACAATGCTGCAATGAAAACAAGAGCTGCCCCTGTCATCCCCAATAGGGAGATAAAACGCGGTACAAGCCTGGATTGATAGAAGATATAGCTGTACATCATTGTATTGATCCCCAGCATGAAGTTAGGACCGAGTAGGAATGTCCAGTTGTGAACGGAATGCAATAAAGTGCCCGAGGCTTGGAAGGAAGCCACGTTCGAGGCGCCTGATGCTACATACTCCTGGCTCAAGGTTAACAGGGACAGCACGCTGACGATGCCGATAGTAATAATAACGGCTTCCATAAACCGAAAGCAAACATGGCCGAGCGCGATACTTTCATTATACCTACGCAAGAATGGAAACATAATGATGGATGTGCCAACCGCTGAAACGACAAGAATTAATTCCATCAACGCGCCTAGAATTACTTGGTTGGCGTGCTCAGCACCGGTTACCAAGTAATCGGGATCATTGAGGATCGGGTCGTACAATATAAGTCCAATGATTGACGAAACCGCCGCAAGGATAAACAGTACGCCCACGACTTTCGCAGCTAACTTGGCTGATCTCATATTTAACCTCCATCTATTTCATTACTGATGTTCTCCGTAGAAAAAAACCTCTTCCAAATGCAGGTTGAAGGCATGAGCGATACGAAAAGCTAGCTCCAGAGAGGGAGAGTAGTTGCCCTTTTCCAGTGCTACGATGGTTTGTCTGGTTACGCCCACCTTGTCAGCCAACTGCTGCTGCGTCATTTCGTCATGGTTGAATCGTAATTTGCGAATGTGATTGCCGACAAGATTTTTACTCATCTTAAACTCCTCTCCGATAATGATACAGTTTCGTCACAGAACCGGTGATATCGGAAATGAATCCCGAGACAATCAAGATGACGAACATCACCTGTACTGGCTGCTCAATGACGAGCGATCCCATGGCTAGAAGAAAGCCGAGGATAAATACGAAAAAACCGTTTCGATTCGCCTTCAATTCGATGTGTTTATCTAGTTCGTCCGCGAACGTTGGCTCCTTTTCCCCAGTTGTGATTCTAAAAATGATGTTGAAAACAATGCTGATCACGATATGTGCGAGGATGGAAACTAAAGTCAGGACGAGGACGAAAGAACCCCAATACCGAAAGGTTTCTGACATATCCATTCCATCTGCCGGATATTGCACGTACTTGTACGCGCTAAAAGAAATGAATATGAGGATGGCGCTGAAGATAGATACGATACTTTTCTTCTCTTGATAGGTCAAGCCGTTCACCTCCTATAGAATAAATTTTACAAGTTAAGTTTTATATACATAATGTATTAAAAACCATTCATAATGTCAAGTTTATTTTACATTAAAAGTGGAATTGACGGGATTAGCTATGCGGGGTCATTCGGTCAAATGATGATGAGGTGCGAGAAAAGTTATAAATATTCACAGAAAAATAGTTGCAATAGCATTCTATATTTCATATACTGACATTAGTTGCAATGACATACTATTTAAGGGGTGAGAAAACTGAGCGAATATAGGAAGCTGGCTGAGAAGCATGAATCGGAATCTCACGGACAATATATTTCTGCCATCTACCGCCATATGCAAGTCTTGATATCAGCGGAGCTGGCACCTTATCGAATCGGCAGCGGGCAGTATATTTTCCTAATGGCCATAGCATCTCAGCAGCCCATTACTCAAAAAGCTTTAAGCGAGAAGCTGCTTATTGATAAGACGACTACCGCTAAGGCGATTGCAAAGCTAGAAGCAGAAGGATACGTGCGCAGGGAAGTTGATCCCGAGGATAACCGCTATCAGCAGCTTTATTTGACAGAATCGGCACAGGACGTGGTACCGAAAGTACAGGAAGCGTTAGACAGGGTAAAGAGTAGAACCAAGCAGGGAATTTCCGATGAGGAATATGATCTATTTATAAGCCTGTTGAAGGTTGTGCTTAGCAATCTGAGCAGGCAGGATGAAATGATGTAATGAAAAATGTCACATAAGCAATTGAAATTACAAATGCAGCGTATGACCAAACGAACCTTGGGAGGGTGCAAAGGATGATAGCATATCCGTTTATCGTAGTGGACAACTGCAAGGAGGAAATGAAGTATTATCAAAGCGTTTTTGGCGGCGAGATTGCGATTCTACGCAAGCAAGGGGAAGAGGTACTCAATGCGGACCTGCAAGTGGGGGATGCAATCCTTAAGTTTGCAGATACTCAAGCAGCGAAACCTGAGCTGATGGGTGATTATGTAAGAGTCTTTCTGAAAATCGAGACGGAGGAGGCTTATCGAGGAATTTACAATGAATTTGCCTCCAGCGGGACAGTTAATACGGAAATATATGAAGCTCCATTTAACGGCCTGCTGGCTATCGTTACCGACCGGAACGGCATATGCTGGGTGTTGTCCTTTTATCGAAGCTAATGTTAGATAATTGGGAATGGAACGTTATTGTTCACTCTGTGGAACGGGAAGAAATCTTCTTTGCCCCAAATACTGATGGGCAGGTGCAGGCACAGGGCTATCGGCTACATGTTAATACGGATCTGTCAGCAGAGCTACGTGCGCAGGATCAGGTTCGAATGACTGTTGGCGAATTAGGTAAACCCGACTGGGCTGCTTTTATCGGAACGGTAGTGGATTGCAGTCCTGATTCCATCCTGCTTTATACGAGTCCCCAATATGAGTCAAGTCTAATGAACACAAGGCAGCTTGAACGCCTATTCTCACCGCTCACTTCTATAGAGGGAGCCCATAGTGTTATTGATAAGTTCGGTTTTTTCCCTCCGTTTCATTACGATGAAATAACAAAGGTCCGCATTGAAGCTGCAGGACTGCATGGCAATCAGAAAAACTTGTATGTAACGATCAGACATACATCCGCAGGTGGGCTGGAGCAGCCTATTGCTTTGTATTTCGAAGACATCCAGCATGAGAAAATAAGTCCCGCCGAGGAGTGCAATATCTGTTTGCAGCTGAGTCTCGCCTATGAAGGCGATCAGATTCGCGTCGAATTGGATGCCGTGTCTGGGTTTGAAGCATCGTTTCTATGCCGAAAAATGATTGTTCAATTTCATGATGAGAGTATGAGCTGAGAAACCTCATAGGTCAGACACTGAAAATACAGTGCATAATGGATCTTTGATTCATATGCGCTGTATTTTTTGATGCCTAAAAACAAATTTTGCTAAGGTCAGGTCTAACTTTCATCGTTATGATCATGAAGGATCATGCAGCAGGGCTTCATGTAACACTTTTTCCATTGCCATACTTTCGCCATGTTCAGGAGCATTCTGCTCAGACATAATTCAGTTATAAGTACAGAAGTTAGTTTGTTTTATAGCTGTCTTTAAGGAGGAATGGGCATGTTTAATAAAACGGTGGCGCTTCAACCTTTTGCTGATATTTCTGCGTATACGGATGGTTTCAAGATTGTCTCGGCACAAATTGGCTCCGATGGCTGCATGTATGTTTTGCTCATTAACGAGATCCCCGTTCGGGAACGAGGCATGTTCGTCCAAACGGTTCTAAGGAAAACATATACCTACAAGGTACTGCTCGTAGAAAAAGATTATGTTGATGAAGTGGTGATTGCGGATCAACATTTCAATTATCATTATGTCCAGCCGCTTCATAATCGTCTACTGTTAGTCGGAGCGCGCTGCTCTTACTATGGGGTAGGCAAATATGACCTGAACGCTAAAGTGTGTGATTTTAAAGGGAATACGATCCGAGAGTTTTTGCTTGGAGACGGCATTCAAAGTGTTCAGGTGACGGAGAAAGGGATTATTTGGACCAGTTATTTCGACGAAGGCGTGTTTGGAAACAACGGTTGGGATAAACCTATAGGTGCGCAAGGTCTTCTGGCTTGGGATGAGAACGGCAACAAATTGTATGAGGACCAAGTGTCGGATATCGCCGATTGTTATGCTTTGAATGCAGTTAACGATGAGGAAGTTTGGTTTTATTATTATACGGACTTTTTGCTGGGCTGTATTTCCGGCGGAATCGAGCAGCCCAAGGTTATCTTTATAAATCCTGAGATTTCCGGCTCTTCGGGGTTTTGTACGGATGGTTATCACTTTCTGTTCGATGGCGGCTACGGAAAACACTCAACTTATATTCTTAAGAAAAATGAAAAACCGGGGAGCTTATCCGCAGGGTGCCGGATCCATTTTCTGAATGAAAAAGGCGAGCCGCTTGTCCCGTTAACACAGGATTTTCGAGAGAATCGAGTGCTTTTCAGTGAAGGAAGCTTGTTGTACCTGGTGTCGGTTGAAGAAGTGGTTTAGCCTTGCTCTCCTATTTTCATTGACTAATCTGGTTTATAGTTATAAACTCATTACAAAGGTTTACGATTATAAACCAGATAGGGGAGGTTATTATGAGTAACTTGAAGCTGTGTGAAAGTGATTATCGCTTTATGCTAGTTGTGTGGGAGAGCGAGCCGGTGGCATCCGGAAGACTGGTAACTCTTTGTTTAGAGAAACTCGGGTGGAAGAAGCCAACCACCTATACCGTGCTTCGGAAAATGTGTGAAAAAGGACTTCTTAAAAATGAGGATACAATTGTAAGCTCCATTATTCCAAAAGAGCAGATTCAGGCGTACGAAAGCGAGCATTTTATTGAGCGGGCTTTTGAGGGCTCGCTGCCCCAGTTTCTTGTTTCTTTTTTCGGCAATAAAGCTCTCTCCAATAAGGAAGCTGATGAGCTAAAGCGTCTAATTGATGAGCATAAGGAGGGTTGAGTATGGAAATGTTGTTTCTAAAAATACTCAATATGTCCCTCACTGCGTCTTATGTCATTATCGCCGTGCTTCTCATCCGTCTGCTGTTGAAACGGGCACCAAAAAAATATTCCTATTTGCTATGGGCGATTGTACTGTTCCGCCTTGTTTGTCCGGTGTCTATTTCCTCTGAGCTCAGCCTCTTTAATGCTCCCCCCTTTGATATGACCGCAGCGCAAAAGAGCGGCGAAGCGGCACTGAGCTATGTCCCAGCGGACATCGGCTATATGGAGAAGCCGGGAATGACGGTAGGCATACCGACCGTAAATGTCATGATAAGCGACACGCTGCCGCAAGCTAACCCGACTGCTAGCGTAAATCCTTTGCAAATATGGATACAAATCGGTACAGTTCTTTGGCGTTTAGGTGTTCTTGCGCTGCTTGTTTACAGCTTGGTGACCTATTTCCGATTGAAACGCCGCATGGCTACAGCGGTCCTACTGGATAAACATATATTCGAGTCCGACAACATCCGGTCGCCATTTATTCTCGGCTTTATCAAACCGCGAATTTATATTCCCTTTGGGCTTCAGGAGCAAGAACGAGTCTACATTCTGAAGCATGAAGCCTACCATTTAAAGAGGAAAGATCACTTAATCAAGCCGCTTGCCTTTGTGGTTCTTGCTTTTCACTGGTTTAATCCGCTTGCTTGGCTTGCCTTTATATTAATGGCCAAAGACATGGAGATGAGCTGCGATGAAAAGGTGCTATCGGAGACGGGTTCGGGAATCGCGAAGGATTATTGCACGTCATTGCTAGCCTTTGCGGCAAACCGTCGCTTACCGTCTGCTAGTCCGCTAGCCTTTGGAGAGACAGGCATCCGTGAGCGCGTCAAAAATATACTACGCTTTAAGACGCCAAAAAAACGGGTGATCGTATTCTCAGCCGCTGCTTGTATAATTGCTGTTGCCGTCTGTGCAACGAATCCAATCGTGAATGGGGCGTTGCAAGAGACTGGAGAACCGCATGGCAGCTATCGCTTTGAAGAACAGGTGTATATGAATTTACTGAGCTCGTTTGTAGCTGTCGATGGGTTTAAGGAGTACTATACATTTACCGAAAACTCGCTTATTATAACCGACGGAGCCGGCAATCAACAGAAAATGAAGGCTGTTTATGAACGGAAGGCTTTAGATGTGCAAAAGTTTAATGAAAGCTTTATGCCTAGCATTAATGTTCCTAATATTTTAGGCTATAAAGAAAGATATGAATACGTACTAACAGATTCGGCCGTTGATCCTGAATATCGTCTTTTTCTACTGGATGATGAGGTGTGGCTGGCAAAAACAAATAAGGATAACGTCAATACTCTAAAGAGCGAATACATTTGGAGCATCTACAAAATTTCGAAGCTAGACGAGGAGATAGTAGAATCGGAATCTATAGTGGGAACTCAGAACGGTGTTGATGCTTTTTTAGCTTTGCAAAAGGATTTTAATTCAGGCTACGACACAGATAAGTGTTATAACATCACACCGCAATCTATTAGTGAAAACTCTGAGTATAGTATTTTCAAATATGACAAATCTGCCGCATCATTTTTGTTATATAAGGGAGTTGTGTATCCTCTTGGCGAGTGGTTTGGCGGGCTAGGCGTAATCAGCATGGCTCTAGCCGATCTGGATAACGACGGGGATTCCGAATTGTATTTTACATACTCATGGGGTTCTGGCCTTCATCGCTCTCATGCGGCTTATTTTAACCCGTCTACCAAACAAATTGTAACCTTACCCTACACAAATATGAATAAGGACATGACCCTCGTGGATCATGGTGACGGCAGTCTATCTCTATATGGGGCAGACATATCAAATCTAATAGATTTTGCTCATTTCGATAAGAAGAAATCGGATTTTATATCGGATATTGTTTATGAGAAAGGACAGATCTTATTAGGTGCAGCAGCTAATGAGTAAAGACGAAGACGAACGCAATGATAGGTATTATGAAAGCCTCATAGGCATAGAAGGTAGAAGCTCAGATCACGATAATTGAGGATGCAGCTTTCACTGCTATAATGCAATTTCCATCTCAAAATCATTTTTCTAACGAACCGTATTGCCCTTATTGTGCATTAAAGTACAACTATTTCATATTAACGAACCTGGATAACGTTATAACATGCTTTATTAGGTGTTATGAGCTGTTTATCTCGAATTAACGATTCTGGAGTTCATTACAATTTTAATCGACTACCAATGGCATAAATAAGAGCTATAAGGTTCGTAAGCTATAGGAATAGTAAGAGAAGGAAATCCTTCTGGGTAAGCTCATCAAAAAACAAAGCTGGGTCTGTTCCAAGTGTAGGTAATTCTACTTTTGGGATAGCCCTTTTTTAAATTAAAGAATGGCGATAAGGTACGAAAAAAGACTAATCGTTCTCTATTTTCGTTTATTTCATACCTTTGTTCTACTTTGAATAAGCAAAAATATTCATGTTTATGTCAGCGTTTACATCGTATCTAGGTTCGGGTAAAGTGATGGAATAAGGGGGATCGCATATGCGTAGAAGTTGGCTGCTGGGACTTATTATGTGTACAGGTTTAATTCATCTTGCGACGTTATCAGTGGACAGTACGGTGCTGCATTGGATATTCAAGCTTCTGCCAATGGCACTCATTATTACGCTCGTTGCTCGCAGTGTACCAGATGGACGTGACCAAGCGGTTTATAGGAAGCTGATTCTGACAGGGCTGCTGTTTAGCCTATTGGGAGATGCGTTTCTACTGCTTCCCGATGATCCTTGGTTTGTGTTCGGATTGGGTGCATTTCTAACGGGGCATTTGTTTTATGTGGCTGCAATGGTTACTGGTTGGTTTAAGCAGCAATCGCGAATGAGCTGGTATGGTGTGCTTGCAGGCTTTATTATCGTCATTTACTCGGTGCTGCTGGGCAGTCGCTTTTATGAGCGTATTTCGGGGGATGAAAGCTTAAGCGGGTTATGGATTCCCGTCGTTGTCTACATTACCGTTATTGGAGCGATGTGCTTTACGGCAATTATGAGCCGCAATGCGTTTGCGATTGTTGGTGCGATCCTATTCGTTGCATCGGACTCGATACTTGCTTGGAATAAGTTTGTCGCAGATGTTCCTTATTCAGGTCTCCTTATTATGTCTACTTACTTCGCAGCTCAATTGTTGATTGCTTCAAGTGTACAGAAGGTCAAGAATGTTGGAGCGGCGGCCGCTAAGCCTAAGAACATCCCTCTGTGATTAAGAATACGAACTTGATGATTGTGAATCAAATTGGATCGAGAACAGGTGTCGCCTGACACCTGATCCAAAAGCGCTTGCGGTCGTAGGAGATCCCACATGAACAGCGATGAGTACCGAAAAGCGAGTTATAGGATGGAGGGAACTCGCGATTTACACGGCGAACCTCGCGCGAGAACTCTCTGCTATCCCTTGGAACTCTACGCAGCTTGTTGGCCTTTGCTTGGGTATCGATATGTGCTCCGGGAGGAACGAACCGATTGGGGGCAATTAGACGTTTGGAGTTGTTTATCTTAGTGTTATTGTTGAATAATGGTTTCCAAAGCTTAACATTATTCCCCATGTCTTATTCTCCTCATGAGCAGTTTATATGCCTTCCCAACCCATTGAGCTGCCTTATACACACCAAAATCTATTAATCTCCATATGATAGTAGTAATTCTACTAATATTAAGGAGATGATAGGAATGATGAGAACAGGGGGAAGCAAGAGCGGAGGAGACCGAAGCTCAGGTTGCACATGCTCAAAGAACCGGAGCCAAGGCGATAAAAGCGAAGGCCACAAGAGTGGAGGCCACAAAAACGAAGGACATAAAAGCGAAGGCCACAAAAATGAAGGTCACAAGAGCGAAGGCCATAAATGCTGCTGCGGTAAAAGCAGTGGAAGCAACAGCAATATTTTAAAAATTCTTTTGCGAATTGGTGTAGGAACACCCAATGTTCGGATTCATTTTGATGGAACATCGCATGTAGGCGTTTATTTGGGCATTTCAGATGGCAACGTCATTATTAATGTAAGAGGTGTCGTAGCATATATTAAAATAACTTCTATAACGGCTGTAGAGTTAGGTGTTAAAGTCAATAGAAAGTGTAAGAGAAAACAGTCGTGGAAATGCAGAAAAACATAAGCTAAATGTGTGTACTCACTAGATATAACAACCGTACTGTTAGCAAAAAGGCCGTGCTCATTTCCTTGTTTGGGTGGCACGGTCTATTCATTATTTCTACCAATATAAACAAAAAAGGGCTAAAAGCCCTTAATGCCGTAGATATGACCCAGATGGTGTTAGTTCTCTTATTGTTATGATCGAAGCTTACTTTTTCATCACCATATAACGTGGGAAAATGATTAATCTTGGGGACGAGTGCCGGGCTCCAGGCCAGTAGAAGTCGCTGTCTTAATAAGCCGGACCGATAGGTCGCTATGCAGCCGAATTTGGCAGGATAGACGAATAGCTGCATCCTCGATTCCTTTGTTGCGAAGAACTGTCGCTTCTGCCTCGCTCATCTCGCCTGCATCTCCAGAGAGAACTTCTACAGCGCATGTCGTACACTTAACGTTCCCGCCGCATCGGTGCAGGACGTCGACTCCATTATCCTCTAACATTAGCACAAGCTTTGTGCCCTCAACTGCCTGAATGGCGTTTCTTCCTTCTACTTGAACCGTTGGCATTTGCCATTCCTCCTCGAATTGTTCATCCTCATATTACCTAACCAGCTTATATTAAACCATTATCTTGTTGAATAAGTCCAATATTATAGCCCTTAACAGAACGAAGACCCACAAGAGGGGTACTTTTTTCAAAGTATCCTTCTTATGGGGAAAATGGCTAAAATAAAAAGAATCGTGCCCCGAAAGATCATTCATCTAACGGGGCACGATTCTTTAATGTCGCCAGCTTAGCTGGTTGCAACGGCCACCCAGTGGCCTTTTTTCACTTCCACGAATTCGGAGTGTTCGAGCTCGTAGGGATCAGCTTTGGCAGCTTCCTCATGCACCACCAGCTTCTTCTGTGATTCAACCTTCGGATCGGGTACTGGGATTGCCGCCAAAAGTGACTTCGTATAAGCATGGATCGGATTCGCGTAAAGCTCCTCGCTTTCGGCAAGCTCAACGATCTTCCCTTTATACATAACCGCGACGCGGTCGCTAATATGCTTCACCATCGATAAATCATGGGCGATGAACAGGTATGTCAGACCAAGCCTTTGTTGGAGCTCCTCGAGCAGCTTCACAATCTGTGCTTGAATGGAAACGTCGAGTGCGGACAATGGCTCGTCGCAGACGATAAATTCAGGCTCTACAGCGAGCGTCCGCGCAATGCCGATCCGCTGCCGTTGGCCGCCGGAAAACTCATGCGGGTAGCGCATGGCATGAGAAGGATCTAGCCCAACCATCTCAAGCAGCTCCTCGACACGTTTCTGACGATCCCGTTTGGAGGTCGTTATTTCGTGTACGTCAAGCGCTTCGCCAATAATATCAATGATGCGAAGCCTTGGATTTAGTGAGGCGTACGGGTCTTGGAAGATCATACCCATATGACGTCTCATCGTCTTCATCTCCGAGCGATTTAATTGCTGAAGCGGTATTCCTTTGAAAAGCACTTCGCCGCCCGTCGCCTCATTTAAGCGAAGAATTGTGCGGCCGGTCGTTGACTTTCCGCTGCCCGATTCACCGACAACTCCGAGAGTTTCACCTGCCTGTATATCGAAGCTGATATCATTAACGGCCTTAACAATTTGCCCTTTGCCCATATCAAAATATTGCTTCAATGAACGGACCTGCAGCAAAGGCACGCCTTCTTCCCGCTGAATAATCGCAGGGATGGGCTTCGGTTTTTTCTTCTCGTCTAAACGAGGCAATGCATGGAGAAGCTTAACAGTGTAAGGATGCTGGGGACTAGCAAAGATTTGCTCCGTTGTTCCTGTTTCGACGATTTCTCCGTCCTTCATGACGACGACGCGATCACACATGCCGGCTACGACACCTAGGTCATGCGTAATTAAAATAATGGAGGTTCCCAGCTGCTTCTGTATATCCTTCATCTGGTTAAGGATCTGTGCCTGTATGGTAACGTCAAGCGACGTTGTCGGCTCATCTGCGATTAGCAGCGAAGGACGGCATGCTAGCGCAATGGCAATCATGACCCGCTGACGCATCCCGCCAGAGAATTCATGAGGGTACTGATGATAGCGGGCTTCGCTGTTCGGAATGCCTACTAGCTTCAACATCTCGATCGCTTCAGTACGAGCTTGCTTCTTGTCCAGCTTTTGATGCTTGATCAAGCTTTCTTCAATTTGGTTGCCGATCCGCATGGTCGGATTGAGCGATGACATGGGATCTTGAAAGATCATCCCGATATCTCTTCCGCGTATGGCTTCCATTTCTTTATCGGTTTTAAAGGCTAAATTTTGTCCTTGAAAAAGCACCTCACCGTTCTTCACCATGGAAGGGGGAGATGGCAGAAGCCTCATAATTGTACGCGCGGTAACGCTCTTTCCGCTGCCGGATTCGCCTACAATGCCGAGCGTTTCGCCTTTACGGACCTCAAAGCTGACGTGACGTACCGCTTCTATTTCTTTGTTACGGGCGAAAAAAGAAACCGATAAATCGTTAACTTGTAATAATGTATCCATATATGCACCTGCAATTCTGTGGTTTTCCAATTGAGATTAGGGTAATTTAAAGAGAGATTCTTATTTATACCTGATATTCCTTATATCATGTATAATGAAAAAAAGTAAGTAACAAAGTTATAAGTTATTGACATATTCCAGTCCATAAAATAAAATCTACTATATTGATCGGAATAATGCAATTTAAAATTACTAGATGGAAAGGAAGCGGACTAGCTTGAAAGGGCACGCAACTGCTACGGGTAATGGCTTTGTTGATCATATCGCCGCCATCTACCGCAAAATGTTATTACATCCAGCCTACAGTCTGCTTATATTGCTGTTAGGAGCTCCTGTATCTGCCATCGTGTATGGCGTTCATCAATATCGTAAAACCAAGTACGGCTACAAAGCAATCGCCGAGGAGACAAGGAGCAAGCTGCTTGCAACGGGGCACCGGGATAAGCTGCTTATCGAGGTTAAGGAACAGCTTGTCCGAAAGCATCGTTTCTTCGGGCAGACCGTCAGCGCAGAGCAAACCGAGCTGGAAGCGAACCGGTTGGCTGAGATCAAATTTAATGAATCGTTCAACCATGAGCTGGACAAACGGCTTGCCAGCGAGAACGGGCTGAAGTTTTCATTTGGCGATACGTATCATGCGTTAGCCTTGAATCCGGCTTTCTTCATCTTATCACTCATTATCGGTTTTCCAATGTATGTGTTGATGGCCATTTACTCGATGCCTTACTTGAAATACGTTGCGGAACGAATCGTGATGTCAGTATTCGTTATTTTGGGCGTCGCTTTTCTCGTTTTTACAATCCTGTATATATCGCCGATGAATCCAGCGGCTAACTTATTAGGAGAGACAGCGACTGCCGAGCAGATCGCAGCCTTCAACCATCTGTACGGATTGGATCAACCTTATCTTGTCCAGTTATGGGACACAATTAGAGGTATATTTACATTCGATCTCGGCAAGTCATTTGCAGGCAACGAGAATGTTACTGCAGCTATCGCGAATAAATTTCCGGTGACGCTCACGTTAACGGTTATCTCGACGCTGATCGCAGTATTGATCGCTTTGCCAATCGGCATTATTTCGGCTACGAGACCGAATTCCTTTTTTGATTATACCTTTATGTTCATTGCTTTGCTCGGATTGTCGATTCCGAACTTCTGGCAGGCGCTTATATTTATTTTGAATTTCTCAATTAAGCTTCCATGGCTGCCTGCAACGTATAACCCTGAGAACTGGCTGTCTGCGATTATGCCGATTGTCGTTCTAGGCACAGGGCTAACGGCTGCCGTAGCCCGAATGACCCGCTCATCGACGCTTGAAGTTATTCATGAGGATTACATTACGACCGCAAGGGCCAAAGGGCTTGCCCGCAAAAGTGTTATTTGGAAGCATGCCGTTGGCAACGCGCTTATCCCAATTATTACTGTCATTGGCTTGCAGTTCGGCGGTATGCTCGGGGGAGCGGCGGTTACAGAGAAGGTATTCAATATTAGCGGTATCGGCAGTTATATCGTTGATAAGCAGTTCATTCCCGACATTCCTAGCGTGATGGGCGGGGTCGTCTATACAGCCATTACCATCTCGATCGTGAATGTTATCGTCGATTTGATGTATGCGTTTTTTGATCCTCGAATCCGCTCGAAAATGAAACAATACTAAAGCAGGTGCTACTCTTGACGAATCCTACTATCAGCAAGCAAGAAGTCAAGTTCAGGCTGAAATCGAGCCAAGAATACAGTCAGGCAAGCTTCGCTGGCATCGTATCCCTGGCGCTTGGTCTTGTTCTTCTGCTAAACAGTTATGTTCCCGGTGACGGGTCATTTAAGCCTGCAGTACTCATTGCAAGCATTGCATATTTTGCCTTCGCTCTGCTCGAGCTGGCGGTATGGGCGCTCATTCGAAGCGATCTTATCCGTTTTGGCGCGATCAGACGTTCCACAAGGATGCTTGGTTATGTACTGCTGTTAAGCCTTCTAACCGCGAATGTATTCGTGGCAACCACGGCGTTCCAGCTCATCAAGCAGAAAAAAAGCGCGGCGTATACGTTAGCTGTTTATTCGCTCCTTACGACTCTGCTCGTATTCGCAGTATCAGCCCTTAACTTGTTTAAGCCTTATGTGGCTAACGGGTTTATGATCGGTATGTTTCTATTGATCGTTGCTGCGCTCCTGCAGCTCGCAGCATTGCTGCTGGTCGCTAAGTATGCAGATCAAGCAGCGATGCCGCGCTGGATGGGAATCGTTGCTGGCATTCTTATTTTAACTTCGGTATCCGGCAACTTGTTTGCATTATTTCTAGGGTTATTATTGATTGCGAAGCTGCGGGACAAGGGGTATTCATCCGGCTCTAAGCTTGGAGAAGTTGTGGAGCGTTTGTCGAGAAGCTCGACTTCCATGCTTGGACTGCTCTTTATCCTGTTCCTGCTCACGCTGTCCATAACCAGTTACCTGACCTTTGATTACGGCCTTGCGGTTGAGAACAACTACAGCTTAATTCTTCAGTCTCCTGAGCTGGCTTACCCGCTAGGAACGGATAACTTCGGAAGAGACCTGTTCTCTCGTATCGTCTTCGGCGCACGAATCTCTTTGGCAGTTGGCTTGTTGTCAACGCTCATCCCCGTCTTGATTGGGGGCGTTCTAGGTGCAGTCTCTGGCTATTATGGGCGGCATACGGACAATATTATTATGAGGATATTAGATATCCTCTATGCGATTCCTGGCATTCTGCTTGCCATTGCGATTATTGCGGCATTTGGCGCAAGCACGGTCAATCTAATTTTGGCATTAAGTGTAGGTGCGATTCCAACTTATGCCCGGACAATGAGAGCTAATGTCATGCTCGTATCTACGCTGGAATATGTACAGGCTGCTAGAGCTTTCGGCTCCAGTGACCGAACTATTTTGTTCAAGCATATCGTACCTAACTCCATCGCGCCGATGATTGTAAAATCTACGCTGACGATTGGTACTGCGGTCATCTCGACCAGCAGCTTGAGTTATTTGGGGCTTGGCGTCGAACCGCATATTCCGGAGTGGGGAAATATATTAAAGCTCGGAAGCGCATATCTGGAAACGCATGCCTATACGGCTGTTTATCCGGGACTTGCGATTATCGCGCTTGTACTCTCATTCAACTTTCTTGGCGACGGCTTGCGCGATGCGCTGGATCCGAAGCTGGATTAAACATTTCATCCCTTTTTTAACCTCATTCATATTCCATCGACTTCTACGTTACGAGACAGGAATGGGCGATAACTGAATGTGAGTTAACATACAAGATAAAGATAAAACAGGAGGAGACTACTATCATGAAGAACAAAGGCAAATTCGCCGCATTGTTGCTAATCAGTCTTTCGATTATGCTCAGCGGATGCAAATTAACAACAAAGAACGACGTGAAGGAATCACCAGCACCAACGCAAGGAACAGAGGCAGTCGTTGACAGTAACCCAGTAGATATAGAATTGCTTGGCATGAGCTCAAACGAGGCTGACCTTAACATTGTTCGCGATCAGCTTACAAAAAACGGCTTTAAAGTGAAATTGAATCTACAAGCCGATTACGGCAGCTTCAAATCACAGCAGGACGCTGGCAACTATGACATCGCATTGTCCAGCTGGACTACCGTTACAGGTAACCCCGACTATGCAGTACGCTCGCTCTTCAAAACAGGCGGAGACTACAGCATCCTTGCTGATCCGGAAATCGATAAATTGATTGATGCGGCTGGTGCTCAAACGCCAGAAGAGTACACAGAAACGTACAAGCAATTCGAGCAGCAGCTTGTCTTTGACAAGGCTTATATCGCGCCGCTATACAACTCCTTGAAAGCACAGGCCTTGAATCAAGACGTACTGAACAAGGATTCCGTACGCATCTCGAAGTCACGTTCCCTTCCTTGGGAAGATGTTGATTTTAAAGACACTTCAAAGCGTGCAAAAGATGCGCTAGTGCTTCAATCAACTATGCCGACACTGACGTCGCTTGATCCAATCAAAGGCAACGACGGCTCCATCAACATTATTAATACGAATATGTATGTGCGTCTAGTGAATCTAACAGATGATGATAAAATCACTTCCGAAGGTTCCCTATCTTTGAATCATGCGATTGCTGATGGCAATTCCGATTATTACTTTATCCTAAGAGACGATATTAATTTTGCTCAAATCAAAAACAAGCTCGCAGTAGATACTGGCGAACGCGTTGGTGCTGACGATGTAATCTTCTCGTTGAACCGCGCGAAGGACAAAAACTCTGTACCTGACCACCGTACGTTTACTCTTCACGAGCATATCAATAACGTAGAGCTTGTAACGGATGCTGCAGCACTAGATGCGGTTAAGGTTTCCGGTGGCAGCGACACAGTAAAAGCAGCTCTTGAAAAAGGTCTTGGTTCAAAAATTTCCGCTCTCGTATCGGATAAGAAGCAAGCGAACAACAAAGAGGGTAAATACCAAGTCGTTAAGCTTACGACGACTGAGCCTTTCCCGCAAGTACTGAACTACTTGGCTCACCAATCGGCAGGTATCGTGTCCAAGAAACAAGTAGAGAGCATCAACACGTACGATGTAGCTAAATTCGATGTGAACAAAGATATTCCTTACGGCGACCAAAATACGGTAACAGAAGGCAGCGCGTATAACAACACATTGTTTACAAGCGGTCCTTACATCCTGTCCTCCAAAAATGATTACGAGGCAATTTTCTACAAAAACCCTGCGTATATGAAGGGTACAGAAAATGAGCCGAATATCGCTAATATTAAAATCCGCTTTATCAAAGACGCAGACAGCAGCTTGTCCGCGCTCCGCAGTGGTGAGATTCACATCTACTACGGCGTATCCGAGACGAAATTTGACGTTGTGAAGGGCGACAGCAAGCTGGCGCTTCAAACCGTACAAAGCAATGCTGTTTCTTACTTGCTGTTCAATACAAAAAATCGTCCAGTTGCAGAAAGCGCAGACCTGCGGAAAGCAGTTCTATACTCCATCAACCAGGATGAAATCTTGGCATTCTACAATGGCAACAAGTTCAAAGCCGTTTCCACGCTTAGCCCGCTTGTGAATACAGGCATGGAGCTGAAAGCTGATCCGGCGAAAGCGAAAGAATTCCTAAACGCCTACAAAGCAAGCAAGTAACTTTTAATATTGGCAAGAGACTGCCTCCGGTTATCCATGATGACCGGGGCAGTCTCTTTCACATAGGACTGCTCACACGCGAGCATAGAGGAGAGATTACGAATGGCTGACACACTCAAGCCCGAAACGAAGCTTTCACAATGGGATGCCTTGATGCTGGAATCACTGAAGGCTTACGGCTGGCCAAATGATGAACTGATTAGCAAAGTGCAGGCTGGCAATTTGCCGACAGATGAAAGTAAGTTCCATTTCGAATACACCGCATTAACCGCTTTGGCGAATGAGGAGCAAGATACTTTCGTACAAGCTGTAACAAACGGCTATCAAATCAAGTACAACACGATACGCGGCATTCACAGCTGGATACTTGTCGCACTGAAGCAAGAAGCAGAGCTTATTCTGGAGCCGGAGAACGAAGCGGTCATCGCCTACTTGTCAGAAGTGGAAGCACAGCGTCTCGCTTCCGTTCTTTCATTCGGCTGGGGCGTATCCCCTCATGAGGGGGAGCAAGATTCAGACGGTAGAGCCTCGTATAAGGTGGCACCTGTTAGAGCTTAAGGATTAGCTGGTATTGTAAATGGAATAATTAATAATTATGGTTTCAGTGAACAGAATTGTGACCTATAAGAAGGATGCTTTTTTAAAAAAGTGCTTTTCTTATAGGGTTTTGGAACGAATGTTATACCTATACAAGAAACCCAGTACCGCATCGGTACTGGGTTTCTTGTATAACATTAAACATCTTCCCATCCGAAATAATAATAGGGGAACCAAGAAGTCGAGACATAGACAACAGCATGGCTCTCCCTATCGAATATGAACGATATTGAATACATATTATCAGGGTTGTTAAGCTTATCATGAATGGAAATGTCGCGGTAATTTCCGTCGTTGGTCTTCTCGTAGAAATAGGTAGCTGATTGGTCTCCATAAAAACCAAAAGTTCCATATAGGCGAAGGACATCGAACATTGTGCTTTCTCCGAGGACAATCCCCTTATATGTACGTAATGACTGATTTGCATTGGTAAGTTCAATAGAGTCTTCATCTATTTTCCAAGAATCAATCAACCCACCTTTGTTATAGTGAGCTGAGAATAAAGGGTAAATGTTATTATTAAAGACATCCTTATCATCCGAAACCTCGTATAGCTCCTCTATTGTTTTTTTTGAATCTCCTATCTTCACCTCAGTAAAAGGACTATTTCCAAATAAATTGAAGTCATTTCCCGTGACAGGTTCAGCGCTGAAATCTGGAATACGCTGGACGGCTGCAGATGGTAAAGACGGTAGAAGTGTGCGATCCGATGGAGCGGTTGGCCTTTTTAATATATCCAGTACTCCTTTAAAGGAGAGTTGTCTAATCCACTGAATGGCTTCTGCTCGTGAAAAAGAGTCCTGTCCATTGAATTGCTCTGGCGTTATAGCATCACTGTTAGCCATACCGTTTCCAATGAGGTAAACAACGGCGTCTTCACCTTCATAATGAACCCCTTGCACGGCACAAATGATTTCTGAAGCTCGCGACTTCGTGAGTGGCTCCATTCGCAGCTTATGGTTCGAAGCGCCGGATGTAGGATGATTAAAGCTCTCTGCCAGGCGATAGGGACCGTCTGTCCAATCATCATTACCCTCAGGGGAACTTGCGGATGGCAAAGCCATACCCAAGGCTCTATAAAGAGCTTTTAAAAACTCTGCTTCACTTATTGGCTCGTCAGGCTTTAAGCTGCTGTCAGGGTATCCATTTATAATATTTTGTGCCATAGCCCATTGAAACAGACGCTCAGCCCAGTGTCCTTTCATTCCATAGGGCTTGATAATGAGAAAATCGTATTTTTCGTCATCTTTTTGATCCTGAGCATTCAAATTTGCTGTTGCTGTTACCCAAAATAATGAAGATACGATGATCAGACATGTAACTATACGCTTAAACTTAAACATAAAATTCATCCTTCCGAATCCAATTAAATACCGTTTTTTATATTGTTAAAAACTTCCTAATGTTATATCGGAAAGTATAGTATTTTAACTGATAGCTGCGAGTGAAAACAGCGATTTGATTTATTCTTCTTTAAACAGAATTAGATGAGGCGATGTAATGGAGTAGATTAAAATAGCTGTGGCAAGGCAAGCGGTGGGGGTCTTTCATTGGTTGCGTAAGCGTGGCGTAATGTAAACAGCTTACTCGGTTGATTTCATGGAACATAAGCAAGCTTTAAAAATATTTTGAATATTCCTTTACATGAATATTCCCGTTGTGGTATATTCAATTCAACAAAAGGAAATACAAGGAGGGAGGCTTAAAGGATTCGATAAAGCAATGTTTGCTTTAGAAGAAGGATGAATTAATTAAATCAAGTGAATGGATGTTTTTCTTATGAATGCTAACGTTATGAGTGCCTTGGCTGAGCCTAACCGCCTGCAGATTGTTGACCTATTGCGAGCGAGTCCTCTAACGGTTGGGGAGATTGCTGAAAGGCTTGGCTTACGGCAGCCCCAAGCTTCCAAGCATTTGCGCGTCCTTAGCGAGGCCGGTATTGTTGAGGTGCAGGCGATTGCTAACCGTCGTATATACAAGCTGCGTCCTGATCCGTTTAAGGAATTAGACGCTTGGCTGGAATCATACCGACGTATGTGGGAGGAACGCTACGATCGGCTGGACGATTATTTATTGGAGCTGCAAAACAAGGAAACAGATAAGTAAGATTAGCAATAAGACATAAACGGATTAATGATATAAACAAATTTGAGGAGGATGTTTATTATGACTAACCCTAACCTAACTAATCAATTGGTATCTAAAGTAGAAGGCAGCACACTTATATTGGAGCGTGTGTTTCAAGCACCGCGCGAGCTTGTATTTAAAGCTTTCTCGGAGGCAGAGCATTTAAAACATTGGTGGGGACCAAAAGGCTGGACTATACCTGTATGCAACGTCGACTTTCGTCCAGGTGGAACTTGGCATTATTGCATGAAGTGTGAAGATAAGAACCAAGGCGATTTCTACGGTATGGAATCGTGGGGTAAAGCATTCTATCAGGAGATTACAGCACCGGAGCAGATCGTCTATAGAGATTGTTTCTCGGATGCAGAAGGCAATGTTGCGGAAAATATGCCGCAAATGATGGTTACACTCGATTTTATTGAGCAAGATGGCAAGACGAAGCTAGTTAACACCGCGAAATATGCATCGCCAGAAGCTTTGCAAACGGTGATTGATATGGGAATGATTCCAGGTATAACGCAAACGTTTGAAAACTTGGATGTTCATCTGGAAAAGCTGCAACAGAGCAATTAAGGAATAAAGGCGTGTATTTTCACAAGAAGAATTAATAAAAATAGAAAAGAGACCGTATGATACGTCGCCTTAACTTGGGATTTTAAACTGATACTATTACCTATAAATTGTTTGGAGCTAGAAAAAAACAGCGTACTCAGTTACCCGAGTACGCTGTTTTCTTCTTCATTACGCTAGATTACCAGTTGTTTCCGGATACTCTTGTCACTGTAAAGTTCGGGCTGCCGCTTTCACCATAAATGGCTGCGACACCTGGATTATTCACTTTCACATTCGTAAAGCTTGCTCCGCCGACAGCTGGCCCTTGGCCTTGTTCTCCTCTGACCACGAGCTTGATGCCGTAGCGGGAAGGGTTGTTGATGTTAACGTTCTCTACGCGAACGTTTTGCATAGCAAGGTTCTCTGGCGATTTTGTCTGGAACATTAAACCAAAATACACAGGATTATTAATGTCCACATTTTTTACGAGAATGTTTTTGAAGGTTCTGTCTCCTCCGAAGAACCAGATAGCGCCAAAGTTTTGATATTCATTGATTTTGTCATCAGCGCCGACGCTGGTCCAGAAATCTCCACCCGTACGGTCTAATGTTACGCCATCAATTACAGTGTCCTTATCACCAAATCCTAATGTGTTGTAACCAAAGCTTAAGCTGCTGATGGTAATGCCTGGATAAGTCAACGTATCTGCACCATAGAGGTTTTGATATAGGTTATCCGAGCCGCCGTATACGGCAAAAGCTGCTGCGCGTCTTACACAGGTTGCCGTAAGATTCGTGTATTTGTTGCTTACATTGTAGGAACCGCCTGCATCAACCGCACTGAATAAGGCGAAGGCATCGTCACCGGCGCCTCTTGAATAGTTGTTGTCAATTACGTTATAGGATGAGCCGTTGGTCATGTTAATTCCATCCGCGAATGTGTTTTTGATACGATTGTCTTTGAACGTGTTGTTGGAGGAATTCACGCCCCAATATAAGCAGATGAAGTGCTCAACCCAGACGTTCTGAACGGTTACGTTCTGCATGCCGTTGCCATCGATGAATTTACCAGGACCATCAGTTCTGTATACATAGTTGCCCCATGCAGACAGGTCTTTAATCGTTGAACCGTTAGCGGTAGAGCCAATATTAAAACCTACATCTGTATTGGATTGGTTCTGTGGCGCAACCAATTTGGTATGCCATGGTCCAGCACCAATGATTTCGGTTGCACGTCCATAAAGGAATATTTTACTGTTGATCACCCATTCGCCTGCAGGGATGTAAATACCCTTTTTCGTGGAATCCTGTCTAAATTCATTAAGCGCCTGCTCTATGGATTTGGAAGAGGAAACCGAAATATATTTAGTCGTGTCAGGGTTGGCAGCTGGAGGAGCGACATTTTCGGTTTCAATCATGTCAACATAGATTGCTGATACGTCACCAGCATCCTTTTGAATTTTGATCTTTGTTCCTGCTGGATACACTTGGTCAAGCAGCAACTGGGAATCTTCATACAGCCAGTAAGCAGTTAATCCTGCCCCAGGCGCATTGTCGTAACCCAGGCGGCCAAGCGTACTTGGTGTTGCATAGACGTAAGAGAACTTGGAGGTTACCGTGAATTTGCCTTTACTCACACCGTTAGCATAAATACTAATCGTTCCAGTCGTATTTTCTGCAACTGCGTTGCGAAGGACAAAAGCGTTAGCCGAAGAAGTCAGCGTAAACTCTACATATTCGCCTGTTGCATCAAGATGCACGGCGGACCGTCCAGAAGCTTCACCCGCATAATCGCCAGGCTTGAAGTTCGGAGCTAATTTTGTTCCGTTCGTTGTATTGGAAGAGGACTCTGCTTCAATAATGGTAAACGGCATATTAGCGCCGCGGCCGGAATAAAGGCTTGTTGTATTTGAGTTGTTAGCTTGCTTAATGAGTACTTCGTTTGTGTCAGCTGCAACAGAGGAAGTTACTGTGTAGCTGCCATTGACAGCAGTCCAAGTCCCCAGGCTGACATTGACGGATTGGTCTACAGCTAATGAGCCATTATAGGAACCATTTAAGGATTGAATGGTTGCGCCAGCAGCATTTTTAAGAACTAATGTTATGGCATGAGCACCACCGGCGGAAGCAATGTTCCCTTGGTTTTTAAGATTTACGGTAAAGGTTACTGTATTGCCTGCACTTGGATTGCTTGGATTCCAAGAGGCGGTTGCGATTAGATCGGAGCTAGACACGGCAGCTACGGTTAATGCAGTCGGGTTGCTATAGCTGTTGTTAGTCTCGTTCTGCTCAATAATCGCATTGCTCTCGTCGACCTTGGCGCTAACGGCGTAGGTTCCAGCATTTTTTGCTCCGGCATTCAGCGATACGGTAGCTGAAGCGCCAGCCGTCAATGCGGCTACTGGAGCAGATCCTGCTAGCTCGTTGCCAAGATAAAAATTGACTGTAGTCGCAGGGGCGTTTGCAGTGCCGATATTTTTAACGGATGCGTTAAGGGTAATCGCATTCGTCTCTACCGGAGCTGTAGGCGTCCAAGTTATTCCTGTAATCGTAAGATCCGGATTTGGAGCTGGAGCGCCATAGATTTCAAATTCGGCTACTTGGCCAGCAGGAGCGCCGGAGTTGTTCGTTATGTTCAATTGGACCTGTTTCGCCGTAGCGGTTACCGGAATCGTTACCGAGTTGCCGTTAGCAGGGTTAAACGTGTAAGATGCCGCGGAAACCAAGCTGCTGAATGTGGAAGAGTTCTGAGTGTTGCCTAACACTTGAATCGTTTGGGTTCGCGTACCCCATTCGCTAGACGGGTTTAGCTTCACAACAACCGATGTGATGTTGTGATTGGAACCGAGATCGACGGTTAATTGGCTAGGATTGCTGCCGCCTTCCCAGTATGTAGCCGTATTGCCGTCGTTGCCGTTCGTTGCTACGAATGTGTGGACGGTAGAACTGGAAGTGATTAATTTACCTAGAGCTAAGTTGCCGCCAGCAGGTGGCGTTGGTGTAATTGTAGGCGTCGGTGTAATTGTAGGTGTAGGCGTAATCGTAGGTGTAGGAGTTGGCGTTGGCGTTGGCGTTTGTGTAGGCACAGGTGTAGGGGTTGGAGTAGCTGTTGGTATAGGAGTAGGAGTAGGTGTTGGCGTTACTGTGGAACCGTAAATTTCGAATTCAGAAATTTGTCCGGCTTGCCAACCCGTGTTAGCCGTAAAGTTTAAGCGAACATAACGGGTGCTGGTTGCTGTAAAGTTGATTGTCACGGTGTTGCTGCTCACTGCTGGATTGAATGTGTAGGATGCAGAACCAACAATATTAGAGAACGTTGTGCCGTTTGTGCTGCCTTGTACAGCTAAGGTTTGTGAACGTGTTTCCCAGCCCGCAGGCAGCTTTAGTTTAACTTGATCGATGCTCGTATTCGCACCAAGATCGATTTGGAGCCATTGTGGGAATGCATTGTTTACACTCTCCCAATAGGTACCCTGGTTGTTGTCATTAACGTTGCTCGCTACATACACATCGGCATAGCCGCTGGCTGATACAACTTTGCCCAGAGCAAGATTTGGGCCTCCAGCGGCTGAAGATACGGAGGGGTACAGCGTGAGCTGCGACAGCAATAAAACAAATGCCAAAGACATGATGACGAATGGATTTCTTTTTACCAATTCGTTCATTGATAACATAAAAAACCTCCTAGTCAGATGTTTTAACTTCGAATTAATGCGCTTTCAATTTTGCACATCATTACATTCTTTCTTAATCACCTCCTTAAATGTGTGAAGCCATCACGATTCTAGACGGCAATGCAATAAAACCAATATTTATTTAATATTGGTTTACAAAATAGGCGGATAATATTGCACGATCAAACGATATTGCAAACAAAATTATAGTACTAGCATAAATCAGTTATACAGCTTGCTGAATATGCATTCCTACGATTATCGTGTGTAATATTATTGTTTAGATAAACGGGGGCTATATATTTAGAGGTTTTCAATTGAGAATAAGCAGCTACGCTTTATGAAAAAACTTGCCAAGTCAATGTCTAATGAATTTAACCCTGCAAAGCAGGTTGGCAAAATGTGCACATCAGTCAGCAGTAGCTGAATCTAAGAGCATAAATGCACTTATTTAACTAAATACTTTTCAATTTTGTTCAACTAGATGCATTTATACACCTATTCGAATCATTTTCATCTCGTTTGTTAAAAACAGGTGCACTTCTGCGCTTATTTACACTCGACTATCGGTTCACGCACACCACTAATCTCTATATCGATATCAAAAATGACATTGTGAACGAGCTTTATTTTGAATATTTAATAGACTAAATAAAGGGTAATTCATCCGTAAAACTACCGACTTCCAATATAGCCCTGTTTCAAAATCACACCTTGGAGGTAAGAAGAAGCATACAATTATCGAGGAGATGATGAAGATGAATACAAACGGACTGAAAGATAAAGTGAAGGGTATTGCGAACCAAAGCAAAGGCGAAATGAAGGATAGCTACGGCAAAGCGACAGATAACAAGAAGCTGCAGGCTGAAGGCAAGTTGGATAAGCTGAAAGGTACTGCACAGGAGAAGCTTGGCGAACTGAAGGAAAAAATCAGCAAGTAGCGAATGGACGATAATGTATGCATCTGAGCCAATAGGTTTGCGGAAGGGCTGCTTAGCGGTGTTCAGGTACCAATCATTATCAGCAGAATTTTATAATGAGGAGCAGTCTGCTCTCCCGTCGAAGGGAGGCTGGCTGCTCTTTTTGTACTTACTTCATGCAAGTAATTCTATGTATTTACATATCATTTTCCTTCAGCAGCCTTACAATTCGAGACCTTTCGTTCCCATTACCGTACAAAATAGGAGATGAAAAATGCGGGATGAATGGAGGAGCTGTAATTGCGTCTGATTATTGAAGATATCGTCAAGCAATTTGAGGATAAACAAGTGCTCCAAGGAGCCGGATTTACTTTTGAGAAAGGTAAAATATATGGTCTGCTTGGCCGAAACGGTGCAGGCAAGACGACGCTGTTCGACTGTCTGAGCGGAGAGAAGGACATGGATTGCGGGCAAGTGCTGTTGGAGGTGGATGGCCACACGAGGAAGCTAAGCGAGCAGGATGTCGGATACGTATACTCGCTGCCGATTCTTCCCGAATTTCTTACGGGCTATGAGTTCGTGAAGTTTTTTATGGATATTAACAAAGGCAAGCTGCAGATGGATAAGAGCATTGATTATTATTTTGACATGATGAGCATGACAATGGAGGATCGCCATCTGCTGATCAAAGGCTACTCACACGGCATGAAGAATAAGCTGCAAATGCTGCTGTTTCTCATAACGAAACCGCCAATTATACTGCTCGATGAGCCGCTTACCTCCTTCGATGTTATTGTTGCTCTGGAGATGAAGAACATGCTGAGGGAGATGAAGAGTGATCACATTCTGATATTCTCTACGCATATTTTGCAATTAGCTTCAGATCTATGCGATGAGCTGGTTGTATTGAACAAAGGGAAGTTGTCTGCCGTGCCGTCAGAGCTGCTGCATAGCGCGGAATTTGAGCAATCCGTCATTAACCTGCTGAAGGATGAAGCCCATGCTGAGAACGCTTAACACGCTGCTCGCCATTCGAACCTCCATTACGGCAAACATGCTCATTTATTATATTCAGAAGCTGCCGCTGCTCGGCAAGCTGGTCCACAATAGCTTCTATGCCAATTTGGGGCTCAAAAAAGCCGTTTCTATTATAGCGCTCATAATTACCCAGCTGTGGGGATTCATGCTTCGATTCGCGTATTTGGGGATACTTATTTACTTGCCTATAGCAGAATTCGTTGTGGGATTGTCAGAGGAAGAAAAGCACCAGCAGTTTGTACATATTTTTGCAATCATCAGCTTTGTTGTGGCAGCGATCAGCAGCGCGACTGTGCTCGAACCAAAGCGAGAGAAGTACGTAGCGGTGAAGCTGATGAGGCTGTCTGGAAAAAGATACATGCAGGTGTCACTTGCCTATCGTTATACAACCTTTTTGCTATATCTACTGCCAGCCATGCTTTTGTTCGGATCACTCGCGGGAGTCTCCATTTTGCAAGCGATTTTGCTAACCATTATGGTCACAATGTGGCGAGTTCTTGCGGAGTATGCACATCTCAAGCTTTTTGAGAAAACGGGCATTGTACTGATTAAACAAACAGCTCTCGTATGGATGATTATTTTAATTGGTTATGCCGGCGCGTATTTGCCACTGCTGCTCGGCAAGGTTCCGTTTACGGGTACGTTTCTTCTGAGTCTGCCGGTTTGTATTGTCATTATAGCTGTAGGCTTGTTTGCTGTCTTTCAACTGGCCCGTTATACCGGTTACAGTGGAGTAGTTGATGCGGCAACTAAAAGGGATGACCCTCTGCTCGATCTAGGTCGTATGGTTACAGAGTCACAGAAGAAGAGCGTCAAATCAAAGGATAGCGATTATATTATAGATGTAAACGAGCAAGGCCAGTTAGACGGCAAAAAAGGTTATGCGTATTTGAACGCTATATTTTTTCTCCGGCATCGCAGCCTGATCAGCAGCCCGGTTAACAAACGATTAGTTATCGTTGGTGCTTTCGGTGTGGTGGGTGTTCTGCTTACCTTCCTATTCCAAGAGCAGCTGCAGAGTCTAAAATGGAATGCGGGAACGGTATTTCCGTTCTTAGTTCTGATTATGTATTACATGTCCGTTGGAGAAAACATTTGCAAGGCCATGTTCTACAACTGTGATCTTAGCCTAATGCGTTATAGCTTCTATCGCGGCTCGGCATTTGGTCATTTCCTCATTCGGCTAAAAAAAATGATGGGCTTGAACCTGAGTATTGCCGCTGCTTTTGGGGTGTCACTAACAGCAATTATCGCAGCAGCGGGCGGGGAGTGGCTAAACAGAGAACTGTTCATGCTTTGGATCTGTGTTATTTCGTTGGCCGTGTTTTTCACCATACATCATTTGTTTATGTATTATATTTTTCAACCGTATTCTACAGAGCTGAATGTGAAAAACCCGCTATATTATATAGTGAATATGGGGATATCAGCAGCTAGCGGGGCATGTATCTTTTTGCGAATTCCGATAGTGCCATTTACGGTGAGTATAGCTGCTTTGACGCTGCTTTACTTAGCTGCTGCGCCAGTGCTTGTCCGCAGGTACGGGCCGAGAACGTTTCGAGTGAGATAAGAATGATGATGCTCTTGCTTGCAGAATGAATTTTTAAAAAAAGGATTGCAAGTTTCTCCTACATCGTCACAAGATTATAGTAAACAACGATAGGTCACGCCTGGCTAAGCCAGGCGTGACCTGTCGTTACTGCCGTTATTCGTTAGTCCTCGCTTGTTACCTTTCCAAAAAGGGATAGAGCGTAAAGCGCAGCGACACCGACGACGATATATACAATTCGTGATCCAACCTCTTCTGTTCCCCCAAAAACCTCACTGACGACGTCATAATTGAATAAGCCCACGGATAACCAATTTAAGCCGCCTAGGATGATCAGAATAAGACTAATTACGTTAAGTGCCTTCATCAGAATTAACCTCCTTAATGGGGTTTCCTAACTTTTTTGCTGAAAAGCCTGATGGATGTGCGCTGATTCTTAGTTGTTTACTATAGGATTATGAGTATCTGCCGCATGATATGCCATACAAGCCTCATCCTTTAAACACATGTATCGCATTTTTTACAGTGTTTGACCAAGTTAGAACGGATAGATTTTCTTCGCTTTTCTTCGCACTGCGATGAAGGAGAACGATCATATTAAATTATGGAATCATGCTTCCATTAAAGTGAGCTGCAGAGATATCTATCACCGACTAGACAAGAGCACGATCAGACAATCATACCTCCTCATATGTTAAGGATAAGGAGGGAATGTACATTATGAACTACAAGAGTACCACTATTAAGAGCAAGTGGACAAAAACGAAATGGCTGCTTAAGAATGCAGATGTAAGAGCGTACGTTCCTAAGACGCTGCGCTTTAACCGAAGGAATCTTAGTACGATCCTTTCTCAATATCCAACTGTCTATTTCAAGCCGACCACTGGTTCAGGCGGCTTTAATATTATACGGATAAAGAAGCAGGGAAATGGTTATCAGATGCAACACAACTCCGAAAAAAATCACTGCTCCACGCTCGACAACCTTTATGGAAAATTGAAAAGGCATGCGAGGAAACGTTCTTATTTGCTGCAAAAAGGCATTCATCTTGCCACTGTGAATGGCAACTCTTTCGACATACGGGTCATGGTACAAAAGACAAACAACGGCATATGGAAGAGCAGTGCGCTCTTCACGAAAATAGGCAAGCGGGGGAAAGTTACAACAAACTATCACCAAGGCGGCCAGATCGGATATTTCCAGAATACACTTTCTCAAGCAGGGTTCAGTTATGCTAGAGTAAAAAGAAAGGAAGCAGAACTGAAGAGGCTTGGCAGATCAGTTGGACGTATATTTGATAGACATGGAAGTAGATTTCGCGAGCTGGGCCTCGATGTCGCCTTGGACAAAACCGGAAATGCCTGGATTCTAGAGGTAAATACGAGACCGCAGTTTTATCCGCTGAAGCATTTAAAGGACAAAAGCATGTATCGACGCATTACATCTTATGCCAAGCAATATGGAAGGAAGAAATAGACAAAAAAAACGACGCCTCTCGCGAAAGAGGGCGTCGTTTTTCTTTTAGCTAATCATTTAGGGATTTTCAATACCGTGCCGGCTTTTACATTATCAATATCTACGATTTGATTGAAGTCGGCAATAAACATTGCGTATTTGTTAGAGCCATAATAGGTTTTGGAAATGCTGTAAAGCGTCTCACCGTTTTTAACGGTATGATCTACTGTCTCAAAACCTGGAGATACGCCCCATGAGTTATCATCTTCCTCTTTCTTATAATTTTTAAGAGAAGGAATGATGAGATTGCTGCCTGCTTTCAATCCGGCGTTTTTGTCAATTTTGTTTTCCTGCGCAATGTAACTTACATATTCCGCGGATTTATAAAACATTTTGGATATGCTGGAGAGGGTATCGCCAGCCTGTACCAAATAGGTTGCTGGCAGGGTGATTTTGGAATAATCCTTTGTCCCTTGCGAGTTGCCGCCTGTTGATCCAGTGCCAGAGGATAATGCCGGAATAGTTACCTTATCTCCAGCTTTCATATCATTAATAAACAAAATATGGTTATGCTCTGCAAGCAGTGCATAGTGGTCTTTCGATTGATAAAATTTCTCTGATATTGAGCTTAAGGTGTCGCCTTTTTGAACGATATAGGTAGTTGGAAGCTTTATCGTCTCATTGGAGGAACTTGTTGTCTTGTCGCTGTCCTTCGGTTCTTGTACAGGCTTTTCCACCTTGTCGGGCTTTTCTGTCACAGCGGGCTTAGAAGTGTCAGGTGTTTTAACGGTCTCTTTGACCGGTGGATTTGGATTATTAGTCTCAACAGGTTTGGAACCGGTATTGGTATCCTGTTTTTCTTCAGTTGGTTCTTGTTTTTCTTCATCGTCTACAGATCCTGCGGGGATAAGCTCGTCTACAATCGTTTCAAGCCCGCCATTTTCATTTTTGCTTGAATTCGAGTTAGCGGTTTCATTATTGAGCGCTTGCTCATTTGATTGCTCTAGCTTATTAGCAACAGCGGATTGCAGGTTGAAATCAACCACACTCAAATATTTGCCGTACAGAACTCCGCAGACTCCAATGAGAATAATGACGATTGCTAAGTAGATGATGAGAGTCGTTTTTTTCAAAGATACAAAGCTGCCTTTTTGACGGTTATTGCTGCGTGTAATTTTCTGATTCAAGCACGTTTTCCCCTTTATTCTCAACTTGATTCTATTTTATCCGACATGTTCCAACATGTGGAATGGGACTAAACAGCCATTTCAACAGTATGCAAAATGCTCCGGACGCAGCTCGCATATACTACCAATTTGTGCATAGCGCCAAAAAATGAAGTATTTAATAGAACTTAGCTCAAAAAGACCAGTTTAAATGGCAATATACATACAACAATGGTTATTTTACACTATGCTTCTATACAAGATCTAAACATACGATTCAGTGGAATGAATAGAAAAAAAAGCCGCTCGCCATCCAGTGAATACTGGAGGGTGAACGGCTATTAAACTTGTTTTATTTGACCCTGTCTCTAGCCCTAGATCAAGCCTTTTACGACGAGCTTAAATTGCTCTTCTGTCAGATCTACATTGCCTGATGCTGTCACCTGATAATGTGTTTTTTGCGCTTCGTCATACCATATCGCTTGATAGCTTTGAAAGCCGTGTATACTGCCGCTTGCAAAAATAGTTTCTATGCCGTTTATAGCGACTGTTTCTTGTGTATATTCCGCGGAGAGAGCAACCTCCATGCCAATAATGTCTTTCATGGCTTGGATCCGAATGCTCATGTCGTTTTTCGTATATTCGAGCTCTGATATATTTGCTTTTGTCCAGTTGACCTCTTCGATGAATAAATCCTGATCCGGCTCCGCCGCAGCCCTTTGTTTGAACAACGCAAGCAATCTAGCGTATTCTTCAGCCAGGGAAGCGTCATGTTCATTCGGAGTGAGCGGCATAACGCTGCCGTATTTGAATGTGAACCCATCTGGCAAGTTTACTGGCTCCTTAATGACTGGTGCGGAAGTGCGATTGAGAAGCTCCTTAAAATCGTTGTAAGAAGTGTCCGTATTTGTGTTGTGGAGGTATTGTATAGCTAGAGACGAACGATCAGTTCTAACGAAGTAGGCCAGCATTTGTCCTGGCTTAGCTAATTCTAGTACGTGATCTCTATAAGTTGGAAGCGGAGGGTCATTTTGAAACGTATAAGGTATGATTTTCGATTCTGACTCCAGCACAATGGATTTAATTTTGACATCTCCCGCACGATCACGAATTTGAATCAGTTCACTTGCAGCATATACGGATGCAGATGTTAGAAGCACAATGAATAGAATCGTGGCGTAGATCGGAAATCGCTTTACTAGATTGTAGCTTCGGACCTTTATGCCTGATTGCGAAGCAGAAATATGATTCATTACAGCATCTGATAAATTAATAGTATTGATCTGATGATCAGGTATGGAATGCTGCCTTAAGTCTTTATATGGATCGTCTGATTGTTCTCGTCCCATTTTAGCTCCTCCTGCCATTCCGCCATTTTTTTTCTAACCTTTTCTTTCATTCTGCTTAATCTTTTTTTAGCAGCCTCCGGTTTGCATCCCATAATCTCACCCAGCTCCTCGAAAGTTCGTTCTTCAAAAATGCGAAGAATGAGCATAGATCGATCCTCTGGAGATAACGCAGACAGTGCATACATTAATTGCGGGCTGAATAATCGGTTGTCTATCGTTTGTTCTGGACTCTCTGCTTTCACTTCCGGAGTAAACAATCGAAGCAGCAGACGAAGCTGGTATTTACGCTTACGCAATAGGTTTAAACAATGACGGTAGGCAATTTTGTACAACCATGAAGAGAAGCTGACCGTGTTCTTGTATTGCATAATAGACTCGAACGCTTTTATGAAAATATCTTGGGCGGCATCTTCGGCATCCTGCTGATTTCCAAGTAACCGCAAGCAGTAGCGGTAGATGGCCTGCTGATACTTTTGAACGACCTCGACATAGTAACTCGATTCGCCTTTTTGCACCCGTACGATGAATTGCTCAATGGTCTGGTCTTCGATGAAATCTCCTCCCTTCGCGAATGGTGCTTTCTAATCTATATAACACTTTATAACAGTCAATCGGGACATTTAATATTCTCCACAATATATCGTACAGACGACTATGTGTATACATAAAAGGAAGGGAGTCCCAAATGTTAATAGGGATATAAAACTGCGAGAAAATATACCCAATATATTTCATTGACGCCTCTAATTAATAATGATAATCTTTATCAATAAAAGAGGTGGGTGAGAACTTTTAGCCCAGTATTACTGGGGAAAAGTAAGCTTAGCTGCGCCCAAAAATATAGCTACACATTACTGGGGGATATCATCTTGAAGAAAAACGTATTCATATGTATGAGTATACTTTTATTTGTATTAGCATTAGCGGCATGCGGGAAGGCAGAAACGAATCCACAAGCAACGTCAAACCTTGAGCAGAATGACGCGGCTTCACAGAATGAGAAAGCATCTAATGAAAGTACGACCGAAACGCGGGTTTATAAACATTTCTTTGGAGAAACGAAGATCCCGGTCAATCCGGAAAAAGTCGTTACACTCCAATATGCCAGCCATATGCTTAAGGTAGGACTTAAACCAATCGGAGCTTCAAGCCATTTGCTTGAAACAACGGATGTGGATTTTAAAGGTATTGAAGACGTTGGAAGCGCAGATCAAATAAACTACGAGAAAATCGTGTCATTGCAGCCTGACTTGATTATTGCTGGCGACATGGAGAAGGAGGTTTATGACAAGCTTACTAAAATAGCTCCAACGGTTGTTGTTCCTTGGATGGATTACGATGTGTTCGGCCACGTTGAGGTTATAGGAGATATTCTGAATCGCAAGCAGGAAGCAGCAGCATGGAAAACGGATTTCGATGAGAAAATGAAAACAGCAAAAGATCAAATTATCGGTAAAATTGGCGAGGGCAAAACATTTGCTATTTATAGAGTGGACCCGAAACAATTTTATGTCTATGGCGTTCGCAATATGGGCTTTACGCTTTATAAAGCGCTTGGACTCACTCCGCCTGCTCTCGTTCAGAAGGAAATAGAGAAAGACCCGAATTTGTGGGCAGTCCCCATATCCTTGGAGGTGCTTCCGGATTACGACGCTGATTATGTGTTCCTGACTTTGCTTGAGGGAGAGGATACAACTAAGCGTTTGGACGAAATTAAACAAAGCTCGTTGTGGAAAAATCTCACGGCCGTTAAAGAAAATCAGATTTACGATATTAGCATGGACACTTGGTTAGGCTACACGCCTCATGATATTGAAGTTCAAATAAAGGAAGCTGTTCAATTTTTGACACAGGATAAGTAGAAGCAGCAAAGGAAAGCTAGAAAGGTTGAGCTATTGTTCAGCATCAGGCAAGGGATTAGATGACTGTAGAAGGCCGATATGACTAGCAGTGGGCGGGCAATACTTATGTTTGCATGCCTGACCAGTTAGTTTTTAGAAAAAAAGTATTCAAAATAAGCGCCGGAAATGCCTTATAAAGGGCACCGGCGCTTTTTTTGTTGTTTGCTGTTCAGTTATAGCATTAATTCAGCAGGGGTTCTTCATATGGAGCTAACGAAATCCAATAGTTTAGATAAAGTTCTCCCTCTTTATGGAAATGTGAACCTAACAAAACGAGGAACGCAATCCTATAATCAAATTGTAAACGATCAAATTCCTTATAGGAGGGTCAACGAAAATGAAAAGAAAGACGCTTATCTCATTGATTGCAACGCTCTTCATTTTTTCATCCGTGTTGTCAGCATGTGGAGGTAACAATGGAAATAACAAACAAGAACCTGACAAGGGTTCAGCAAACCCTGCTGCAAGCTCTAATGCAAGCCCGGCTCCAAAGGTTGAAGAGGTTGATCCGTTCAGTATGACGCTTCGTCATACGCAGGTGGGCGAAGCCAAGAAGTTTAGGCTTGCCATTCTAGAGGATGCCGTAAAGAAGACGGAGGCAGATGTGCCTGGTTTGAAAATCGAATTTGACCCGGTTGAGGATAATGCAAATCGGTTCACAAAGCTTCCTGCCGAAATGACTGCTGGCAACCCACCTGAGATTTTTGATTTGTTCGGCGGAGTTGGAGATGCACAGAAGTATGCGGCAGCGGGACGGCTGCTTGATCTGACTCCTATTTTAGAGAAGCTTGGCATTAAAGACAGCTTTATCGATTTATCGAGCTTCACCTATGATGGCAAAGTATACGGGCTTCCAATCGGCTCGAGCCAAGAGGGCTTCTTTTATAACCAGGAGCTGTTCGATAAATATGGCTTGAAAGAGCCTAAGACTTGGGAAGAGCTTGAGAACATTATGGCTACGCTTAAGCAAAATAAAATAACGCCTATTGCGATGGCGTCCAAAGCAGCGTGGATTCCGCTTATGCTGGCGAATACCCTTTGGTCAAGATATGCCGGCCCTGATGTGAACTTCGGGTTTGAGAATGGTGCTCATAAATGGAATGAGCCTGAAATGGTAGCCGCATTAACGAAATATGATGAGTGGCTTGAGAAAGGATATTTCATGAAAGGCGAGCTTGGTTATGAATATGCAGAGATGAGAAACCAAATTATTACTGGAAAAGCAGGTATTTCGTTTGATGGCATTTGGTCATCCTCTACTTACGCAGATCCAGCGCAAGCAGGTGATATGGTAGGGAAAATAGGTTATTTTCCAATGCCAGCTGTACCTGGAGGCAAAGGTGACCAAACCTATATTAATGCGAATCATAGCAATGGGTATGGTTTTTCCTCCGATTTGAATGAGAACGAGAAGAAGGCAGTAGAGGCCTTTATCAAAAATCTTTACAATGAAGAGTTCCAAAAGCGCGGACTCAAGGAAGATAACTTGCTTCCATCGATGAAGGTAGAAGGAGATATGATGAGCCTGGTTGCAGATCCGATGCTCAAATCGGCTGCAGCAGCTATCAGTAATGCGGGAGGAACGTTCCCTGTATTTGACGCTCTAGTGCCATCTGAAGTAAATAAACAGCTTGAAATAGGCATTCAGCAGTTGATTGCACGAAAGACGACACCGCAAAAGCTGCTTGATGAAGTGCAGGCTGTACAGGAAAAAGCAAACAGTAAATAAAAAATAATTTAGGTCACAGGTGTCGTTGGTCGAGGGACTAACGGCGCCTGTTGCCATCCGATCATAGAAACAAGAGTCTGACAACGGAGGAACATGGACCGATGAATGATACGTTAAGAAACGGATATGTCTATTGGATGTTTGTGCTGCCGGCAGTTGCACTGTATGCCCTCTTCTTCATGTACCCGATGATAACGACCACTTATTATGGATTTACAGATTGGAACGGATTGATGCCCGAGAAGTTTGTCGGACTCGATAACTTCGTTCAAGCACTTCAGAACGACATGTTCGTTCACGCCATCCGAAACAATCTGATCTTCATCCTGTTTAGTGTTTTTGTACAGGTGCCGCTAATCATTTTCTTTGCTCTACTTATCAGCGGCGTAAAGAGGCTTCGCCGTTTTTATAAAACGACGGTATTTATGCCATCGATTTTATCAACATCAGTTATCGGCATATTGTGGAGCTTCATCTATGAACCTGAAATTGGTCTTCTAAATCAATTTCTTGGACTGTTTGGCGTAGAGCCGATTTACTGGCTGTCAGATACGAAGACGGCACTGTTGTCGGTGCTAATAACCAATGGCTGGCAGTGGATGGGGTTTTATATCATTTTAGTATTAGCTGCTATACTCTCTTTGCCTAAAGAACTAAACGAGGCGGCAGAAATTGACGGTGCAACAGGCATCCAGCGTGCATTATATATTACCGTGCCGCTAATCATGCCGATTATTTCCGTCGTTATAATGCTGTCAATAGCCGGAGCTATGCGCGTCGTTGATATTGTGCTCGTCATGACGAACGGTGGGCCTGCAGGAGAAACGGATGTGATGGCTTCCTATATGGTGCTGCAAGCGACGCAGACTGGGCAATACGGCTACGGAACCGCGATCGCTATTCTTATCTTTGTATTCGCGCTCGTTCTTACAGGCTTATATCAATTGCTGTTCGCTAGGAAGCAGGAAAGGATTGAATACTGATGGTGGCAGCATGGAAAAAAAGCGTTCCTCATGTCATATTGCTGCTCTATGTAGCAGCTATTCTGTATCCATTTGTGTTCGTCATTTTCTCTTCATTAAAGGTAAGCAATCAATCGATTGCAAGTAATCCGTGGGGATTTCCGTTTGATCTGAAATTTGAGAACTATATAACAACATGGGTTGAGGCGAAAATAAATGTTTATTTTATAAATAGTTTTTACCTTGCTACCAGCGCAGCAATCATTGGTGTACTTCTGGCTGCAGCCATGGCGTTTGCGATTACGCGTATGAAGTTTGGCAAATTAAGCAGCGTGCTTACTCAGCTTGTGCTGGTAGGGCTTCTCATTCCCGGGAATGCGTTATTTATTTCACAGTACATTTTGGTTAAGGACTTGCATATTTTGAACACGCACTGGGCTCTGTTCTTTCCTTATGTAGCAGGCGCAATCCCGACGAGCGTGTTGCTGATCGCTGCCTTCATGCGCTCCATTCCAAGAGATTTGGAAGAAGCCGCTATTATGGATGGCTTGAACGCGGTTGGTTTGTTTTTCAAAATCGTATTTCCACTTACTGTTCCTGCACTCGTGACCGTATTTATTATTAATTTTCTTGGAAATTGGAATGAGTTTTTGCTGGCTAACTTCTTTCTCAATAAAGACATACTACGTACTCTTCCAGTTGGAATGGTAGGCTTCCGAGATACGTATCAGACGAATTATGCACAGGTTTGTGCGGGAATCGTGTATTCAGTATTGCCAGTTCTGATAATATATGCCATTCTTCAAGAGAAGATTATTGAAGGATTAACAGCGGGCAGCGTGAAGGGCTAGCGCGAGAGAGGCGGGGTAATGGCATGAACTTACGGCTGAAGTTGTTTGCGGCATTTTGTCTGCTCATCATTATTCCGCTTATACTGCTTGGCGTGTCTTCCTACTATATTATTTCAAAAACAATTGAGCAGAAGTATTCAGAGCAATCTGAACTGACCTTGCGGGCATTAAGCCAGACGGTCAGCTTTCTGTATCAAGAAATGGATAAGGTGACTGATAACACGATTTCTAACGCTGCGCTGCAAAATATTATTCATGAGAGCGGCAAGAAGGAGGATGGAGATACCTCCTTGAACCATTACTTGCAATTGAAGGACCTGCAGACAAGCTTCCGTGATTTGTTGATTAATCATCCTTCGGTTAGCTACTCACTCTTATATGTTATGAATGACCAGAGCAGTATTCCTTACATGGATTCATTTGAATGGCTCACGATAGATAAATTGCAAGGATTGCCTCTCTATAAAGAGGTGTTAGCACTAAGCGGAAGGCCAAAATGGATTGGTCCGTACGAGTATGAAGAGCTGACAGGACAAAGGCAAGTTTTTACGCAAATTAGGACGGTCAAGGATGTTAATACGCTTAACGATATCGGAGTTCTGTTCGTACAAATGAAAGGGTCGGAGCTCGAATCGGTATTTCGTACCTTTCGAAATAGCCAGCGAGGGAAGGAAACGCGATTTTTCATAGTGAATGGGAATGGCATCATTATGTTTGATAGCAGCTTGAAAGATCAAAGCAGGTTATTCATCGAATTTACAACGATTAACTCGTCGAGTGGTGAAGATTATGCCATGACGAGGCATGCCTTCGATGGGCAGGACAGTCTAGTAACAAGCATCGGTCTAGACCGGGAAAACTGGCGGTTAATTGCCGTAACATCATGGGATTCGCTATCAGGTGAAATTACTAGATATGTGAATTGGCTTATCGCCATTACATTGCTTTGTGCGCTTTCTGCACTACTATTTAACCTCGTATTCGTCAATCGCATTACGAAATCGATCAGCCGGATTGTGCGCCAAATGCGGCGTGTTGAGGATGGGGATTTGAGCGTCAGAGCTGAGGAGCGGGGCAATGATGAACTATTTTTGCTCGCCAGGGGCTTCAACAACCAAGTCGCTAAAGTTGGCGATCTGCTTGTTCAGGTGAAGAGGGAACAGCATAGGAAAACGCGTGCGGAGCTGAGGGTGCTGCAAGCACAAATAAAACCTCATTTTCTATTTAACACTTTGGAATCAATCAATGCGCTTGCCTTGCAAAATCGAGGGAAAACCGTCAGTCAGATGGTACAACGGCTGGGGAGCATATTACGAATTAGTATTCAAGATAAAGAGGAAATTACCATCCGCGAGGAGCTTGAGCATTTAAGAAGCTACTTGGACATTCAAAAGCTGCGTTTTGGCGATCTATTTGAGTTTAATTTGGAAATGCCGGAAACTTACTTGCAATACGGCATATTAAAGCTGACTCTACAGCCGCTTGTAGAAAATTGCATTCAGCATGGTTTTGAGGGAATTGAATATCCGGGTATTATACGTGTTCATGCGGGAGAAGAAAACGGGAATCTTATCATTTGGATCGAAGATAATGGACTTGGCATAAGGGATGAGGTGCTGAGCAAGTTTCAATACATGTCCCCTGATGACGACTTCTTGCACAATATGCCGAAAGCCCGTGAATTGACGGAGCGCAGAGGTCTTGGCGTACGCAATGTAGCAGATCGACTTCGTATCCATTATGGCTCCTATTATGGCGTAATGATTTGCTCAGAACTGAAGCAAGGAACGATAATGAAATGCATCATTCCGAAAAAAATGCCGAGGTGATCGTAAGTGAGATTGAAAGCTATGCTTGTTGATGATGAGCATCTTATTCTCGAAAATCTTCGTTATGCGATTGGCTGGGAAGCACTCGGCATCGATATCGTAGGTGTAGCTACGAATGGAGTCAAGGCACTAGAAGCAGCGGAGCAGCTTCGTCCCGATCTCGTACTAAGCGATATTCGCATGCCATTAATGGATGGCATTGTTATGCTGCAGCAAATGAGAGAAAGAAGTCACGATTGCGAAGTCATTATGCTGACAGGTTATACAGAGTTCGAATATGCGCGCTCGGTGCTGCGTTCCGGCGCTCGAGATTACGTATTAAAGCCTATTAATTATGAGGAGCTGGAGCGAGTTGTTGCGGATTCCGCTCGCGACATTCGGAAGAGAAAGCAGCAGCAGAGAGCGAATATGGCCAGCCAAGGTTCAGCCATTGAGCTTGCCTATGAGAAGATGCTCATTAATGCTTTGCTGGACAGCTCACTTGTATCCGCGAATAAGCTGCTGCATGGCGATAATACCGATCGAAGCTCTCTTTCGTATTTGTTTCTGCTTATTGATCTGGATGCTTATGTGCAGGACTGTCAGATTTGGAATGAGAAGGAGAGAGCCTTGTGGAATTTTGCTGTACGCAATGTGTTAGAGGATACGGCTAAGCAAATGGGCTTCCGCTATGTCATCGTACAGCTTCGCGAGGGTGAATGGTGTCTGCTTCTAGAATGGTCGGCGGAAGATGGGCGATTGGATAAAGGACGGGCAACCTATTATGCTGCTAGACTGCAGGAATCAGTGAAGTTGTTTACTTCAAAAACAATTAGTCTTTCTTGTAAACCTAAGCTGCTCGTTTTGCAAGAATTGGCTGATGGATATCGGAGCCTCCAGCTTGCTCTGCAGCTAACACCTGAGCGCAGCTCGGCACTTATTGTCGCTTCAGATAGCACGCGCAGCAGCAATGAATTGGATGTTATTTTGTGGCAGGATATGGAGCAAGTGATTGATGGGTTAAAGAAGCTGAACCGTGTTCAGGTTGAGCATGCATGGACAAAGCTGACGGAGAGATTAAGAGCTGAAGCGATACATTCGCATACGCTCGTCGATCGTTTTTTGCATTATTTAAACCTTCATTTAATGCGAGAGCTTAGAGATATGCGGTTGCTTTCAGAGCAGCAGCAGAAGGAGCTATGGGGTAAATTAGAGCGCAAAGGGACGACAAAGAGCATGCTCGGCGATGTGAAGAGCATTATCGATTGCTGCATGCAGGCTGCTAGCAGCCGAAGAACGAATGAGGTATTGATGGGGCAGGCGAAGGATTATATTAGCCGCCATATCGCTAAGGATTTAAGTATTGACGAGTTGGCAGACTTTCTTGATATTAGCGGCAGTTATTTCAGTATGCTGTTTAAGCAGTATTTTAAAGAAACGTTCGTGGAATACGTAACAAAGCAGCGGATTGAGCTAGCCCAATCCTTTCTTATACTCAGCAATTACGCGATTGGAGAAATAGGCAAGCTCGTCGGTTTCGCAGAACGGCGATACTTCACGAGAGTGTTCCATAAATATGTTGGTGTAACACCCTCTGAATATCGCGACTTGAAGAAGGATAAAGAATAAGCGATAATGGCTGAGCTAGACTCGCGAGATCGGAATCCAGCAAATGAAGATGCTTCCCACCCCGGGCTCGCTCTCAACGGAAATATGTCCGCCCATTACGGAACAGAATCGGCTGCTTATGGCAAGCCCAAGCCCAGTACCGCCGTATTTGCGAGTGGTGGAAGCATCGGCTTGGGTGAACGGCTGAAATAATTTGTCCAGCTGCTCAGGGCTCATGCCAATGCCAGAATCTTTGATAAGAAAGCTAAAGCCTGGTTTTCCTTCCTTATCTTCTTCATAGACGTTAAATTGGATAGCTCCATTATGGGTGAACTTACTAGCATTGCTAAGCAAATTTAATAGGATTTGGCGCAGCTTTGTAACATCAGCCATCATTTCACCCCGTACATAGTGAGTTTGCAGCTGGTTGCCATTACTTTCAATAAGCGGTTTTATGGTTGTAATGACATCTTGGATTAAATCATGAACCTGAAACATCTCTTCATGGATTTCCATCTTGCCTTCTTCAATTTTTGAAATGTCCAAAATATCATTAATGAGGGAGAGCAGATGCCTTCCGCTTTTTCCGATTTTGCCTAAATCCTCTACAAACGTCTGCTCACCAAGCTCCTCAGCCTCCTCGATCAGCATCTCACTATAGCCAATGATGGCGTTCAGCGGTGTCCGAAGCTCATGGCTCATATTGGCAAGAAATTGGCTCTTGATCCGATTGGCTTTAATCGCTTCATCATGGGCCTTCTCCAGCTGCGCTGTCCGCTCCTTAACCATCTGCTCCAAGTGTTCGTTGAGCTGCCGCAATTCATGGTTTATTTTTAGAATCTCATCCGACTTATCCTGTATTTCAGAGTCTTTAACAGAGAACTTATTGGAAATATAGATACCGATAAGCGACATGCCTAATGTAAATAGCGTTCCTCCGGAAATGATATAAGCGAGCCATTGTTGATTCAGAATCATCCCAGATTCCGCACTGTGCAAATGGATATTCTCTATATCAAAATGCGCAGCCATCATGCCGATATAATGCATGCCAACGACTGCAGCTCCCATTAACAATCCACTACCCAGCTTCTTCCACATATGTCCGCGCTTGTTCTCACTGCCTTTACGAAAATAAAATGAAAGCCACAAGGCCGCAACTGAGGCCACAACAGCAATAATAATAGATAACGTGAAATAAATAGGATCGTAGGTGATCTCAATCATCATAGCTTCCATGCCGATGTAATGCATCGTTACTATACCGCTTGCCAGCAATATTCCCCCGCTAAGCAATTGAGGCAGCGAAAGCTGGTTTCTACCGACGATATGAAGGGCCAAAAAAGAAGCCACTATAGCTACAATAACCGAGAGTACAACGGTTGGCATATGATATGCAATGGGAACGGGCAGAGAAAAGGCGAGCATTCCAACAAAATGCATCGACCAAATGCCCATACCCATAGCGCAAGCGCCAAATAGGAGCCATAACCAACGTTTTCTATTATGCGTAGTACTTATTCGTCCGACCAAATCAAGCACCGTATAAGAGGCAACGACCGCTACAAGATATGAAAAGATGACCAATACGATATCGTATGTTCCATGAGCATGATTCATTTTCTAACCAACTCCTACTCGGTTCATTATGGCAAAGGTTACACTTCGACAAAATATGAGAAATTCCCTTCCTTATCCTATTTTCGAAATCAAAAGCTTAGCAAGAACTCTCTCGATTAATGTCGAATGATGTTCTATAATGATAGCAAGTATGGAAAGATTATCTAATAATCAAAGAACAAATGAGGATAAATTATGGATGAGCTATGGATGAAATCCGCAAAGTTTCTGATTGTAGATGATCAGGAATATAATATCAGTCTCCTAGAGCGTATATTGTCACGAGCGGGTTATACGAATTTGTTCACGACCACAGATGCAACGCAGCTAGAGACGCTATACCGGGCCAATCAGCCCGATATTATTTTGTTAGATTTACATATGCCTGTTATGGATGGATTATCGGCGCTGCAGCATTTAAGAAAATGGAAGCAAGAAGGGGAATATTTGCCGGTTCTTGTCCTAACAGCGGATGTGACACCCGAGGCCAGAACGCGGGTGCTGCATGAAGGTGCCAACGATTTTATTACAAAACCTTTTGATCGGATGGAAGTTGTCCTGCGCATTCAAAACTTTTTGAAGACAAGATATTACCATCTGAAGCTTCAAGAGCAAAACTACAATTTGGAGCAGCGGGTTCGTGAACGCACCAAAGAGATTGAACAGGCCAAAAATGAAATTTTGAACGTACTTGGGCGTACAGCGGAATATCGTGATGATGAGACGGGGCAGCATACGCAGCGAGTGGGTGATATGGCTGGAAGGCTTGCAACTGATTTAGGGTTGTCGGCAGAGGAAGCAGCTCTTATTAGACGGGCAGCACCTTTGCATGATATCGGAAAAATCGGAATCTCAGACAGCATCCTGCTGAAGCCGGGAAGGTTCTTGCCAGAGGAATTCGAAAAGATGAAGCTGCATACGGAAATTGGCGCCAGCATTTTGGAGGGAAGCCAGTTCCCGGTTCTGCAATTAGCCAAAAGCATCGCGCTATCTCATCATGAGAAATGGAATGGGACAGGTTATCCGAATGGACTTAGCGGAGAAGATATTCCACTTGCCGGTAGAATCGTAGCGATCGCTGACTTCTATGATGCCCTGACGCATGAGCGACCGTACAAACGGGCATGGACACAAGAGGAAGCCATTGCTGAAATTAAGCTTCAGAGCGGAGTTCATTTTGATCCTAAGGTCGTAGAGGCCTTTTTGCGTGTAATAGAGAGCAGCAGTGAAGATGAGAGAGAACGAGAGGATGTTCAGTTGTGAAAGGAATGGTGTTCACATCTTTTTTGGAAATGGTAGAAAACAAGTTTTCCCTGAAGCTGGTAGATGAAATTATTGAAGCTGCAGAGCTGCCTTCAGGAGGAAGCTATACAACGGTTGGCACATATGACCACCATGAGATGATTAAATTGATCGTGGAGCTTAACGCTCGAACCCAGATCCCTGTGCCTGACCTCATTCGAACATTTGGCGAATATTTATTTGGCCAGCTGCTAGATATGCATCCTGACTTTATGGTGGAGAATAGCACCGTATTTGAGTTTTTGCAGAAGGTCGACAGCTATATCCATGTAGAAGTGCGCAAGCTTTATCCTGGAGCGGAGCTTCCAGCGTTTCAATATGACACTTCTATACCGGGTACTTTGATTATGACGTACAACTCCTCACGGCCGTTCGCTGATTTGGCTGAAGGACTTATTCTAGGCTGCGTGGCGCACTATGGAGAAGCAATAGATGTGAAAAGAATCGATTTGGCAGATGGAACGTCTGCCCGTTTTGAATTAACCCAAGTGGGGTGAACCATGCCATGAATGATATTGATGTAGTCCGCAGGCAGCTTGAGCGGGAGAAGAAGGCTCGCCAAGCTGCCGAGAAGATTGCCGAGGAAAAAACTCGTGAGATCTATTATGTTAACCAAGAGCTGAGGCAATTAAATGATCAGCTGGAGGTGCTTGTGAAAGAACGGACGCTTGAGCTGTCCAAAGCCCGCGATGAAGCAGTGGAAGCCAGTCAAATCAAAAGCCAATTTCTTGCGAGCATGAGCCATGAATTGCGGACTCCTCTGAACGCAATTATCGGTTATAGCGAAATGCTGAAGGAAGACATGGAAGAGATGGGCGAACCTGCTCTGGCCGATGATCTTAACAAGATTAATAATGCCGGCAGGCATTTGCTCACACTCATAAACGATATACTCGACTTGTCCAAAATCGAAGCAGGCAAAATGGAATTGTACTTGGAACAATGTGATATTCCGAGCATTATTCATGACATTGTAACGACCGTACATCCGCTAATGGAAGTGAATAAGAACCAGATCAAGGTAGAATGCACGGAAGGCTCGATCAAAACCGACATAACAAAGCTCCGTCAAATCCTATTTAATTTGCTCAGCAACGCAAGCAAGTTCACGAAGGATGGAACAGTAACGCTGCAAGTGGAATTTGAGAGTGAGGCGGGACTGCCTGGCATTGTATTCCGGGTACAAGATACTGGCATCGGGATGACTGCGGAGCAGATGGATCAAATTTTCCAAGCGTTTAAACAAGCGGATTCGTCGACAACCAAAAAATATGGCGGTACCGGCTTGGGGCTCGCCATTAGCCAAAGCCTATGCTATATGATGGGAGGCAACATCAGCGCGAGCAGCATAGTAGGGGAAGGTACTACTTTCACTATCTGGCTTCCCTTGCTGGAGAATGCAGATTCTGAACAACTAAGCGCTTTAATACATAGTGATGAAAGCTTTCCCATGGAAGGGGCTAGAACGATTCTCGTCATCGACGATGATCCAGCTATGCTTCGGCTAATGCAGTATTATTTGGGGAATGAGGAGTGGAACGTACAGCTGGCCCCATCCGGGCAAGAGGGTGTCCGCTTAGCGAAGACGTTGAAGCCAGCCGTCATTGCGCTTGATGTGCTCATGCCCGGAATGGACGGTTGGAACGTACTGGCAGCACTCAAGAATGATTCTGAGCTTGCGCATATTCCTGTTGTAATGATTTCCATGATGGACGAGCAGCATTTGGCTTATGCGCTTGGCGCGTCGGAATTTCTAACCAAGCCGATTTATCGGGAGCGATTGATCTCCACATTAGATAAGTATATACCTGAGCGCCAGTCGCATTCTGTGCTGGTCATCGAAGACGATGCGGTGACAAGTGACATGATGACAAAGCTGCTGAAGCGGGAAGGCTACCGCGTGACAAGGGCCGGCAATGGGCATCACGCACTGCAGCGCATGCAAGAGGAAGCGCCTCATTTAATTTTATTAGATCTCATGATGCCGGAAATGGATGGCTTTGAGTTTGTTGCGGCGATGCGTGAGCATGAGGAATGGCGAGCGATCCCGGTTGTCGTTGTGACAGCAAAGAGCATAACGGAAGAAGATAGACGGAGGCTTAATGGCTGTGTAGAGAACATCGTGCAAAAGGGGCATCTGGATCGCAAGGCACTCTTGCATGAGGTACGCCATTTGATTTCGCTCTCGCTTGCAGAGGGGGGAGAACATGTATAAAATTTTGTTGGTTGAAGACAACGAGATGAACCGGGATATGTTGTCGCGTCGCTTGGTCCGCAAAGGTTATCAAGTGGTCATGGCATCCGATGGCCTGCAAGGGATAGAGATGGCAAAGTCGGAGTCGCCTAATCTCATCTTGATGGATATGAGCTTGCCCGTCATTGACGGCTGGGACGCTACAAGGGAACTGAAGGCAGCTGAGGGGACCAATCATATTCCGATTATCGCCTTGACTGCCCATGCGATGGCAAGTGATCGGGATAAAGCCTTTGAAGCGGGATGCGATGATTTTGATACAAAGCCTATCGAATGGAATAGGCTGCTTGAGAAGATTCAAAGTTTCTTAACATGAGTGTATCGGCCACTTTAATGATATAAAGCTCTTGTTGGATAGTTTAAGCTGATGAGGGTTCGTGCGTGCAAATTATAATTGAGGAAGTGTACGTTATGAAAGTATGGTGGCTTGATTATCATCCGGCATTTAACTCGGCAAGTTATGTGAATTACGATGACTACGCAAATATGAGGAAGCTATTTAAAGAGTGCAAATCAGTTGCAAGTAATTGGACGGCACTGCGTGTTTCCATTGAGGATAGGAATAAACCTTCTGATTTTATGTATAGAACTGGAGGCTCACTCATCGTTAGCGCCAGAGCCAAAGATTTAATCTTACAAATACCGAATATTAATGTGGAGTTTTTACCCCTCATTTCAGATTCTGAGCTTTATGTCCTAAATGTACTTACCGCTTTAGATTGTGTTGACCCAGACCAGTCGCTAGAAAAAAGAATAGATGGGTCAGGCAGATTAATAGGGTATGAACAATTTGCTTTCCGTCAAGAAGTAGTGGAAGGCCATGATATTTTTAGGGTGAGGTTACATGAAGGTGATCATATACTCGACGAGATCTATGTATCGGATAAACTTAAACAAATAATTGAGGAAAAGTTAATTGGATTTCAGCTTATTGAGATATGGGATTCAAACTTCTCGTGGAAGCAAAAAGAGGAAAAGTATTCATCGATGTGCGAAGAAGTGGACAGGTCTTTAGTTGAGACGTTCGAATTCAATAGAGCAATCAAATATATAAAAAGCAACAAGGGGAAACAAGCTTATAGTGGAAATTGGTCACTAAAGGTTGACGAGAAAGATGAGATTTTATTAGGTGATTTATTATTAGATGGTACATATAGCTGGATGAATCCAATCTACTATCCACCAATCATTTTAGGGCTCGTATGGGGGATAAAAGAAAAGAGAAAATCATTAGTCAGTAGACTCAAAGATGGATTTTCTTTCAATTAACAGCCCCTACATAATGTAAACGGAATAAGATGATCAGACTTAAATCTATTATCTAGATCTATTTTTGCGAGTAATACTCATTTGGCGAAAATAGATCTATATTTTAGATTTATTTTTGTTGAAAAGGCATATAAAGTGCTTTTTTACGGGTGCTGAGCAAGCTTAAGTCTATTTTCTAGATCTATTTTCATTTTTCATTTTCCTAAACTATTCCTTATCCTGTCTTTGCACGAAGATGAGTTTCGATTCAAGAATGGAGAAATGAAGATTGAAAAAATTCAGCTTAAGAATCTTACCTTGTATTGCAGGCTTGATCCCCTCTATATTATTAGTAAATATACTGATCAAACTATACCCGTTTACAGGACTAGGAAGAATAATCGCAGTCCCACTGATTTTTTTGATTAATAGTGGCATTATCATAACAGTACTAACCGTAACAATAAAAGCTGAATTGAGCAAAAAAATAAAATTCTATATATGGTTAACGACTATAATCCTAACTTCATTTATTTGTTTATTACTATATCCTCAAAAAATAGGACCTCACGTTATGATTCAAATATGGAAGGATTTTATACAGTAATCGTCAGTGTTACTGTTTGAGACCATTTTGCATTTTCCTAAACTCATTAGGCGTGCAGCCGATCTCCTGCTTGAACAGCTTGGTAAAATAAGAGTAGTTCGTGTATCCGGTTTTGCTGGCGATTGTATTAACCGATAACTGTGTGGTTTCGAGCAAATGCTTGGCGGCCTTGATGCGCACTTGAATAATATAATTCCCTAATGAAATGCCCGTTTCTTTCTTAAACAATCGAGCCAAATAATCAGGATTAAGATAGACGGTTTCCGCCAGGCTCGTTCTGGACAGCTCATCTCCGCAATGGCTGTGAATATGCTGCTTGATTTCTTCTACGACGGACTTGGGCTGCTCCGTAAAATTCCGGTACTCTGTCGCCGTATTCACCAGATATTGAAGATAGTTTTCCATATCCTCAATGGAGTTCAACGATTGCATAAACATTTGGTCATTGGTTCTTCCCGTATACATTTTATGTGCTTGAATTTCTTTACTCTTGAGATACGCATAAACAAGCTGAACGATATCCAGCCGAAACAAACTCAGCACAGAAGCATTCAGCATTTGCTTATGGGTGATATTGTGCAAATATGAACTCGTTTCCGCAAGGAAGGAGCTAGGATTATTTTGCTCCAGCAGCTGCTCCAAAAGCATTAAGTTAGGCGGTATATAAGAAGTTTCTTGCTGATTGAAATGCTCCAGCAAAAAGGTTTGATTGCGATATTTAATGATCTTCTCATTCATGCTAAGCAAATCCTTCATGACGTGATGGATGGCCTCCAGTTTTCCGGTGCTTGCTATATTGCAGCTTGCATCACATTTGAGAAATGTACTTGCTCTTTGAATGAAGGTAGCGCAAATGCTTTCAATGATTCCGCTGTCGGGAATGTCCTTCCATTTCAGTATCGCTATCCAATTGGACTCCTTGAACTCCAATATCGATTCGACTGTAAAGCGCTTGTTCTGGAACAGCTCATGCAGTACATTCATAAGCGCAAAATCAAATAAATCCTTGTCCTTTTTTTCTAGGCTTTCCTCGTGAGGAAATACATGAATAAGGACAGGCAGTACGAGGTCTGTTAAGGCGTAAGGGAGATTCTGCTCAGCAATCAAATAGGAAATGTTGGAGGGGGTAGAATAGGTTGTTTTCCCCGTCACGAGCTTGCGCCAGAAATGCTCCTGCACGTTTTTCTGATTTTTTTGCCAGTAGTAGCCTTCTTGAACCGCCTTGGCGACGCCTTGCTGTTCGTTAGCTTTGAAGATGGCTTTCTGAATAATTAGCGTCAGCTTGTCGAATTCAATTGGTTTTAGAAAATAATCAAAGCTTTGCAGCTCGATCGCTTTTTGCGCGTAGTTGAAATCAGCATAATTGGTCAGAAATATGGTCTGAATATTGTATTTCTCTTCACGAATCCAAGCGAGCAGCTCAAGCCCGCTGCCCTGCGGCATTTCGATGTCGCAAAGTAAAATGTGAATCGGATGCTGTTTGAGCAACTCCTGCGCGTGGGCGATATTAAAAGCAGTATAGACATGATCAATCGATAATGCCTGCCAATTCACCTTTTTCTCTAGTGCGGTCACAACAAAATAGTCGTCATCTACAAGCAGTACATTCATTCGTTGTTACTCCTTTCACGGTGTATCCTGCGTAGGATGAGGAAGGTATATCGTCACGCAAGCCCCTCCAGCGTCAATATTGGAAAAATGAATTTTAGCCTTGCGGTGATATAAGTATTCCAAACGTTGTATCGTGTTCATTATGCCGATGTGATTCCCGTTTGCTTGATCAAGCGGCTGTCCACTTTCAAGCCTTTCCAATATATCCGGGTCAAACCCAGGGCCGGTATCGGATATACGAATAACAGCAACCTCTTCCTCGGATTCCCTCTCCACATCAACATCCAGCCTAATTTGAACCTCATGTACACGCGAGACCGCATATTTCACTGAATTTTCGATGAAGGTCTGAAGCACAAGCGGCGGAATTCTCATCTTGCCCGTATCTTGGCCTTGATTAATATGATAGGAGAAGGCATCTCTGTAACGATGTTTTTGAATTTCCAAATAAATGCGAACATGATCAATCTCATCGTCCAGCTTCACGAAATCTTCCCCATTTTGAAAAATATAACGAAAATAATTGGACGTTGAAATGGCCATGCTTTGAATTTCCTCGAACATTTGCATTTGAGCCATGCTGTGAATGTTGGTTAAGCAGTTCAAAAAAAAGTGAGGCTTGATCTGCAATTTCATATAATCGAGCTGAATCTTTTGTTTTTCAATTTCATGTTCATAAATATCGATTTTGAAAATTCGAATTTGCTCCAGCAGGTTTTTGAACAGCTTATTGGCATATTCCAGCTCAACGATTTTGTTCATCTTGAGATCGAGCGGTTTGCTGTCTTCATTAAACTGCGTCAGGCTGAATGAAAAGTTTTTGAGCGGTCTTAAAATCAAAATATTGAAATACACCATGATGCCGCATAGGGCACAGGCAACAATAGCAGCAAGGAGCATAATGAGCAGCTGGGCAATCATAATTTTCTCAAACGCGCCAAATTTGATGAACATTTTCACGCCAAAGGTTGCATTTGCAAATGGTTTGCTGACGGTTGTTGTGGTCTGGATCATGCCTAGCAGCGTTTTCTTTTGCTCGTTGTTACGGACCTCAGTGCCCTTATCCGTCGACAGATTATTGATGACATTGCCTGTATGATCGATTAAGGATACAAACCCGTTGCCCCCAAGATCCATTTGCTGAAGCGGACCAATCAGTTCATCAGCAGAAATAAGACAAATCAGGTAGCTTTCATGAAACGGCACGATATTAATGATAAAATATTTCGCATTCAACTGGATAAGCGACCAGTTGGAATAATAGGTTTCAAGCGAATTTTTATCTTGTACATAGGATGCGATTTGTTTTTTTAATGATAAATAATCAGGGTACAACACATTGGTTGGTGAGGAATTTAAAAAGTATTTTTGATCTTCTAAATAAATGAAGAAATTATATTTTTTCTCGTAATTTTTTTGGAGCTCGGAGAAACGCCTGTACAGCTCTGTGTTTGCTTTTATAAATTCGTTATCGGTGGAGCGAAATTGCTTCATCTTTTTTACGTTTTCATCGTTTGCAAGCGTCCAGCCCATGTATTGATTAATATTGGAGAAATCAAGATTGATTTGATTAATGTACATATTCGCGGTGTTTTGCAAATACCGTGTCGTTTGCTGCTTGACCATGGAAATAGCGACGATACTAATAATGCAATCCAGTACTAATACAGAGACTAAAATCAATAGCATCACTTTTACGTAGTGCCTAATCGGATAGGATTTGCCGGGTTTGCGTTTTGTCATAGGTCTCATTAGCTTCCTCTCTTTTCGGGCTTTCTGTCTGCTAGTAAAACCAATTATAATGCAAACGCAGTAGAATGAGAGGCGGGTCTAGCCCGTTTTCACATGAAAGTCCGAAAAAAACGCAAGAAAGTCTGGATAGTGTCAGTCTTTTTTTAATTTCTAGCATCCTGCTGCCAAACCGTTAGATGAATGGGATGAAAAGTCCGAATAGCGATTTAGAATAGTCCGAATTGTTCTCAAAGCAGCCTTTATAATAAAGAGGCAAGAGAGAGTTTGACGAAACAACATGGACGCAGACGAATGAAGGATGGGGGAATTTCATTGAAGACCAGCCAATTAAACATGAATATGCAGCAAACGATTGGCCGGATAAGAAAGAATTGGGGCTTGTATGTTTTGCTGCTGCCTGCAGTTGTGCTGCTTCTGCTTTTTTCTTATAAGCCGATGTATGGGGTGCTGATTGCTTTTAAAGATTACAGTCCCGCTCTCGGAATTATGGACAGTCCTTGGGCAGGGTTCAAGTACTTTGAGAAGTTTTTCAACTCCTATCAATTTTCCAGCACAATTAAAAACACGTTGATTATTAGCTTCTATAGCATAGCTACTTTTCCAATACCGATTATGCTCGCGCTGATGATTAATCAAATGCGAGTGAACCGGTTTAAGCAAGTATTTCAGACGGTAACCTATATGCCGCATTTTATTTCTACCGTTGTAATGGTGGGTCTGATCCTCATTTTATCCTCACCGAGCACCGGGCTAATAGGCAATATCTTTCGTTTGTTTGGGGCTGAGGCTCCTAACTTGATGGGCTCAGCGGAATGGTTTACCAGCGTTTACGTATGGACAGATGTTTGGCAGCATGCTGGCTGGGACAGCATTATCTTCATTGCGGCGTTATCCGCTGTTGATCCAAGCCTTTATGAAGCAGCGAAGGTGGATGGGGCAAGCCGCTGGCAAAGAATACGTTTCATTGATATTCCGATGCTGCTCCCAACGGCCATCACATTGCTGATCCTTCGAATTGGCGGACTGCTCGGTGTCGGATTTGAAAAGGTTTATTTGATGCAAAATAATTTGAACATTTCCTCCAGCGAGGTTATTGCTACCTATGTATATAAAATCGGGATGCTAAGCAGCCAGTACAGCTTCTCCTCGGCGATCAATCTGTTTAATACGATCATTAGCTTTATATTACTGATTCTAGTTAATCAGGCAGCCAAAAAATACAGCGAAAACAGCCTGTGGTAACAGAAAGGAAGGATACGGATGAGCACAATGGAAACCGCAGCACAACAGGCTTTGCATAAACAAAAAAGGCGTTCCTTCGACGCCATGGAATGGTTGCTATATTTGTTTGCGATTGTGATGCTGATTCTAATCGTTTATCCGATTTATTTTATCGTCATCGCATCATTCAGTGATCCTGCCGCCGTCGCTAACGGTCAAATGTGGGTTTTGCCAAAAGGCTTTACGCTCGATGGCTATAAGGAATTATTGAATCATTCTAACATATGGATTGGCTACCGAAATACGCTCCTGTATACCGTAATAGGGACGATCATTAGCTTGGCGATCAATGTTTCGGCAGCCTATGCGCTTTCCAGAAAAGATCTTGTAGGCCGCAAGAGCATCAATATATTTTTTATATTCACGATGTTTTTTAATGGTGGTCTCATTCCTACATTTTTGACGATCCGCGACTTTCATTTGTATGATACTTTTCTAGTTATGGTACTGCCTTTCTCTGTTGCCGTGTTTAATATCATTGTGGCACGTACGTTTTTCCAGTCCAGCATTCCCGGCGATTTGTGGGAAGCCGCGCAGCTTGATGGCTGCGGCAACCTGAAGTATTATGTGCAAATCGTGCTGCCGCTGTCAAAAGCCATTTTGTCTGTTTTGGCCTTATGGACGGCGGTCGGCTACTGGAATTCCTATTTTAATGCACTCATTTACTTAAAGGATCAGGATTTGTATCCCTTGCAGCTTGTGCTTAGGAACATATTAATTACGAACCAAATGCAGTCAAGCATGGGAACAGGCGAAGCGGCGCTTATTGCCCTGCGACTAGCGAACCTAATGCGCTATTCGGTTATTATCGTCTCGACGCTTCCAATCATGTGTATGTATCCATTCGTTCAAAAGTATTTCAATCAGGGGGTGATGATTGGCGCTGTGAAGTAATTTAGCCATTTGCCATTCACAATAAGTACTAGGGGGATCTTTCAAATGAAGAAAAAATTGTTCATTGCACTAGTTCTAAGCTTAAGCATGTTAATCAGCCTTATAGGCTGCGCTTCTGGCAAAACGGAGAAGGAACCTGCCCAAGCAGGCTCCGAATTTAGCTCAGAAGGGCTGCCGATCGTAACGGCGCCAATCACACTGGATGTGTTGACTGTGCGCTGGGGCAATATGGGAGATACATTCAAAAATAATAAATGGCTGCAGGACCTTGAAAAAGCAACGAACGTTAAAATAAACTGGCAGGTCATGTCCTCCAATGACTGGGGCGAGCAAAAATCGATCATGCTGGCGAGCGGCAAGCTTCCTGATATTATTTTTGGAGACAATGCCTTCTCGGATTCCGATATCGTCAACAACTTAAGCTATTTCCGCCCGCTCGATGACTATATCGACAAATATATGCCGAACTTGAAAGCGGCAATGGACGAAACGCCAGAGCTGAAGCAAATCAGCACATTCCCAGACGGCAAAATTTACTCTTTGCCTGCTAGGCTGCCATCACGTCCTCTATCGACGATGCAGCCTGTAATCAATAAAGCGTGGCTCGATCGTCTCGGCCTTGAAGTTCCTAATAATATTGAAGATTTGTACAATGTGTTCAAAGCATTCAAAGAAAAGGATCCGAACCAAAACGGGAAAGCGGATGAAATTCCTTTTAGCGGCTCGGTAGATATTAGCATGGATTTTCTAAACCCATTTGGCATAACAGATTTGAATGGCAACAGCATGATGCTCAAGGACGGCGTGCCCGTTTTCTATCCGACTTCGAACGAATATAAAGAAGCGCTGAAATGGACGCATAAATTGTATTCAGAAGGGTTGATCGATCAGGAGCTGTTCACCCAGGACAATACCATGTCTTCTGCTAAACAGCAAAATCCAGATGCAGCTATGATCGGCTTCTCGAATCAATGGATACCGGATGCTGTCTTCGGAAAGTGGAAGGATGAATATGCAGCTATTCCGTCCATTGCTGGACCAGATGGCAAACGTTATCAAACCGGAGATCCTGTTGGATTAAGCTTAAGACGCAATGAAATGCTGATTACGACATTCAGTGAAAATCCGGAAGTCGCTGCGCGCTGGGCGGATCAGTTCTACACAAATGAAGCAAGCATTCAAAATTTCTGGGGCGCAATCGGAACCGTTATTGATAAAAAAGGCGATGGCAGCTATGCGCTGATGAATCCTCCAGAAGGCACAAGCGCGGATGCTTGGTACTGGGATCAATCGGTCCGTGATTTTGGTCCGAAATATGTAAGCCCAAGCTTTGAGAAAAATATCATTTTGGATGAAACGACAGGAGACGGGCTGAAGCTGGCAATCGACAAGCTCGTAAGTGAATATGTAACGACGCCATTCCCGAATGTTATGTACAACGTAGAAGAATTCAAGGAGCTTCCAACGCTTACTACGGATATTGACAGCTACGTCAAAACGAACCGTGCAAAATGGATTATAAAAGGAAACATCGATCAAGAATGGGACGCGTATATTAAACAGCTGAACGGCATGGGACTAGAACGTTTGGTTGAGATTCGCAGTGATGCCTATAAACGCTATACAAGTGTTAAGTAACTGTTGTAAAGGAGCTAGTACGTAATGGTGAGAGTAACGGTATGGAATGAAAATCGTCATGAGAAAAACAATCCGGTTGTAGGTGGCATTTATCCGAACGGCATTCATGGCGCAATTGCAGACTTCCTGACGAAAGCAGGCTTTGAAGTCGGAACAGCTACGCTCGATGAGCCGGAGCATGGACTAACGGAGCAGGTATTGAATCAGACGGATGTATTAATTTGGTGGGGGCATTTGGCGCATCATGAGGTCGAGGACAGGATCGTCGACAAGGTGTACCAACGGGTGCTGAAAGGAATGGGGCTTATCGTTCTGCATTCAGGGCACGCTTCGAAAATTTTCAGCAAGCTGCTTGGCACACCGACAGGACAGCTGAAATGGCGCGAGGCGGATGAAAAGGAACGGATTTGGGTCATTGACCCGGCTCATCCAATTGCTTCAGGCCTTGGCGAATACATCGAGCTGCAGCAGGAAGAGATGTACGGTGAGCATTTTAATATTCCGACTCCAGACCAGCTGGTGTTTGTTTCTTGGTTTGAAGGCGGCGAAGTGTTCCGCAGCGGCGTTACTTACCACCGCGGACAAGGGAAAGTCTTTTACTTCCGTCCGGGGCATGAGACCTATCCGACCTATTACAATAAAGAAATCCAGAAGGTAATCGAGAACGGCGTGCGATGGGCAGTGCCAAGTCAAACGGCTGAGCCTGTTTATGGCAATGCAGCTCCGCTGGAGCCTATTAAATCCAAGCCTTACTCGAGAGAGGTAACCGAAATATGAGAAAATTCCGTATCGGCTTGATTGGTTTAGGCGGAATGGCTCAAGAGCATATTCGGTGGATGAAAGCGGAAGGCCGCTTTGACATTATTGCGGTAAGCGATGTGTATGAAGAAGCGTTAGCCAAGGTGGGTGACCAGCTTGATGTTGCTGAGGGCAAGCGTTACTTGGACTATAACCATCTGATTGAGGATAATGATGTGGATGCCGTAGTGTCCGTTACGCCGAACAATGTCCATGCGGACATTATCCGGGCTTGCCTGCAAGCACGAAAGCCATTCATGGCGGAGAAACCTTTTACCCGCATGTTTGAGGAAGCTGAGTCACTACTTGAGTTGTATGAACAGCAGCCGATTCCAGCAATGATGGCGTTCACCTACCGCTATACACCTGCATTCCGATACGTACGGCAGCTTGTGCGCGAGGGTGAAATCGGAACGGTTCGCAGCTTTAGTGTCCAATATTTGCAGGGATGGGGCGCAGCGCCAAATAATGTCCCTTATATCTGGCGTTTTAACAAAGATATTACCGGCACGGGGACGCTTGGCGATTTGGGCTCGCACATGATCGATATGGCGCGTTTTCTCTTTGGGGAATTCGAAGAACTGTCGGCACAGCTGCATACCATTATTCCGCAGCGGCAAGATCCAGCGAGCGGCAATATGGTTACCATCGAGGTGGATGACTTTGCAAGCTTCCAGGCTCGTATGGAGGGCGGAATAATGGGCGTCTTCCAAACGACTCGCAATGCGATTGGATCGGGCAATCAGCACGAAGTATCCATATATGGAGATTTAGGCACGCTTCATGCTTCAACGCTAAATCCGAATGAGTTGGTTTGGATTCGTGAGGAGGCTCCTGGTCAGCTTGCGCGAGTGGTTGTCGAAGTTCCTGCAAGTTGTAAAGTGACGCAGTATGCTGATTTTACGGCATTGCTTGAGGGAAGCGTTCCGGATGGCATTGCCGGCTTTATGGATGGGTACCGCAATCAAGAGATTTTAGATGCTATTATTAAGGCAAGTGAAACGAAAGCAACCGTACAGCTCTAAGTTTAATTTGTTCCGGTTCAGTGAAGACGATTTTAGTCTTTGCTGAACCGTTTTTTTTGTTTCTAGAAGAGGCTGCACCGAAAAAACGTGTAGATTAGTTAAAATCAAACTGTACCTTGCTTGCAGCTACATACTGGTATAAGTTTGAAATATAGCTTCTTTTGAAATTAAAGATTGAGAGTGGGATAGATGATGAGAATAAAAGTGTGCAAAAGGGGTCGATTATTTTGTGAATAATTTCTTTCTATTGCAGCCATTCAGAGGGAAAGGTGTTGCACAAAAGGCAGCGACGCAAGTATTTGAGAGGTTCAAAGGCCAGTGGGAGCTCTTTACAAACCCGATGGAGCAAAATATAACAGGGCAAAAATTTTGGAGAAAAACAGTATCAAGCTACACAACGAACCATTTTGAAGAAGCGGTTGGCATGACATTTGACGGTCATAAAATGGTGTTTAGATTTAATAATGCGGACAGATGAGTTGGGGAGGCAAAAGCATGCAGCTGTACTTGGATAAAATCGTTTCTTTGTTTAAAGGGAAGCTCGGCGACAATTTGTCGGGCATTTATTTACACGGATCATTGGCTATGGGATGCTTTCATCCGCAAAGAAGCGATATCGATTTTATCGTTGTGATCAAAGAGAGTCTGACCGAGGAAAACAAAAAGAGGATGGCTAGGTTAGTGTTGGCGCTGGATGATGAAATGCCAAATGCTAGAGGTATGGAGTTTAGTGTGGTTCTGGAATCGCACCTGAGTTCCTTCGTCTATCCTACGCCCTGTGAAATGCATTATTCTGACTTCCACAAGGAGAGATATCGCTCAGACGAAAACTATGTTTGCGGCGGGTACGAGGATCATGATTTTGCATCGCAGCTGGTTGTCGCTTATTATCGCGGAATTACCTTATATGGCAAGCCGCTTAATGAGTTGTATGAGCCTATCGATAAAACGTATTTTCTAGCGTCCATTTATCATGATATTAAAGGGGCTTCGGAAGACATTATGGATCAACCGATGTATATTACCTTGAACCTGTGTAGAGTGCTGTTCTACCTGAGAGAAGGGAATATATCGTCCAAAAAAGAAGGGGGAGAATGGGGCGTCAAAGCTCTTCCAACAGAGTATCAGGACTTGATTGGAAAGTGCCTAGACGAGTACGCCGGAGTTACAGGGAAACAAACGTTTGATCGTGAGCTCTTAACGGCATTTGCAGGTGGTATGCTGCGTGAAATAAAGGCATTAATTTAAGTGAGATGGAAAGCAGAGCATCCACTTAAACTGTTGATGTGATTAATTGTTAAAAGCATAAAATTACTTAACGAATACGAAAGCCTCTATTTGCCTCGCTTCTTCTCTTTTGCAGAGGGCGGCGGACATAGAGGTTTTTATTTTGCTTCATGACGTACACACTACGCTTGCTTCATAAAGGAGTTTTATTTATTGATGAAGAATAAATAACGGATATGAGCTGGAGCGGGACAACATGAGCAATTAATAGACAGCATTTTAACTCGCTAAGTCGAATTTGAATAATGCTATTCGTCGTTTAAATAAGGACGAAATTATCGGCTGAGTAAAAACAATAATAGAGACTCGATTATAAAATCAGGAGGGAATACATATGCGATTTATGATGATCGTCAAAGGCACTAAAGATTCCGAGGCAGGCGTTATGCCAAGTCAGGAGCTTCTCGAAGCGATGCTTCGTTACAATGAAGAATTGGCTAAGGCTGGCGTACTGCTCGCAGCGGATGGGCTCCAAGCAAGCTCGAACGGCATACGCATTTCTTATCCAAATCCCGGTGAAAAACCGAAAGTAATAGACGGTCCATTCACTGAGGCCAAAGAAATTATAGCGGGGTATACGCTTATTGAAGTTAATTCTAGGGAAGATGCCATTGAATGGGCGATGAGGATGCCAGATCCCCATGGTAATGGCGAGGGTGAAATCGAGCTAAGGCAGGTGCTTGATGCGATGGATTTGACTCAAAATCCGGAAACGCTGGCTATGGAAGCGGCGCTTCGAGAACAGATGGAGAGGCCTAAAAAATCGTGAGCCAGTCTGCAGTCCATCGTACAATTGATGCCATCTGGCGTATTGAATCAGCCAAGCTTATAGCCGGGCTGGCGCGGATGGTTCGCGACGTCGGCCTTGCGGAAGACCTTGCACAGGATGCGCTTATTATTGCACTAGAGAAGTGGCCGGAAAGCGGAATTCCGGATAATCCAGGAGCATGGCTTATGACTGCAGCGAAACGCCGTGCGATTGATATGATTAGGAGGAGCAAGCTGCGCGACCAGAAATATGAAGAGTTTGGACGAGGAACGGTCTTATATACCGAGGAAGATATTCATATAGCGATGGATGGAGAGGTCGGAGATGATCTCCTGCGCTTGATTTTCACAACATGTCATCCTGCTCTATCTCAGGAGGCGAGAGTAGCTTTGACGCTGCGCTTGCTTGGAGGACTTACCACGGATGAAATCGCACATGCTTATCTTGTTGCAGAGTCGACTATTGCACAGCGGATTGTTCGAGCGAAACGTACGTTAAGCAGCTTGCGGGTTGGTTTCGAGGTTCCTGTAGGCGATGAGCTCAAGGAACGACTCTCTACTGTACTCGAAGTGATCTATTTAATGTTTAATGAGGGGTATACGGCGACATCCGGCGGCAGCTGGTTTCGACCGCTGCTCTGCCAGGAAGCGCTAAGGCTAGGACGTATCCTGGCGGAAATTGCACCCGCCGAGCCTGAAGTGCATGGTTTGGTTGCTTTAATGGAAATCCAATCGTCACGCTTCAAAACACGGGTAAATGCTGCGGGCGAACCGATTCTTCTGATGGATCAAAACCGCAGTTTATGGGATCAGTTGCTCATCCGCCGAGGCTTAACTGCTCTTGAGCGAGCGCAAAAGCTCGGCCGTCCGCTTGGTCCTTACGCGCTTCAAGCTGCGATTACTGCGTGCCATGCTAAAGCTCGGATGGCATCGGAGACCGATTGGGCGCGTATTGCCGCTTTATATGAAGCTTTGTCGCGCGTCATGCCGTCCCCTATCGTAGAATTAAATCGGGCGGTAGCGATTGCAATGGCTTTCGGTCCAGCGTTCGGCCTTCAAATTGTTGATGAGCTCACATCCGCAGCATCATTAAAAGACTATCATTTGTTGCCGAGCGTCCGCGGTGATCTTCTGGTTAAATTGGGCCGTATGGATGAGGCGCGCACAGAATTTGAGCGTGCTGCTTCGTTGACACGTAACGCTCGCGAGCGCGAGCTTCTGCTGAATCGTGCTGCCGAGTGCTTGTCTTTAGAAGCGGATAAAGAAAATGAAGGTCATGAAAAATAACGATTATGTCGATTATGAAGCTCCCCATTCGTTGCTGAAGTAGAGGATGGTTTGAAATCGCCCCGTTCTCAAGCGATAGGGAGGAAATATACATGCGATATATGTTGATTGTTAAAGCAACCAAGCAATCTGAAGCTGGTGTGAAGCCCGATCGACAGCTTATGGATGAGATGGCTTCGTTCAATGATTCTCTTGCTGAGGCAGGTGTGCTCTTAGCTGCTGAAGGTCTGCAGCCCAGCTCGAGCGGACTGCGGATCACGTATTCCGAATACGGAGAGAAGCCGAATGTTGTAGTCGGTCCTTTTGCGGAGGTAAAAGGAATAATAGCGGGATATACGCTGATTGATGTGAAATCGGAGGAAGAAGCCATTGCATTTGCGATGCGTATGCCAAATCCAGCCTACGGCGGCGAGGGTGAAATTGAGCTGCGCCTGCTTCTTGAAGATACGAAATTGCTGCAAGGCTCAAGAATGATGGCACTGGAAGCGGATTTGAGAGACCAAATTGACATTCTAAATAAAAGCTGAGTTTTTTTTATGAAGCTGTCGATTTTGTTAATACTCGTTCGACGTAATGATAGAGTCAGGTAGAATTTCAATTACAAAGGAGAAATATCAAATGAATCAAGAAGTAACAGATTTTATCGCAGCGATAAAAGAGCCTTGGCAAGTGGAGCTGAGTTCTGAGCTGCGCAAGCTTGTTCATGGAGCTATCCCAGACGTTCAGGAGCGCATTCAGTATAAGAAACCTCATTTTTTGAAAAATGGAAAATACGCTGCCGTTATTTCCACTTCGAAGGATGCGGTGAGCTTTACGATCTTTAACGCAAGTGAGCTATCGTTTCCGGAGCCATTGTTTGACGGTCCTCCTGAACGGAAAACCATTAAGCTTAAACAGGGGAATGCAGTTGATTATGATCAACTGACGTCGTTAGTTGGCCAGGCTGCCTCGACATTATAAGAGTGTATTGAATAAGAAGAGCACCTTGCTGGTGCTCTTTTTTGCGGGAAGCAACATAAGGAGCAGCTATAAGAAAGCCGGACACCATTCACTCGAATGGTGTCCGGCTTTTCTGTTCTTTATGAATAAATAAAGCTACGCAAATATGGTTATTGTGTAAGCTTCCTTATCCACTCTCTAGCGCCAAATGCGATGACCCGGTTATGAATCTTAGGTTCTGTTAGGTTGCAGCACTTCAACAATTCAGGCAGCGCATGTTCTTCAAGAGCAGCCTTGGCAGCTTCCATATAGCCCTTATATGTCGGAGTACTGCCGCCAACCACGATGACATCTGGATTATACAGATGAAGCAGGTTAGTTAAAGCGTAGCCAAAATATTGCCCTGCTTGGCGTACAAGCGCAGTCACCTGCAAATCGCCTGCTTCTAGCCGCTCACGCACTGCCGCATCATCTATGCCGGCTTGGTTCGTAATCGCGTAACCACTGGCTAGAGTATCGAGCAGTGCTGGCTTGCCATTCACGGTAAGGATCATATAGCCGAGCTCACCGCTCCAGCCCTTCGCACCAAGCTGCAATTCGCCTGAGGCGACTACACCTGCTGCGATGAAGGCATCAGACATAATGACCGCAACGGTATGGTTGTCCTGATAATGAGCAGCCTCGGCCATCGTTGCAGCCTTAACGTCGTTAATGAATGCTACAGGAATGCCTGCTGCTGTCGTAAACATATCTGCTGTAGTCCCGTTTAACACAGGTAAAACATGACTTAGCTCTACTTTATCCGTACCAACAACAAGTCCCGGCATACCGATGCCGATGCCGCTTGGTGTATAAGTCAGCTTGGCTACAAAAGCTTCGACCTCCTGCTGCAGCTCGAGCAGCGAGCAATCTCTGGCGATAGGAAAAATTTGCTCTAGACAGCCATTCGGCGTATCCGCCATCATATACATCTGACCGCCGTCTATTTCGATGCCAACATATGAATTCATACCATAGTCACTCCTAGTATAGGGTAGAGTAAGAAGTCTACTATCTCTAAAACATATCCATATTATATAAATTATAGAAAATAGCTGCAATAAGAGTATTTCGGCCATGCCAAGAACAAGTATAATTGTATTTTATCGGAGCCCGATGTTTATAAATGGTAAACTAAAGAAGTGGTTTAGATAACTATCTATAACGAGGCGGATACAAATATGGAAGAACAAATATTGAAATTTCTTAAGGAAGCTTATTCTATTGGTTGTTATAAGGTGGACACGGTAACCAATGAAATCTATCGTTGTCTTGCAAAGGAGGGCACCCTTTTTGTTCGAATAACGAATTATAAAACCTATCACGAGCAGTTAGAGGAAGTAAGCTGGACGAATTTTTTATGCCATCAAGGCGTTGGCGCTTCTGAAGCAGTCCACTCTTCTAATCATCAATATATTGAAAAGATCATGCTGGATGAAGAAAAGCTAGCCGTTGTATATAAAGCTGCGGCGGGCATTCATTTGCCACGGGCGGAGTGGAACAAATCTGTACTTAAAAAGGTTGGAAAACAAATAGGCAAGATGCATCGTGTAACCCAGTCCTATCTTGAGTCTACGGCACATCTTAAGGATTGGTACGAAAATAAGGAATATGATTTTCTCACACATATTCCGAAGGAAGAAACAGCGATACGAGAAATGGCAGATCGTCTTTTAACAGAGATTAAGGGTTTGCCTAAAAATAATTCAAACTACGGACTGATCCACGGTGATTTATGGCTAGAAAACATCTTAGTGGACGGCTCTGAAATTACGATGATTGATTTCCAAGATTGTGAAAAACATTTTAATATTTTTGATTTAGCTGTGCCTATTTATTCTGCTATGGAATTCTCATTCTCAGGCGGAGGGAACATAAAGGACTATCGACAGTCCATTACGGAAGTTCTCCTTGATGGATATAGAGAAGAGCACGATCTATCTACGGAGATGGTCGATACATTGCCGCTTTTTTTGAAATTGAAACAGCTGTTTGAATACAACTTGATGCATATGTATTGGAATCATGAACAATTAAGTGAGGAACAAGTTCGAATTTTGAATTTATATAGAATGCGAATTGAGTATGATCACTTTTTGTAAAAGGGTTAGCTGAGCGGAGGTGTTGTGAATTGACTGCTTATGACTTTGTATTTCCTGAACTAGAGACAGAACGTTTGAGGCTTTCTATTTTGACTTTAGATGATTCTGAAGCAATTTATAAGCATTTTTCGGATGAAAATGTGACCAGATTTATGGATATAAACCCATGTAAAGATTTAAACGAGGCCAAAGAGATTATTCAATATCACATCGATGATAAGGGCTGCCGATGGGGGATTTTCAGTAAAAAGGATCATAGACTCGTTGGAACTTGCGGTTTCCATTGCTGGATTCAAGGAGAGCAGCCTAAAGCAGAGATAGGATTTGATTTAGCTAAGGAATTCTGGGGAAAGGGGTTAATGCAAGAAGCGCTGCTCCCTGTAATAGCCTATGGATTTGAACAGATGGGTTTATCGATGATCGAAGCCACCGTGGAACAGCAAAATGGAAAATCCATTCAACTGCTGAATAGGCTGCATTTTGAGAAGGAAGCAGAATTAAGAGATGGGCTTTTTTATTATTACTTGAATCGAACGATATGAAAATTAGAAATCAAAATAGACCGAAACCATTCAATAATATGGTTCTCGGTCTATTCTTTGATTTCAAAATGGGGAACAAGCGATTAGCCCTCCTCCAAATTGGAGTAGTGTGTGACCCGGTTTCTCCCGCTTTTTTTGGAGTTGTAGAGTGCTTGATCAGCTTTTTGAAGCAAGGATTGATCGGTATCCTCCTGCGTAATCGTTGCTGCGCCAATACTAACCGTCACATGATATTCTCCCCAATGAGCTGTTTCAGTCTTGCTGCGATATCTTTCGGCTGCTAATATGGCATTCTCCTGGTTGGCATTAGGAATAATAATGACGAATTCCTCTCCTCCAAATCGAGCCACAATGTCGTCTTCTCTTGACGCGGATACGAGTAATTGTGCCAGCTCTGTAAGAACCAAATCACCGACCGGATGCCCATAGGTATCGTTAATGCTTTTAAAACGATCAATATCGATAATTAAAAGGGAAAATGGCTGCTCAGATTGTTGAAATATTGCGATATTCGCAAGTAAGCTCTCTTGAAAAAACCTTCGGTTTTTGAGCCCGGTTAAAGGATCGGTTGAGGCTAGCTTTTCCAACTGGTGGTTCAAAATTAGCAATTGCGAATGCTTGCTTTCATATTCTTCATGCAGGAGTTCAAGCTTTTTGTTCGCTTCATGGGTTGCCCGATAAAGCTCCTCCAGCTTTGTTTTGGTTTGCAGGATATCGTTCTCATGTTCAATGCGTTTGCGCATTTCCACAACGACACAATCAATGACAATTTCACCATCTCGTTCGTGGCGAATCCCGTTTAACAGTACAGGCACATCAAGCTGGTCTCTCGTTTTAAACGAGAAGTACATTTCATTCACATGCCCATACAGCTGGATATACGGATAAAAATAGGTATGAAAAAACAGTTTGTTCGTAAGAGACATAGTGGTTTCAAGATGTCGGTTCAGCAGTTCCTGCCGCTCAAAACCAAGCATGTTTAACAGCGTTTGATTGACCTCTTGAATTACCCCTGTACTTGAAATAGTGAAAAATCCACAGGGAGCATAATTTAACTGGGTATCCATGTAAAGACTGCCTCTCTTCAAATTCTAGTTGTTGGATAGATATTGTTTGATCAGTTGCGTCGTCTCTTCGGGATGACTTAAGTGCGGGTAATGGCCTTTTGCAAGCATATGCTGAAGAGTACTGTTTTTAAGATGAGCATGCAAATAGTCGCCAACCTCAATAGGAGCAATGCTGTCGTCAGAACATTGAAGAATGAGGGTAGGAACGGTTGCATGAATGAGATCAGCGCGACAATCGGATAAAAAAGTTACCTCAGCAAATTGCCTTGCAATATGGGGATCTCTAGAGCAAAAGCTTTTTTCCAATTCGTTAGTTAATTCCTTGCGTTCTGAATTTTGCATGACGATTGGCGCGAGGTAGCTCGCCCAGCCAATAAAATTCATTTGCATCATATGAAGCAATTCATCGATTTCATGCCGGTGGAAACCTCCATAATAATCTGGAAGGTCGTTTACATAACGCGGAGAAGGACCAAGCATAATAATGTGTTTAAAATATTCGGTATTGTGAATGGATGCAAGCATCCCAATCATACTGCTTACGGAGTGGCCAACAAATACAGCATCCTTTACATGCAGCGTATCCATAATTTCAATGACATCTTGCGCATAACCATGTAAACTATTATATTTTTCGGGTTCATAATAATCGATTTGAGATTCTCCAGAACCTACATAATCAAACAAGATGATGCGGTAATCATCTTCAAAGCTCGGGACGATGTAGCGCCACATATCTTGATCGCAGCCGAATCCATGTGCAAACACTATCGTTTGTTCACCTTTGCCTAAAACATTTACGTTATTGCGTACTAGGAAATCGACGGTCATCGGAATTCCCCTCTCTAAGATGATTAGTAAATAGATCCTCTGATATGCCATAAGCTTATGATTATTATATCTGATTACAGTGAACAATGGATTATTAATCTAATTAATTAATATATTAGCAGTGGAAATGATAGGGCTTTCTTTTTATTATCTTAATTGTGTATAGTAAAAACGAAATGAATGGGACAAGGAGTGTAGGCATGAATCGTTTCGGACAAATGAATACATTGCGTAATCAAATTTTCCTTGGCTTCATGCTCGTTATGGTTATCGTGCTGGGGGCGGTCGGCTTTTTTACGTATGATCAAGTTTCGGTTCTGCTGCGCAACAATGCGGAAAAACATATTCAACAAACGGCTGTTCAAGCGACAGGCAAGCTGGATGTGCTGCTGCGGCAGATCGATACGTTTACGATGCAGGTAGCAACAAGCGCAACGATCCAGCGGTTGATGGCACAAGAGGTGCAAGGACGCAAGATCAGCTTTGAAGAACGTCAATCCCTTCAGCAGGAGATACGAAAGCAAGAAGCTTATGCAACGGGGATTCGCTCATTGGAGCTGTATACAACCGACTATAGGATGCTGTTCCCGCTTACGGATATAAGCTTGGACAACCGGGTATCTACGGGCTGGCTCAGCCTTGTGGACAAGGGAAGAGGCAGGTTGGTCTGGTTCGGGATGGACCCGAGGTACCCCGATTCCATCATTGCGATTCGCCATGTTCGGCTTATTGACCATTCCTTCTCGCATGCAGGGTATTTGATGGTGCAAATTGATAAAAAATATTTTGAGCTCACGGAATCGAATGGAAACGCTGACAATAATTCCAGTGAAATGATGGGTTTATTCGATGCCGAGAATCAGACGATTACCTCCGATTTTTCGAAGGAAGTAGACGTTGAGAAGATGCTTAATCAAGGGGATGAGACGGTAGCGCTGGACGGAGAACGTTTCATGGCCATTGAGAAAAAATCGGAAATGACCGGCTGGAAAATTATTATTTTAACGCCGATAAAGTATGCTGCCGAAGGCATTTCGATTTTGCGTACCGTTATTATTGTTTCAATTTTAGTAGGCGGCATGTTATTTCTTATTTTAACTTTTATTTTATCAACGATGATTACTCGCCCGATATTGAATTTGATTAAAGTGATGCGCAATGCGAAGTTCGGAACCTTGAAGCCGATACCGGTTACGTCCAAAACGATGGAAATTAATGAGCTTAATAATACGTACAATCAGATGGTTGGCTCTTTGAATGAGCTCATTGATGTTGTTTATCAGAAGGAAATTGTTCAAAGCCGGACGGAGCTGAAGGCGCTGCAAGCGCAAATTAATCCGCACTTCTTGTTTAATACACTGGAAGCCTTTTATTGGGCACTGGATGAGAAAGACGAAGAGGAGCTGGCGGATGTTGTTATTGCAATGTCTGGTTTGTTCCGATATGTCATTTCACACGCGGATGAGGATGAATGGGTAACGATCGGTGATGAGCTTGAGCATGCGCAGCGGTATTTAAAAATAATGGATATGCGTATGATTGATAGACTGGCATGGAAGGTTGAATCGGAAGAAAATTGCCGCAGTGTGCCGATTCCTAAGCTTCTTATTCAACCGCTCGTGGAAAATGCGATTCTGCACGGCGTTGAACAGCGAATTGGGGCAGGCACCGTTGTTGTTCGGGTCGAGCCGTCTGAGCGGACGGGTTATACTCGCATTGCTGTGACGGATAATGGACCAGGCATGGATGAGGGGAAAATTCGGGCTTTGTACGCAGCAATGGACAAAGGCCAGCATCAAACTTCCTCCAAAGGAACTGGGGTTGGCATAAGCAATGTGGAACGAAGATTGCTGCTTTATTATCATTTGGAAACCAAAGGCTTGGAAATTAAGAGCGAGATCGGCAGTGGCACAACCGTCGCCTTTGAGATACCTAATGAACATGGGAGGGAAATTCCAATTGAAAACCATACTGATCGTGGATGATGAACCGAGAACGAGGGAAGGCGTACGCAAAGTGCTTGAAGCATGGTCGGCTGGACAATATCGGATAGAGACCGCATCCAATGGGATAGAAGCGATGGAGTGGCTTACGCTTAACGAGGCGAATTTGCTAATCACCGATATACGCATGCCTGAAATCGGAGGGCTCGATTTAGTGGAGCGAATAAACGAGCAGCTGCCGCATCCTCCTGTCGTCATCATTATTTCGGGTCACCCTGAATTTGATTACGCGCAGAAGGCGCTGCAGTTTGGTGTGGTCGAATATCTGCTCAAGCCTTTGGATAAAACTAAACTTATTAAAGCGGTAGAGCTTGCTATGAAAAGAGAAGAAAGCAAACACCGGATTGAGCGCATGGAGAAGCTAATGGACCCGAAGCTGCTGGATATTGCGCAGGAAGAAGACAGCTATAGCCCGCAGGTGCAAGAAGCGATTCAGTATTTAAAAGACAATTTGCAGAAGCCGCTCACTATGCGCGATACAGCAGAGCATTTGCATATGAATGCGAGCTATCTCAGCGTGCTCTTTAAGGAGCAGACGGGGCTTACGTTTAGCGATTATTTGACGAGAAAAAGGGTACAAAGAGCTAAGGAATTACTGTCTACAACAAGACTTGCGATTGCTGATATTGCTGAACAAGTCGGTTATCAAACGTCGAAATATTTTGTGAAAGTATTTCGTTCGCTTGAAGGAACTAGCCCGGGTCAATACCGAAGAACGATCGCTCATTCCGAGGAGACAATCCAATAAAAGTAGTATTTTCCCCAATTCATGTACCCTTACGATGCTGACATCGTGTTGATAAAATGGATTTGTAAGATTCAAATCTATCACCAGCAGAAAAGGGGTTGTAAACGTGTTCAAAAAGAAATTGACGATTCTCCTATTGACTCTATGTCTTGCAGTTGTTGCAGCAGGCTGCGGTCAAAATTCGAACAATGGCGGTAAAGAGGATTCAAAGAATGGTGCAAATGGAAGCGGTTCCGAGAAAGTAACGGTTAACTTTATGCACTTATGGCCTGAGGGTGTATCGGCTGGACAAAACAAAATTGTGAATCAAATCATTTCTGAATATCAAAAAGAGAACCCTAACGTTACGATCAAACAAGAAGTGCTGGATAACGAACAATATAAAAATAAATTGAAAGTGCTTTCAGCATCAAACCAACTGCCGGATGTAGGCGTTACTTGGGCAGCGGGCTTCCTTCAGCCGTATGTAGAGGGCAAGCTGTTCACACCGCTGGATGATCTGCTTAGCGGAAATCTTAATGGCAAATTCGTCAGCGGCACAACAGAGGCTTATGCTGTAGACGGTAAAACGTATGGTTTGCCGCTCGAATTCAATATTTCACCGGTATATTACAATAAAACGCTTTTTGAGAAATACAAGCTGGAAGTGCCACAAACCTACGAGCAATTTAAGCAAGTTGTGAAAACGCTCTCTGAAAACGGTGTCGCGCCAATCGCTCTTGGCAACAAGGATCGCTGGACTGGATCTTTGTGGTACATGTACCTTGCAGATCGTTTTGCAGGACAAGAAGCATTGTCCAAGGCAATTAGCGGCTCAGGATCTTTCAAGGATGAAAACCTAGTAAAAGCGGCTAGTGAGGTACAATCGCTAGTAGACAGCAATGCATTCGTAAAAGGCTTTAACGGCCTGTCCAACGAAGAAGCAAAATCAGAGTTTCTAAACAGCAAAGCGGCTATGTACATGATGGGTACGTGGGAGCTTCCTAACTTCACAACGAATGAAGATATACCTAAAGAGTTCCGCGACAGCGTTGGTTTCTTCAAGTTCCCAACGGTTGAAGGCGGCAAAGGCGATATCAACAGCTGGGTAGGTGGACCAGGCGTTGGATTGTTCGTTTCAGAAAGCTCAAATGTCAAAGCAGAAGCGAAAGCTTTCGTAGAATATTTTGTGGAAAAATGGGGCGAGCAATCCGTTACTGGAGCAGGTGTTATTCCAGCAACGAAGGTGGATACTTCCAAGCTTGAGCTGCCTCAGCTATATGTAGATCTGTTCAATGAAATGAACAAAGCTAGCAGCATTACCTTGTTTGCAGATGTACAAATGCAAGCAAATGCCGCAGAAACGCATCTCAACCAAATTCAAGCGTTATTCGGCAAAGCAGTGACACCAGAGAAATTCTCTGAAGAGCATGATGCGGCCATTTCCAAAGGAAACTGACAGCTTCTAGAATAGGGAGCAGGGAAGCCGTTTACCCGGCATATGATGCCGGGTAAATGCTTACTGCTTGAGAATGAGAAAGGAGTCGGCTAATTTGGATAAGGTCATGTCGAACAAAAGAATAATTGCGCTGTATGTGCTGCCTTCCCTGCTTTTGATATTAGCTATTGTATACATTCCAATCGTTCTGACTGGCTATTATGGATTAAACCAGTGGAATGGCATTGGAGCAATGAAGTTTATTGGTTTGGATAATTATCAAGCTCTAATTAAGGATAAAATGTTTTGGAACAGCGCCGGTCATTCGCTTATGTTAGCTGTTTTTTCAACACTTAGTCTCATTCTCTATTTAGTTATTGCTATGGTGTTGTCCGCCAAACTAAAGGGCGTCAATTTTTTTCGCAAAATATATTTGATTCCGATGCTGCTGTCGTCCGTAGCGATTGCACAGCTTTGGCTGAAAATTTATCATCCAACAAATGGGATTCTGAACAGCTTTCTCGAATCCATTGGGTTTGCAAATCCTCCCGCATGGCTGGCTGAGTCTTCACTGGTATTGTTTGCTTTATTCATTCCAATCCTCTGGCAGTATGCGGGCTTTTATATTTTAATTTATTACGCTGCGCTTAAGAACATCCCGGCTTCACTTGAGGAAGCGGCGAAGATCGACGGTGCGAATGCCTTTCAAATCGCTTACAAAATCAAGCTTCCGCTGGCGATGGAGGTCATTAAAGTAACGATCGTGCTGGCAGTTGTTGGCTCGCTAAAATACTTTGATCTGATCTACGTCATGACAGATGGAGGGCCGAATGGCTCCAGTGAAGTGATGGCATCGTACATGTATCACCAAGCTTTCCGGGCATATGACTTTGGTTATGGCAGTGCAATTGGCTTCTTCCTGCTTATCATCTGTCTCATCGTAACTTGGATAATCCGAAAATTGACTGCTACAAAAGATACGATTCAATATTCGTAAGGAGGGAAGCTTCATGATGCCCGGAACTGCAGGACAGCTGAGGAACGGAAACAAAAGCTCCGGCGCTTGGATAGCAAGCAAACTGGGTTATTCCGTACTATATATCGTGTTATCGGTCGTTGCCATATTGCAAATTTTCCCGCTCGTATGGCTTCTGTTTTTCTCGCTTAAAAACAATCAGGAAGTATTCAATCTTCCTCCGTTGTCACTGCCTATGAATCCTAGGTGGGAAAATTACGAGAAGGTATGGAGTGCTGGAAATATTGATGTTTACTTTTTCAACAGCGTATGGATTACGGTTGTAGCGACGGTGCTTACGATTGTGTTAGGCAGCCTGGTTACCTACGCGATAACAAGGTTGAAGTGGAAGGGAAGTTCTTTTGTACTCGGTTTATTCATGGTTGCGATGATGATTCCGGTGCATTCGACGCTCATTCCGTTGTTCAGCATATTCAACAAAATACATCTCATTGATCATCCGTTGTCGCTTATTTTGTCTTATGTAGCGTTCAATATGCCGATCACGATTATGATCCTGCTTGGCTTCTATTATGCTTTGCCGCGAGAGGTAGAAGAAGCGGCGGTTATTGACGGCTGCTCCGTGAACAAAATATTTTTCCGAATCGTACTGCCGATGACAGGCTCTGTTATCGCAACGACAGGCATTATTAACATGATTTATAATTGGAATGAATTTATTTTCGTTAATACATTTATAAGCTCAGATGCCTATAAAACGCTGACGGTCGGCGTGCAAAACTTCATCGGGCAGTATACGACGGACTGGGGCGCAATCGGCGCTACATTAATGATTAGTATATTGCCAATATTGATTGCATTCCTATTCTTAAGCGATCGTATCGTTGAAGGCATAGCGGCAGGTTCAGTCAAAGGCTAAAGCTGATGATGGATGTCGTTCGCTTGGCAGTATTTGAATCGTTCAAGAACCTCCAATCACAGCAGTGATTATGGAGGTTCTTTCGTTTATGTAAAGTATAAAAAAAAAGAAAGCTCTTAGGAACGATGCTCAGCTCCCAAAAGCTTTCTTACTTCATTAATGATTGTCGTATATAAAATAATCAAAGTCTGCATGAAGGCTGCGTCCAGATGTATCCTGACACTGCATGCCGACGAATGCGCCTGTGAAGAAGCCGCCGCCTTGAATGTAGTCATCCGATAGCTTGTAGCATTCGAAGTTTACAGGCAGTCGAGTCCAGCTCTTGCCATCAAACGAATAAGAGTAGTAGTACAGTGTATTCTCTACGTCAACACGAATATGCACATAGGCAACGTCTTCTGTAATCGCTATTTCGTTTCCTTGAAGCGGCTCAGAGAACGAAAAATTATCGCATGCAACAAGCTGCAAAATTCTTCCCTTTTCCTCATTCCATGAGATTTGGCAGGATGTCCAGTTTTGCGTGTTGTAGTAGTTCACAAGCCCAGCTGATTGTTGGAAGGACGTCGGTTGAAATGCGATTTTTGTTTCAGCTGTAAAGTTGAAATGCTGCCATCTCCTTGCGATAAATGACTGCGTAAATTTGGAAGTCAATGATTCTTTGCCGTATAGACGAAGATGTCCAGGGTTATCGGTCAAAGAAACAATTTGATCTCCTAAAGGGATGCGCAGGCTTTGGAAATGCAGGTTTAGCGTGCTGCTATCGAAATCGTCCTTAACTGGATAATCGCGCTCCCATTTCACTTCTGGAATGTTCGGTCCTTCAATGACAAGGGAAGGCTGGTTGCCGCCAACGACATAAGGCCAATCATTGCGCCATTCGAGCCGCTGAATAGCTGTTTCTCTGCCAAGCGGGCAGTATCCACGCGGATCAAGCAGCGGCTGGCCTTCTCTGGAGAGAGGTCGTCCAACTAGATGCACTAAGAACCACTCGCCCGTATGCGTTTGAACGATAGAAGCATGGCCAGCCTTTTGCAATGGAATACGCGGTGCATGGAACGATGAGATTAACGGATTTTCTGGATGCACCTCATATGGTCCGGTAAGCTGTTTGGAGCGAGCGATAGTCGCCTGATGCTCATATTTGGTGCCGCCCTCAGCCGTAAGCAAGTAATAGTAGCCATTCATTTTATAGAGATGAGGAGCTTCGGTCAGCTTAATATCGGTTCCTTTGAAAATAATTTCAGGTTTGCCGATTAGCTTCTGCTCACTCGCGCTGTATTCCTGTAGCAAAATACCATAGAAGTTGTGATGGCCGACCCGTTGATCCCACATCATGTTTACAAAATACTTTTTTCCGTCCTCGTCATGGAACAACGATGGATCGAAGCCGGAGCTATTCACATGAATGGGCTCGGACCATTCGCCATCAATCGTGTCGCAGGTAACCAAATAATTGTGGCAGTCTTTCCATTGTCCTTCGGTCACTTTCACATCGGTATAGATGAGCCAAAATTTATTGTCACTATAGGATAGTGCGGGAGCCCAAATACCGCCAGAATCAGGATTGCCCATCATGTTCAGCTGGCTGAGCCTGCTTAAAGGTCTTGAGGCAAGCCTCCAGTTTTTTAAATCCTTAGAGTGGTAAATGCCGACGCCGGGAAACCATTCGAAGGTTGAAACCGCAATATAGTAGTCTTCTCCTACACGGCAAATACAGGGGTCTGGATTAAAGCCAGGTAAAATCGGATTTTGGATGGCAGTCATATCTTTTCTCCTTTTTAGGAAATGAATTGTAATCTATACTATCTATATCATAGCAATGATTTTAACCCGTTCCCATATCCATACCATGTTGATATTTACCCAAATCAATCATATTTTTGAGCCTGCAAATAAGGAAGGAGAAATACGCGCTTATGCAAATAAAAATAGAGTCCGCTAGAAAGGAATTTATGCTGCCTGATATGGATTCCACCTTCCGTGTTTTTGCAGCACACTGGCGTACGGTTGATCCGGATTGGAAATATCCGCTGCATAAGCATCCTCTATTTGAAGTGAATCTCGTATTATCGGGAACGCAGGAGATGAAGGTTAACGGACATGCCTATAAGCAAGGTCCAGGTGATCTTATATTGCTCAATCCGGGGGACAATCATGAAAGCTCTGTCGCTAGTAATGATGAAATGACCTATTACTGCTTGCATTTTGACGTCGATGAGAGATCTTTCCGTGAGCTTCTTATTCGCAATAGCCGTTGTTTTCACGAAGCTGGCAGTGAGCTGGCAGTAGCAATCAAGCCAGCTTTGGATAAATTAATGGCATTAACCTCTGAAGAAGCAGTGGTACGAGTAGAATCTCGCATGAATATTTTGTCTGCTTTATTTGAACTGTTTGCCGGATTAAGCGGTACGCTGTCTGAGCTTAACCGCGGTGATGAGGCTGGTGCACGGAAATCGGCTGCAGCAGCACAGATTGCGACTATGCTGGAGCGTACGGTTGAGGGTGCGGCAAGCAGAAGAGGGCAGGAGGACGAGATGGAGACGATAAAATTAATTGCGGATTCGGTGGGTTACAGCATGTCGTCGGTCAATCGCATGTTTACCCAGGTGTATGGCGTGTCTCCCCGTCAATATTTGTCCACTTTGATGCTAAAAAAAGCGAAGCTGCTGCTGATGAATCCCGAAGCAACGGTAGAGTCGATATCGGCGAGGCTTGGCTACCATAATATTGCGCACTTCAGCAGGCAGTTCAAGCGCTGGACGGGGGAGTCGCCAAGCAGCTTCCGCAGCCGTTTCCATGAATAAGCAAAACGCTTCATCTTGAATGTGCAATATACTATAATTGGAAAGTGATCATTATATTATCTTATTTGGCGGTGGAGACTAGTGTCAGCTGAAATTACTTATGGAAGCAAAGAAGAAAGCGAATACGTGAAAAGAAAACTGATCGAGTATAATCATGGGCATGTCCCCGACGAGTTGAAAAACAATTATGAGGAAATAAACCTGACGATAAAGGATGACGAGGGCAAAATCCTTGGCGGACTATTAAGCGTCTTTTGCTGGAATTGGATAGAGGTCGATATTTTATGGGTAGATCAAGCTCTTAGAGGCACAGGTCTCGGCAGCCAGCTGCTATCCCAAATAGAGAAAATAGCTAAAGAGAAGAAATGCACCTTCATTAAGCTAAACACGTTTAGTTTTCAGGCGCCGGAATTTTATAAGAAAAATGGTTATAGAGAAGTGGCGGTCTTTGAAGACGCGCCCTTAGGCAGCAAACATTATTATTTTCGAAAAGATATTAGTCCACTCATTTCAATCAGAATATAACAAAAGGCTGCCAAGTTTTAAAGAAGAAGGGATTTGAATATGATCAAAGTTGCTTATTTAGGGCCCAAGGGAACCTTTTCGGAAGAGGCTGCCCATCAATATTTTGCTGATTCAACCGAATGGGTTATGCACGAATCGATATTGGATGTATTGGAAGCTGTTTATTCGGAGGAAGTGGATAAATGTATTGTTCCGATTGAAAATTCAATTGCAGGCAACATACATATGACCATTGACGGTTTATTAATGTACAATCTTCACATTGAAGCGGATCTGGTTTTTACGGTATCCCTTCATTTGATTGGAAGTCCTGAGGCTGATATCAATGAGATCACAACGGTTAGATCTATAAATCCAGTTATTAACCAGTGCAGGGAGTTCATTAAACGCAATCATCTAAAAACGGAATATACAGATAGTACAGCGAAGGCTGCTCAATCCATTAAAGAATCGGATACGGTCGCGGCGATTGCTTCGAAATCGGTAGCAGAGCAATATAGCTTGAAAATACTCGATAGTGAAATTCAAGACCATTCAGCTAATCACACCCGATTTATTGTTGTCAGCAAAAAAATACCTTTGGGCAAAGCACAAATGAAGTCCATGCTATTGCTAACACCAAACAATGAATTCCCGGGGGTATTGTCATCCATTCTAAATGTTTTCTCCGCACTAGGCATTAACCTTACTTGGATTGAATCGCGTCCCACTGGTAAGCAATTAGGGACATATCGCTTTTTAATAGAAACGGAAATGGCGCAGGATGAACCGCGTATGAATAAAGCGATGAAAATTTTTGAAACGTTTGGGCATCAAGTGCATATTGTAGGAAGTTATTCGACAACTATTCTTTAACGGGATAGTTCTCCTAATCAGCAGATTAGCAACAATTATTTCCATCCCATCGTTATAGGATATAAGAATGAATGGGAGTGATGAACATGAGAAATAAAGTACTATTACTAACCCTTAGCTTCATCTGTTTGTTTATCGTAGTGAACGCTAATTTTGTCCATGCTTGCTCACCTATCCCATGGAACTTTGAAGAGGCTTATGAGTCGAAAGCTATGGTTTATGGCAAGGTGGCTGATATAAGTGAGGACGGAAGAAAAGTTACACTGGCTGTTACTTCATATGCTGGACCGGGCAAAGCGCCGCAGACGATTTATTTGCCAGAAACGATAGACAATAGAAGCAAATATCCAGCTGGAAATGCATGTCCTGATTTTTCTATGAAGTTCAAATCCGGTGAAGAATACGTCTTTTTCCTATCTGACATCCCTCCTAATCTTAAATTGCTTTCTCCAAGCTGGATAACGGCGTCTAAAGTAGAAAATGGGCAGGTCGTCGTTGGATATCCAAATGGTGAAAAGGACGAATTGGAAGATCGGTTGAAGGAGTTTGCAGATTCAAAGAATTACGAGATACAGTCGCCACATAGCACATCTCCTATTTGGGGGAAAAGCGATAAGTTATTAGTGCCGTCCATGATCGTAGTCGGCTTGCGCATCATGTTAGGACGTATTTAATGTTGTGAAATACGAATGAACAACAGCTAAATCCTAGTTACAATAGGGGAACGATTCTCCCTATAGAAAGGGGAATAGCGCCTTGGAATTAACGTACTTAAAAACATTTCGCGAAGTAGCAAAGTGGGGGAGCTTCACACGAGCTGCTGAAACTCTGGGTTATGCGCAGTCGAGTATTACGACTCAAATTCAGAAGCTTGAAGAATCGTATGGGGCAGTTCTTTTGGAGCGATTTGGGAGGAAAATGAGGCTAACGATGGCCGGGGAAACGCTATTGCAATATGCCGACGATATCGTTAGGCTGCATGAGGAGTCAAAAGAAGTTCTCTCCACACAGTCGAAGGGCACGCTGACCATTGGTACGATTGAGACATTGGCTGCTTTTTTCCTCCCCCCGCATCTTCAGGCTTATCGTATAAGCTACCCGCAGGTTAACATTGTCATTCAGCCGGGGAATGAACCGGTAATTATCGAGAGTGTAAAAGAGGGAGCTTTAGATGTTGGGATCATCTTAGATCCGCCGTTTACTGATCCTGAGCTTCACAGCTGTATTTTGAGGGAAGAGGAGCTTGTCATCATTGCAAGTCCCGATCATCGCTTCGGAAGCTTTGATGAGGTGCAGGTTGAAGATTTGGCGAACGAATCGATGATTTTAACAGAGAATGGCTGCACCTACCGGGCTATGCTGCTCAAGGTACTCAAGCATAACCATGTGAATTATACATTATCGTATGAGTTTGGCAATTTAGAAGCGATTAAGCAGTGTGTGATGTACGGTCTTGGAATTGCTTTATTGCCGCGTATTGTCGTTGCTGATGCGGTTCAGAAAGGCGAGTTGATTGCTGTTCCTTTTGCGCACCCCGATTGTAAGTTCTATACACAGCTCATCTATGCCAAGAAGAAATGGAAATCCAAAGCGTTTACGGGGTTCTTAGAGCTTGTTGGCGGAGTTAATCATCAAAATTAATGAAGTATACTATAGATTTCTATCGATAACTCCATTGTTTAAGGCTGTGCTACATTATATTTAAGAAAGCGAACAGCTTAAATATAACAGCTCAAATGGAGGCAGCGGAAATGGAAAACGAAACTTATGTATCGCTTGTTCTTGAAACACCAGCAGCTTCACCGGAGGATACCCATCGTCATTATATGAACAAACTGGCTGTAGAAACAGATGTTTCTGACGTATGTCATGATATGAAGCGGGGCGTTAATGACTTTCTGCTCATTGATGTTCGCAGTGCAAAAGATTATGAAGAGTGCCATGTTCCTGGTGCGATTAACCTGCCCTCCAATCTGATTAATGAGGAGAGGACTTCATCCTTCTCAAAGGAACAAGTCATTGTTGTATACTGCTGGGGGCCGGCATGCAATGGAGCGGCCAAAGGTGCCGCTCGTTTATCTGGGCTTGGCTTTAAGGTAAAGGAGATGCTTGGCGGCATGGAATATTGGCGTAAGGAAGGCAATGAGGTAGAGGGCTTGTTAGGTGGGTCTGCCCCTTTAATCGGGTAATGAACAAGCCGCGGCTCTCAGGAGTACTAAAACCTGATAACAAATCATTATAGCTAAACTTTATCGGAAATAGAAATATGCAAATGGTAAAATGAGGCTATGTTAATAATGAGAGGGTTTTAGAGATGGAAAAAGAACTAACTTCCTTATTTGATGAGTATCATGAGCAGCATCATTTTTCAGGTACAGGATTAGTGAACAAAGGCGGCAAGGTCATATTCGCCCGAGCATACGGCTTTGCACATAGAGGATTTAAAGTGGCAAACCAGATGAATACGATGTTCGATACAGCTTCGATTACCAAATTGTTTACTGCAGTTGCGATACTTCAGCTTGTTGAGCAAGGCAAAATAAAGCTGGAAGACCGAATTACAGCGATCATCGACCTCACTGGCACCAAAATACCAAGCGACGTTACGATCGCTCATTTACTTACGCATACGTCAGGTATTGCTGATGATGCAGATGAAGAAATGGGAGAGAGCTACGAGGATTTGTTCATAAACAAGCCCAATTACTCGATAAGAGATTGTGCTGATTTTATTCCTCAGTTTGCGTATAAGGAACCCAAATTCAAGGCGGGAACAAACGTCAGCTATAATAACTGTGCATTTGTGCTGCTAGGCCTCGCGATTGAGAAAGCAACCAATGGAAACTATCGAAGCTATGTAGATGAACATATATTTCGTGCTTGCGGGATGCAGAATACAGCATTTAGCTCAAAAGATGAGGGAGATGCTCCTATTGCTGAAGGCTACGCTGCCATTTACGACGAACAAAATATAGTCGCGTGGCGTAAAAACATATATTCCTATCCGCCAATGGGTACTTCTGATGGAGGTGCATTTACTACTGTCGGCGACCTTGACTTGTTCATGCGTGCACTCATTAATGGAAGGTTGTTATCCGAGGAGATGACGACCGAGATCATGAAGCCTCATTCTGCCATCGAACAAAAGTATGAATGGGGCAAAATCGTAAACGGATATGGCTTTCATTTTCTCTACAATAATGATGGCAAACTAATTCGAATGTATAAAGAGGGTTCAAATGCAGGTGTAGCTGCTATGTTTGCCTATTACCCGGAGATGGATTCTACCAGTATTATACTGGCAAATCAAACCTGCAACGTATGGGAGCTACATTTCAAAGCAGAGCAGCTGTTGCTGGCTGAAGGTAATTAAATCGGTGCATATGGTCTGCTGTAATTAAAGAAGAGGACTGTTGTAGCTGCCTAAACGGCAAGCTCCAACGGTCCTCTTTGTAATTATATTATTCTGTCACAATTCCGTAGATGAGTACGGGTGGTGTTACGCTGCTGCCGATGCGGATGTTTTCGTAAATGATGTTAAGCACATCATCAACATTCTCACGGTTGGAATGAATCGTAACGAGGGATTCACCTGTTTTAACCGCATCGCCGATTTTTTTGTTCAGCATGAGGCCTACAGCCAAATCAATTTCCGATTCCTTCGTCGCACGTCCAGCTCCAAGCAGCATCGCTGCAGTTCCGATCTCATCGGCAATAATTTCAGTGACCACGCCGTCTGCTTTGGCAGGCACCTCAATCAGATAAGGCGCTTGCGGCAATTTCTCAGGATGATCCACAACCGAAGGATCGCCGCCTTGATTAGCGATAAATGATTTGAATTTTTCGAGTGCTTTGCCGTTGCGAATAACTTCTTTCAGCATTTCCTCGGCTTCTTCTAGAGAGCTAGCTTTATTCGCAAGAAACACCATTTGGCTGCCTAGTGCAAGACAAAGCTCTTCCAAATCTTTAGGTCCTTTTCCTTGAAGTGTATCGATTGCTTCTTTCACTTCAAGCGCGTTGCCGATTGCGAGGCCAAGCGGCTGGCTCATATCCGAGATGACGGCCATCGTCTTACGGCCAACGTTATTGCCGATGCTTACCATAGCATGTGCAAGCTCCTTGGCATCTTCAACGGTTTTCATAAATGCACCAGCGCCTGTTTTCACATCCAGCACGATAGCATCTGAACCGGCAGCAATCTTCTTGCTCATAATCGAGCTGGCAATGAGCGGAATAGAATCTACCGTTGCTGTAACATCGCGCAAAGCATATAGCTTCTTATCAGCTGGCGTCAAATTGCCGGATTGTCCGATAACCGCAATTTTATCCTTGTTCACGAGGTTCACGAATTCATCCTTGCCGATTTCCACATGGAATCCTGCAATGGCTTCCAGCTTGTCAATTGTACCGCCAGTATGTCCAAGACCGCGGCCTGACATTTTGGCAACAGGGATATCCAGTGCAGCAACAAGTGGAGCAAGTACAAGCGTAGTTGTATCGCCAACACCGCCAGTGGAGTGCTTATCTACCTTCACGCCTTCAATTGCCGACAGATCAATCGTATCGCCGGAATTCACGATCGCCATCGTTAAGTCAGCGCGTTCGCGCTCTGTCATATCCTTGAAGAAGATAGCCATAGCCAAGGCGCTAACCTGATAGTCAGGAATTTCATCCTTCGTATAGCCTTCAATAATAAAGTTGATTTCCTCTGTTGTAAGCTCTCCGCCGTCACGTTTTTTCTCAATTAGGTCAACCATTCTCATGTTGTTGTCTCCTCGCTGTTCATTGATTATTTAATATCAAATTATAGTGAAATTACGGTTTCAAGAGCAACTTCCATCATATCGTTAAAGGTGCTTTGACGCTCTGCCGAAGTCGTTTCTTCGCCAGTTAGAAGATGGTCGCTTACCGTTAGAATCGTTAGTGCGTTGACGCCGTATTTAGCTGCAAGAGTATAAAGTGCTGTTGTTTCCATTTCTACACCTAGAACGCCGTGATCCATTAGTCTTTGAACAATTGTTTTATCATCGCGGTAGAAAGTATCCGAGCAGAAAATATTGCCGACATGCAATTTTAGCCCTTTTTCAATACCGCGCTCATAGGCTGCCTTTAACAAGGAGAAGCTGCCGATTGGCGAGAAATCATATCCGCCAAAAACATGGCGATTAACGCTGGAATCTGTACAAGCGGCTTGCGCCAAAATAACTTCACGAACATGTACGCTTTCCTGCATCGCGCCGCAAGTGCCTACACGAACTAGATTTTTAACGCCATAGTCCTTAATCAATTCATTCACATAAATACTGATTGAAGGGACGCCCATTCCAGTTCCCTGCACGGATATGCGATTTCCTTTATAAGTACCTGTAAAACCTAGCATGCCCCTAACTTCGTTATAGCAGATGACATCCTCCAAATACGTATCCGCAATATATTTGGCTCTCAGCGGATCTCCCGGCAATAAAATAGTTTCTGCAATTTGGCCTTGTTCGGCTGCAATATGAACGCTCATCAACATTCTCCTCTAAAATCGTTATTTTAATTGTCCCAAAAAGCTTTTGCCATGCTCTGGCATCTTAACTCCGAAGTTTTCAGCAATGGTTGCCCCAATATCTGCAAAGGTTTCGCTTATCGGCAGAGCTTGACCAGCTTGTTGAAAACGCGGCGAGTATACGAGTAGAGGCACATATTCGCGAGTGTGGTCCGTACCATGATAAGTCGGGTCATTGCCGTGATCGGCTGTAATGATCAGCAAGTCCTGATCTGTTAATTTGGCGAAAACCTCTGGCAAACGAGCATCATATTCTTCCAATGCTTGTCCATAGCCCTTTGGATCGCGGCGATGCCCGAATAGCGCATCAAAATCAACGAGGTTCAAGAAGCTGATTCCCGTAAACGATTCATCAAGGGTTGCGATAAGTTGATCCATGCCGTCTGCATTGGACACTGTACGCACAGTTTTCGTTACACCCTCACCATCGTATATATCGGATATTTTACCAAGGGCGATGACATCAAATCCACCGTCTTTTAGCTCATTCATTACTGTTCTATTAAATGGCTTCAACGCATAATCATGGCGATTGGATGTTCTTTTGAAATGGCCTGGCTCACCAACAAAAGGACGTGCGATAATTCTCCCCAGCATGTAGGGATCTTCCAGTGTGATTTCTCGGCAAAATTCACAAATTTCATAAAGCTCAGACAGTGGAACAACCTCTTCATGAGCAGCAATTTGCAGCACGGAATCAGCAGAAGTGTATACAATCAGTGCGCCTGTTTGCATATGCTCTTCACCGAGCTCGTCGATAATCTCAGTGCCGCTTGCAGGTTTGTTTCCAATGACCTTGCGACCGGTATGAGCTTCAATGCGAGCAATCAATTCCTGCGGGAATCCATCTGCGAAGACACGAAATGGTACTGCAATATGAAGCCCCATGATCTCCCAGTGGCCCGTCATTGTATCTTTGCCATTGGATGCTTCTTGCATTTTTGTATAATAAGCAAGCGGCTGGTCTGCGACCTTCACTCCAGCAATTTCCTTAATGTTGGATAGTCCGAGCTTAGCCATGTTAGGCATCTCCAGACCTCCGCATTCCCGTGCGATATGACCGAGTGTATCGACATCAACGTCCCCGAAGCTTGCTGCATCCGGCGACTCGCCGATACCTACAGAGTCCATGACAACAAGGTGAATTCTTTGAAACTTGTTCATTGGTTTTAGGCTCCTTGTTATTTAATAAACAGTCCGGCAATAATGGCAGACAAGACGCTAACTAAAGTAGCCCCGTACAACAATTTTAACCCAAATCGAGCCACGACGTTACCTTGTTTTTCATGCAGGCCTTTCACAGCGCCGGCAATGATGCCGATCGATGAGAAGTTGGCGAATGAAACTAAAAATACAGAGACAATGCCGACAGCGCGCGCGGACAAATTAGGATATTTCTCTAGCTCAAGCATAGCGACAAACTCGTTGGATACCATTTTTGTAGCCATAATGCTTCCTGCGTCGACTGCGTCTTTCCATGGAACACCCATGATAAAAGCGAAGGGAGCAAAAATATAGCCTAACAGTTCTTGGAACGAGATGCCAATGATACCGCTGAAAAGTCCATTTACGAGAGCGATCATGGCGATAAAGCCGATAAGCATAGCTGCGACGATAATAGCAACCTTGAAGCCATCTAATATATATTCGCCCAACACTTCAAAGAAGGATTGTTTTTCTTCTTCTTGCACCTGCAAAATATCGTCTTCCGGCTCAACCTTATATGGGTTAAGAATGGAAGCGATGATGAATCCGCCAAACAGATTCAGTACAAGCGCTGTTACTACATATTTTGGATCGAGTATTTGCATGTACGAGCCGACAATTGACATCGACACCGTAGACATCGCCGAGGCACACAATGTATACAACCGATGTTTAGGCAGCAACCCGATTTGTTTTTTAACGGAAATGAAAACCTCTGATTGTCCCAAAATTGCAGAAGCTACCGCATTATAGGACTCCAATTTTCCCATGCCATTTATTTTGCTCAAGACAAGACCGATATATTTGACGATAAACGGCAGAACCTTGATGTATTGCAATATCCCAATGAGCGCGGAAATAAACACGATTGGCAGCAATACACTTAAGAAGAAAGAAAACTGACCTTCATTCAGCAAGCCGCCAAATACGAATTCAATCCCGGTATGGGCATAGCCAAGCAATTTCTCAAACATACTGGAGAACCCTTTAATTAAAACAGCACCAGCTAAGGTGTTTAATAGAACGAAGGCTAAGATTACCTGCAGGATGACCATGATAATGAGCGGTTTATAGCGAATGTTCTTTTTGTTATTGCTCGCAATGTAAGAAAGCCCAAGAACAACAAGCAAACCTAATATAGCGATTAAAAATTTCATGGTTCATTCTCCTAGTTAGTTAATATTGTGCGAGTTTAGAATTACTATGAAGCGCTTACAATAGATTCGCAGATTACTATTTCATATCGGAGGCTTGAAAAGCACCTGGCAGCAGCTGTGCCATGGTCCATTCTTCTGTATGTCCATGGAGATTTGTTAAATAGATTTTTGTATTCTCATCACAAAATTCGGCCAATACCTGTCGACAAGCGCCGCATGGAGATACAGGACCTTCGGTATCTGCCACTACTGCAATAGCTTCAATGATGCGTTCACCTTCGGATACCGCTTTGAAAATAGCCGTTCGCTCCGCGCAATTCGTTAATCCAAACGATGCATTCTCAATATTACAGCCTCGGTAAATGCGTTTGCTGCCTGTTAGTAGAGCGGCACCAACTGCAAAATGCGAGTAGGGGATATGAGCATGCTGACGGGCTTCAATCGCTTCTTTAATTAACTGTTCCTTCATCCTACAATCCTCCTGTAAAGGCTGCTCCAAATTGGAGCAGCACCATCATATCTATTTAGTAAGAAGAGGTCGATTGCTCGCCTTCCATAATCTTCACGCCTGAGCTGGCACCGATTCTTGATGCGCCTGCTGCAATCATTTTTTCCATATCTTCAAGACTGCGAATGCCGCCGGAAGCTTTAACGCCGAGCTTGTCCCCAACGGTTTTGCGCATAAGCGCTACGTCTTCAGCAGTTGCTCCGCCAGTTGAAAAACCTGTCGATGTTTTCACGAAATCCGCACCCGCACGATCAGACAACTGACTAGCGCGTACTTTTTCATCGTCTGTAAGCAGTGATGCTTCGATAATTACTTTCACAATGGCTTTACCAGCAGCGGCTTCAACAACAGCTTGAATATCTTTTTGTACAAAGTCGTCGTCGCCATCTTTGAGTGCACCAATGTTAATGACCATATCAACCTCAGTCGCTCCATTTGCAATAGCGTTCTTAGCTTCAAAGGCCTTTGTCTCCGTAGTAGAAGCCCCTAATGGAAATCCGATTACTGTACAAACCTTAACGGTGCTGCCTGCCAATTGCTCAGCAGCGTAAGCTACCCAAGTTGGATTGACGCAAACGGAAGCAAAACTATATTTTCTCGCTTCTGCCGTTAATTTTGTAATCTCAGACTTTGTGGCATCTGCACGCAAAAGCGTATGATCAATCATTCCAGACAAATTTAACATAGCCAGTTCACCTTCCCCTTATACGAATGCTTAATTTCACGCTTATAATAACACGACTTTGAACATATGTAAAATCATAAATGAACAAATGTTCAATCTTAATGTTGGATAATGTAGATTATAAGGAAAAATTCATGAGTTGTACTTACAATGAGGTGATACCTGAGCTTAGAGGTGTATGTTCCGCAACATTCTTTCAGAAAAAAACGTTTTACATTTGGAATGGAAAAATGTAGTGTGTCATCTTTTTGAGATTTGTATACATTAAAGGATTTGTTTTTTTTATCTTATAAAAAGGAGATAAAACAATGTCTGACTTAAAACCATTTGATGCTAATATCATGAAACTAGGCAGCACAAATACACAAGAAGCGTTTCATGCGATACATAATTTGAAAAAACAAGGGACAAGTGTAATTCCAGCTTTAATCGAACAACTGCATGTAACGGATGTATCTGTACGTACTATGATCGTTGTTGTACTAGGTGAGTTTGGCGAAGCAGCATCAGAATCTGCTGCTCAGGTTGCTGCCTTGTTGAAGGAGGACAATGAACAGCTCAGAATGGCCTCTGCATTAACTTTAACGAGAATAGGCAGCCATAGTGTCCCTTATTTACTGCAAATACTCGCTTCCACAAATGATAAAGCTTGTTTTTGGGCAGCATGGGCATTGTCTTTCATTGATCCCGCTCACATTAATGATGAATCAATTGAACGGTTAAAGCATACCCGAGAAAATCCTGATAGCCCGATTGAAGTTTTTGCAGCGGAAGAGGCATTAGGGAAAATATTAGCCAATCGGCTTCAAAAGTAGAACGAAAAAGCCTTGCGAGGCAATCTCGCAAGGCTTTTGATACCTTTTCACCCGAAAATGCATAAAATGGATACTAATAGGAGTGTTTGGATGAATAATCGATTTAAGGCGAGAATTTCTTTTTTTACGTATATAGCGCTTCTGTTTACGTTGGATAACTATTATTCATTTATGATTTTTAATTTATTTCTTGCTTTTGCAGCACTGGAGCTGTCTTTTTTGCTGCCTTTATTTAAGTCGCATAAGAAAAGAAATATGCTGGTTAGTTTTGTTTTCTTTATCGTTTTCATCCTGCTCTCGCCAAATGTGTTCTACGTTGTAACCGATCTGATTCATCTCAATTTCTTTTCGTTTGATTATATGGAGGGACTTCACGTTAATGAGTGGTGGAACTTCTTTGTGTTAATCAGCGGGGTTTTCATAGCTCTATTTTTTTACATTTTAATGATCAAAGAGATTCAACTGCTTCTTATAAATACAAAGTGGAATAAACTGATTTTATTTGTATTTATGCTGCTCGGCGGTCTAGGGATTTATATAGGAAGATTTTTACGCTTTCATTCTATTCATTTGTTTACGGAGCCTTTGTCTTTATTGAAACAAGTGCTAGATTCATTAAACGGAAATTCATTGCTATTCATCCTATGGATGAGCGTTTTACAATTTATCGTTTATTGGTTTTTTGTAGATTCAAAAGGGAACGAAGCTTGATGGAGGAAACAGCCTAACTTATAGCAAAATTTCATAAAAACCTCCTGTTGATTGAGCTGATTCAGCTGCTTTAACAGGAGGTTTTCCTATTGTGCTATCTTTACGTCTAATAGTTACGGCTGCCGTATTACCCTCAGTTGTGAAACTTTCCTCACTATTTTTTTGAATACCATATAGCAGAATGATACGGCAGGCGCTGGGTCGCTTAGGCTCCAGATGGCAGGCGCTCTTTTGACAAAATGGGATTTAACGATTGGCAGGACGCTTAACTGTTTGGTTCGGACATAATCGCGCGATGAAATAAGATCTTCAAACAAAAAGCAGAAGGCGATCCCTGTATCGCTTGTAATCGCATAGCTTCCAATCGGCTTGCCTACTAGCTCGTTGTAAGCGAGCAGTGGGAAGTTAACGCCACATTTTTGAAGGAGAGGGTCCAGTGTAGTCGTTCTCGCATTAATCTCCAGCAAATAATACTTGCCGGTTACCGCATCCTTCTTGAATTCAATTTCGGCGAAGCCCTTATAGCCAATCGCTTCTAGAAAAGGGGCACCGATGTGGTAAAGCTCCTCTATGTACTTTTGCTTTGTGAAGGAAGATGCGCCAAAGTTAATCGGGAATTGCCGTAGTTTTTGACAGGTCATCCAGTGAGTTACCTTTGAACTCTGATCCAAGTAGGCATCAAAGGTGTAGACATGATCATCGAAGCCGGGAATAATTCTTTGCACGATAACCTGAAGTTTAGCTTGCCTCGATTTCTCGATTGCTACTCTCATTTCCTCCAATTTATGGCATGTGAATATTTTGGCTCGGAAGAAGTCCACGAAAGCTGGAGAGTCCGTGGGTTTCACGATACATGGAAAGCCGATCTCAGCAACGACTCGTTCTTCAAATCGTTCCTCAGCTGGGCTGATCGATTCTGGCACTAATACACCGTGTTTTGTTGTAAGGGTATGGAGATACTCCTTGTCCATAATATTGCTCCAAAAGCCTTGTACGTTCATATTGATATGGTAGTACTTTTTGAGCTCGTCCAAATAAGAATCAACGAACTCCACATAAGGGTCGACACTCGGAAAAAGGACAGGCTTCTTGTCCTGCTTTTTGGCGTAGTCGATTAAATAGTGCAGAAGCTCCTCTTTCTGCTGTTTATAATGAGGAACAATAATTTGCTCGCTTAAGTATTTGGATTTGGCGCCATATGTATTTTGCTTGGAATAATCCATTGCTACTGTATAGATCCCTTTGGAACCGAGGCCTCTTATAATGCTTAAACCTGTGTAAAAGTTTGAGCCAAGTACGACAGCTTTATTTTCCACGAAACAACACTCGCTTCCTTAGTCATATGAAATAGTTATGTCATTCGCGTTGTTTTCAATATCTCCTAAATATTGCTAAATATATCATGAGGGTATTTCATTATCAAACACATTTTGATGGATATAGCCATTGTCTGCTCTACTGTATTAGAATAGTTATTAAGGTAATTATTGCAAGCTTAAGTATCTTGTAAGAGGAGAATGGCCATGACACGTGTTAATGTAGTAATTCAAATAGGGAGGAAAAAGATGAGAAAATGGATAGCGTATTTGCTAGTTGCTGTTGCAGTTTGCGGGTTAATCATTGGCATTAATAAACCATTCGAAAAAGGCGATTACATTCTAGAGAAACAACTTAACAGCAATGACGCTCCAACCCTATTTGTTGTCTATAACATTTCCAAAAAAGAGGCCAAAACAAAGACGCTTTCTGATTTTTTGAATAACGAAAATCATAACGATGTGATGATTATTCGCGTTGATGATAGAGAGCTTTACAATGACCTAAGGATCGGCGAAAGAGTAACGATCAAAACAAAGGGTTACACGATGTTGTCATCCCCACCTCAAGCAGTAGCGGATGAGATTATTAGGCATTCTTGAGCTGCTCTAACGCGGCTTCAATAGGTTTGTCTAGTCGTGTGTTCTCCTTGATGTCACTCCAGTAAACGATCAGAACGTTTCCTTCCTGATATAATCTCGGAAACGATTTGGAATCGACATTCTCTGTTTGTTTATGGAGTTCTTCAGCCCCATTAATACGATCTTTTTCAGATTGAAAGATATAAAAATGCATAAACTCAGGTTCATTTTCTTTCTTATCTAGTGGCATTCCTACGGAATAGACCTCGGGAATAACATCGTTTAATTTCGGTGGGTAACCTGTTATCCCATAGGATATTAGCTCTAACTTCTGAGCTTCAATCGCTTTAGTTACATCTTCTAAAATAAACTTATTTTCCTTGCTATTTGTATCTTTGGAGCATCCGCCTAAGATGATGATGCATAATAAAATGAAAAATACTGGTTTTATTTTCGACATATCCGATAGTACACCCCCAACATAATAATAATGCTGCCTTGCGACATTTTCTTGTAATCATATAGACACCTTAATGATTGATAAGGTTGCATTATTTGGATGGATTATCCATTTAATAAAAGTTAAAGTCTAACGAATCGTAAAGAGCTTATTTTGCGGAAAAGTGATGTTTAAAGATGCTAACGAATCACAGCAACGCTATTAGGTAGTTTTGATCACGTAAAGAGACGATTTGAAGGAAATAAGGTTGCTTGTGTTCGTTACATTTTTTAAAGGTGAAAATGTAGGCGGATAACGTGTATCAGATTCGTTACAGATAATGATGATACCTCTGGAACTGTTGGAAGTGTTGGTACTGCTGGTACCGCTGGTATCTCTGGCACCTCAGGTACCTCTGGAACTGCTGGTATCCCTGGCATCTCAGGTATCTCAGGTATCTCTGTAACCGCTGGTACTTACTGTCACCTCCGTGGTACTCATGATACTTCTGGTGGATAGTTCGACGTGTTACTTTACCTTTTCGCATACAAATGCAGTTAGATGTTTGCTTGCTATACACTAACTAAAACGCAAATCGGCTGCTAAAAGGCTGCGCCTTTCGGATATGCTCTCCGTATTTCGGAATGCTCACCGTAAGCTGCGGTCATGTGCTATATTTTGAGAGAGTAACAATGATAGCTCCAAACCATACATATAAGGAGGCAATCCGATGATGAGCGTGTATAGCAACAACAATGATGTAAGCGGTTTCGTAAGGGCGGAAGGTAAAAAGTTGGTTAATGGAGACGGCAAAGAAATTGTGCTGAGAGGCGTTGGGTTCGGAAGCTGGCTGCTGCCGGAAGGCTATATGTGGAAGTTTCCGCAAGGCGGAGACCGTCCGCGCAAAATCGAGGCGATGGTCAAGGAATTAATCGGCGAAGAGAAAGCAGCACAGTTCTGGGATAGTTATGTGGAGCGTTATGTGGATGAGATTGATGTCCGCGAAGTGGCGAAGCAGGGCTTTAATTCCGTGAGGTTCCCAATCAATGCCCGCGGAATACTAGAACAAGGGGAAGAGATCATTTTTAATGAAAAGAGGCTTGCACGAATTCATGAAGTGATTGAATGGTGCAGAAAGTATAAGCTGTATGTCATTTTGGATATGCACGGGGCGCCAGGCGGGCAGACGGGAGCCAACATTGACGATTCGGAAAATGATTTGCCGGAGCTGTTTACGGATCGCCGCAACCAAGAGCTGACGATCGCGATTTGGCGAATGTTCGCAGAGCGCTATAAAGACGATTGGATTATTGCCGGATATGACCTCTTTAATGAACCTCTTCCGGATTGGTTTAACCAATATAATGATCTTGTAGAGCCGCTGCACAAGGAAATTACAGCAGCGATCCGTGAAGTGGACAAGCGTCATATGATCATTATTGAAGGGGTGCATTGGTCAACGGACTGGAGTGTATTCACAGAGAAATTTGATGATAATTTGATGCTGCAATTCCATAAGTATTGGAACAACCCCGATACGGAAAGTATTCAGAAGTATATAGATAAGCGTGAGGAGTGGAATGTGCCGATCTTCATGGGTGAAGGCGGTGAAAATAACGCACAGTGGTACAGCGGAGCATTCCAAATGTTCGAGGACCATCAGATTTCGTGGAATTTCTGGACGTGGAAAAAGATGAACACATCAAATTCTCCGTACTCTATTCGTATGCCAGAAGGCTGGAATCTGCTGACGGCTTATTTGGAGGGCGGCGCTAAACCGGCTGAAGCAACGGCGGAAGCGATCTTAAATGAATATCTCGATAATCTGAAAGTGGACAATTGTGATGCGTTCCCAGGCATATCCCGTGCGCTGCTGCGTCACCTTCCGCTCCAGATTCCTGCTGAATTTTATGGACAAGGTGAGGGTGCTGGCTTTGGCATCGTGAACAAGAAAACGAACAAGACAGGACTGCGTGCAAGTGACGGCGTGCCAATGAGGATGATTACGGGCAAGACCGAGATGCCAAGCTATCATTCAGAGGGCGGCAAGGTTTGGGCAGAGGATAATACGCTTTGTGTTGAGCTGCATCAAGGGGATTGGCTCGCGTATGATGCTTTGTGCGTCGAAGCAAAGTCATTTGATCTGCAAGCGCGACTGCTAGCAGCTGAGGGTCAAGCGACATTATCCGTTGAACTAGAAGGCCAAGAGCCGGTGAGCTGTGAGGTAAACGGTGAGGATTGGACGGAGAGCCTGCTTCTAAAGGACATCCATCTGCCAGCTGGAGCAGTTCGTGTCATCATCCGTATTTTAAGCGGCAGTGTGGATTTGGATTGGATTGAATTTTCGTTTGCTAAATAGAATGAAAAAACCAAAATGTGATGCGAGGCAGGTTCTGCCAGCATCACATTTTTTTGTGCGCAAAAAACGGTAGATGCACCCAAAACCGAAAAATGGTCACCTGAATACGAAATCTAAAGCCTTACGAGACAGGAGCCAACAATCTACAATTAAAGTATAAGAGATGCAAGGGCTTACATCAGATTTTCAACAGCATGGGGGTAATTATTTTGAAAACACAGCTAGGTTCAGCGCCTGCTTCCTTGCCTGCTGCGGACGCAAAGGCAGCAAGAAGCAAATGGTTCAAAAAGTTGTACAGCCAACGGCACATTCAAATTATGGCGTTACTAGGCGTGCTATGGATGATTATATTCAACTACGTTCCTATGTATGGCGTTATTATCGCCTTTAAAGAATTCAACATTGTTAAATCCATAAGCGAGGCGCCTTGGGTGGGCTTTATGCACTTTAAGGAGTTTTTCCAGGATGAGAGCTTCGTTGATGTCATGAAAAATACACTCGGCATCAGTCTTATCAAACTTGCGATCGGATTTCCACTACCTATTATTTTTGCATTATTTCTAAACGAGGTTCGTTCGGTCGGCTTCAAGAAAGCGATTCAGACCATTTCGTATTTGCCTCACTTTTTGTCATGGGTTATTCTCGGCGGTATTCTTGCCACTTGGCTTTCGGATGTTGGGATTATTAACAATGTTCTTCTTGCTCTTAATTTCATCGATGAGCCGATTTCCTATTTGGCAGAGCCTAGCTACTTCTGGAGCATCATCATTACATCAGATATTTGGAAAGAGCTTGGCTGGTCCGCCATTATCTATCTTGCGGCTATTGCCAGTGTATCGCCGGAGTTGTATGAAGCAGCAACGATTGATGGAGCAGGGCGTTTTCAAAAAATGTGGTACGTTACTTTGCCTAGCATTAAGGCGACGATCTCCATCCTGTTCATTCTAGCAGTGAGCGGCGTGCTTAACTCGAACTTTGACCAGATTCTAGTGCTGCGCAACTCATTGAATGAGAGCGCGAGCAACGTTATCGATATTTATGTTTATCAGACGGGTATGCAGCAAGGACGTTATTCTTACTCGACTGCTGTCGGATTGTTTAAGTCTTTAATCGCATTAATTCTATTGCTTATTGCAAACCGAGTAACGAAAAAAATGAACGATACATCACTGTTCTAGAAACGGAGGCGACTAACCGTGTTTAATATTAAACGTAAAACAAAAGGAGAAGCATTTTTCGATATCTTCAACAATTTCGGTATGCTGCTCATTTGCTTCGCGACCCTATATCCGATTTGGTATGTGCTGGTCAATGCCTTCAATGAAGGGCAGGACGGCATGCGCGGCGGGATCTACTGGTGGCCGCGGGTTTTCAGCATCGAGAGCTTCGACGCGGTTTTCCAAAGCAGCGGCATCATGACTGCGATGGGAATTACCGTAGCCAAAACACTGCTTGGCACGGTGCTTCACGTGTTTTTTACGGCGATGGTTGCTTATGCATTCTCACGCAAAGGCCTCATCGGCGGCAAAATATATATTCTCTTCGGAACGGTTACCTTGTTCTTCGGCGGCGGTCTAATCCCGACCTACCTGCTTATGAGAGACCTGCATTTGCTGGATAACTTCATGGTCTATATCATTCCTGCCATGTTCAGCTTCTTCGATCTTATTATCTTCATGACCTTCTTCCGGGATATTCCGGATGGCCTTGAGGAAGCTGCTAAAATTGACGGAGCAAATGACTGGTCGATCTTTGTGCGAGTGATTTTGCCAGTATCGATGCCTGTTATCGCTACAATTGCTTTGTTTCACGGGGTATACCAATGGAATGATTATTTTGCCGGCGTAATCTACATGAACAACATGGACATGCAGCCGATACAGACCTATTTGTACCGTATTGTTGCTCAGTCCAGCTCTAGCCAAATGTTGGCCGCTATCCCTGGAGGTATAGGGAAATCCGTTACTACACAATCCATTAAGCTGGCTACGATGGTTGTCACGACCCTTCCAATCGTTATCGCATATCCGTTCCTGCAGAAGTATTTCGTAAAAGGAATGATGATCGGTTCGATTAAAGGTTAACTTATGGCAGTACCTTCCGCCCTTTATTGAGCAGAGGATTGCATATATAATCATTCATACAGAGAAGGGGAAGACAAACATGAACAAGAAGCTTAAGCTCAAAAATGTATTGATGCTGATGGTCGCAACGGTTCTAGTCTTTACGACCGCTTGCTCTTCAGGCGGCAACAAAAACAATGGCAAAGAAGAGGGCAATGGCGCTCCTGCTGAGCAAGTGAAGCTTACTCAGGACGATAAGGGCTGGGAAGTGGATAAAAGCCCGATTACGTTCGACTGGTACATCAACTTCTCTTGGTTCCCTAACAAATGGGGCGTAGATGCGACTTCGAAATATATTACTGAAAAAACTGGCGTTAACATTAACTTCATCGTTCCAGCCGGCAACGAAGCTGAGAAGATGAATACAATGATCGCTTCGGGCTCTTTGCCTGACTTTATTACACTAGGCTGGTACGAAGATGCGGTTAAGAAAATGATCGAAGGCGATCTAGTCCTACCGCTGAACGAGCTTGCTGATCAATATGACCCTTACTTCTACAAAGTAACAGACCCTGCTAAGCTTTCTTGGTACAAACAAGAAAACGGCAATGTATACGGTTATCCGAACTCTTCCTCATCACCTAAGGACTATGAGAAATTCGGAGACAACATTACATCTACGCAAACCTTCCTTGTGCGCAAAGATATGTACGAAGCACTAGGCAAACCGGATATGCGTACGCCGGAAGGCTTCTTGAATGCACTTGAGGCTGCGAAAAAAATGTATCCTGATGTGAATGGCCAACCGCTTATTCCACTGGGCATGTATGATTTCAGCGACACAGGCAACGCGTCGCTTCAACATTATATTCAGAACTTCCTTGCTATTCCTTACGATAAAGATGGTCAGCTGTATGATCGCAATACAGATCCTGAATACGTAAAATGGCTGAAAACAATGCGTCAAGCGAACGAAGACGGCTTGCTGTCGAAAGATATCTTCATTGACAAGCGCCCGCAAATGGAAGAAAAAATTGCACAAGGCCGTTATTTCGCAATGCTTTACGCTAGATCTGACCTTGCAAACCAACAAAATGCACTATTTGCAAATGATCCGAACTCCATCTACATTGCTGTAGACGGTCCTGCTAATACTAACCTTGATCAGCCGACGCTTGCTGGTCCATCGATCTCAGGTTGGACAGTTACACTGATCTCCAAAGATGTGAAAGACAAAGCGCGCGCGATTCGTTTCCTAGACTATTTGATCTCGGAAGAAGGACAGCATGATACGTTCTTCGGTAAACAAGGCGTAACTTGGGATAATATTGATGGCAAAGATCAGTTCTTGCCAGACGCATTGAATCTATTGAATACAGATCGTGGCGCTTTCGACAAGCAGCTTGGCGCATCCCACACGTTCTGGATGATGATGGATACGAACCTAACGCCAATCTGGTCTCCGCCAGCTGTTGAGCCATTCAAGCAATTGGAAGATTGGACTCGCGGCAAGGCGAAGAGCTTGTCGGAATTCGACCAGCTGAACCCAACTGGCACTTCAGCCGAAGGTATTATGAACACAAAAATAGATCAAGAGTTTGGCAAAGTATTGCCAAAACTAGTGCTTGCTAAATCGGATGCGGAGTTCGATAAAATTTGGGGCGATTTCCTAAAGAAACGTGAGACTCTTGGATTCAGCAAAGTACAAGCCTACAAACAAAAGAAATACGAAGAAAATGTTGCGAAGTTGGACGCAGCCAAATAATATAATCATTTCTACCACTTAGGGGGAAGACCCCAGCGAAAGGTACTCCAGAACCGGAAACGGTCTGGGGTGCTTTTTGTGCAATATAAGAATAGCTTGATGGGGAAGTTAATCGAGTGAATGAAATACAGAGCGGAAGTGAGAGCATTATGGGCAGAAAATTTCGGTTACATCTTCAGTCTGCTACGAATTGGCTAGGACATCGATCGATGCAAAGCCGCCTTGTGGCGGCTTATATCGTCATATTATTAATCCCTAGCATCGGCGTATCGAACTATCTCTTTAATCAGATTAGGGATAGTTATATTAACGATACCTTTAAGCAAAGCCAATACTTGCTTGAAATGGAGAAAGTGAATGTTCTAAATCAGATTGAAGCTATGGAACGGGCTGCCCAGCTCACGTTATCGAAATCTGAAATTTTGGACTATATCTCAAAGGATGAAGATCTTCCTGTTGAAGAGCTCCTCGACTTATATCGTGGCACCCTTACCGACATGATCAACATTCAAATCAATAATCCGAATATTGCCCATCTTCGTTTGTTTGCAAACAATGATCATATGTCCGAAGTTTGGCCGATTATTTTCCATGAACGCCGGATTCAAAAAGAGCCGTGGTATGCCAAACTGGATCAATTGGATAGCAAGGAGATGTGGATATTCAAAGAGCAGGATCTCGACATTTTGCATCGTTACGTGACGGATGTTAACGAGCAAATGCCGAAGGTTTCACTCCTGCGCGTCGTGAATTCCGGAAGCAAGCGTGTTGGGATTATCCAAGTCGAAATGCTGCTGAAGCAGTTCTCGCCTAAAGCGTTTGCCAATATTAAGGATGACGGGTCACAGATGATGCTTGCTGATGGCAACGGAACTATTTTTATGGATGACAATCAACCGTTTGTCGGCAGTGATCCAGAGCTTCATCAAGCCATTTTGCAAGAGTTCCGGGAAATGAATGAGCACGGGGTTAAAGAGAAGCGATTTTCTGTAAATAAGCATCCTTATTTGCTGGTCTCCACGCCTGTGGAACAAGTCAGTGCGCATATTCTTAATGTGGTGTCGTTAAAAAATGTTGATGAACGCGTATCCAGAGCCGAGAGACAAATCATCGCTGCTAATATTATTTTGATCGGTCTATTGTCCTTCATAACGTATTTAATGAACTCCTTTATTCTCAAAAATCTGAGTCGCCTCACAGAGGCAATGAAGAAAGTAAGAAGAGGAGAAATGCCAACGGGGCTTCCTTTGGGCGGAGGCGGAGAAATAGGCGAGCTAGCGCATCATTTTAACAAATTAATTCATACAATTAATGAGCTAATTGCCCAGGGAGTTAAGAAGCAGGCGCTAACGAAAGAGGCCGAGCTGCGCACCCTGCACAGTCAGATCGACTCGCATTTTTTGTACAATACGCTCGAGAATATTAAGATGCTCGCAGAGATGGAAAACCAGCGGACGATATCCGATTCGCTTACCTCGCTTGGCGGGATGATGCGTTATAATTTCAAGTGGTCTGGCGAGTATGTAAGCTTACAGGATGAGCTTCGCCATATTCAGAATTATATTGCCGTCATGAATATTCGGTTCGACGAACCGATTCAGCTGGAACTAAATATACCACCGAAGCTGCTGGAGATTGAAGTGCTTAAGATGTCCCTGCAGCCAATCGTAGAAAATGCAGTAAAACATGCGTGGACGGGTGTGGAAGAGAGTAAGAGCAAAATATTAATTGATGTTATTGAGGATGAGGATGCAGGCATTATCATCAGGCTGAGAGATAACGGCATGGGTATTGAAGCGGCCCGCTTGGAGCGGTTAAATGACATGATTCACACCGATAATAGTAACGGGATTTCTTCAGAGAAAGAAGCGGGAAAAGGAAAACAAGCGTTTGGAATCGGCCTGCGCAATGTTCATCAGCGTATTCGGCTTTATTATGGCAAGCCATATGGATTACAGGTATATAGCAGAGAAGGGCAATTTACAGAAGTAGTCATTACCCTTCCTAAGGTACTGTTGATGGGAGGAAGTTCCGGATATGAGAACAATGCTGATCGTAGATGACGAGAAAAATATCCGTTTAGGGCTCAAGACGATGATTGAGAGAGAATTTCCCGAATTGTATCACATTCGAATGGCGATTCATGGAGAAGATGCGTTAATACAATATCGCAATGAACGAGCAGACATCGTAATTACGGATATTCGCATGCCCGTGATGGATGGAATTGAACTCATTAAGCAGCTAACTCAGGAGTCGGAGCCGGAGCAGAAACCGATCTTCATTATATTAAGCGGCTATGACGATTTCTCCTATGCAAAGGCTGCGATAGAATACCAGGTTAAAGATTATTTGCTTAAGCCTATTCGGCGGGACGAGCTGTTTGAATCACTCACAAAGAGCGAGCACACGCTGCAAGCACAAGCTGAATTAGCTGAGCGGGTAGCGGTAAGCGATACGTACCGTGAACAGCTGCGGATAAACAGGCTGAAGGAATGGTTCAGGCAGGATGACCCTGCTTACGATTTTGCAAATGATCTGGAAGCTAAAATAGGATTTGAGCAGTTTACTAGACCGTTTACTGTTGCCGTCTTGAATTATAAATCGGAGAGCGGCGACTCCATGAACAAAGAAGAGTTCAAGCTGCTAGTGGAGAAAATGATGCAGCCGATTAAAGGCGTACTGGATGTCTGGTTTCTAGATAGTGAAGGCAAGCTCGTTCTGATCGGCAGCCCAGCATTGCAGTTCGAAGAATTGTTTAGGCAGGCTGGCGGGAAGGAACTGGATGGACTGCGCATGGGGATAAGCGCCGAGGGGAATGAAATCGAAGATCTGTTTCATTGTTATAAGCAAGCTTCTGAGGCGCTGCAATATTCATTCATTTATTCGAATTGCCGTCTGCTGCATCATGAGGACATTCGAGCGAAGCGGCAGTATTATCCGGTGCCAGAAGAAGAAATTCGCAAGCTTGGCAATATGCTCGGAACCGATCGGGAACGGGAGGTTCAGGAGCTGCTGAAGCAGATTTTCCATACCGAGGATATACCAAATGTAGATATTGGCTACTTAAAGCTGGTAGGCAAAATGATCAATGAGCAGGTTTTGGACGAAGTATTTCGTATTTACGGTGAAGAGTCGATCGAAGTATTGAAGTTGTATCGTAAAGTGGGGAGCATGGATAATTTCCGCAGCTTTCACGACTATTATCGGAGCTTGGAGCTGCTGCTCTCAAGCGTGAACGACTATGTCAGAGGCATTCGCTCAGCATATAGCGAGCATTCAGAGATTAAAGCAGCGGTTAATTATATGGAGGATAACTATTATCGTCCGCTTAATATGGCTGTTGTGAGTAATTATGTTGGCCTTAATTACTCCTATTTCAGTGAAGCGTTCAAGGTTCATACGGGCGAGAATTTTGTATTGTTTCTAAAAAAAATTCGTATTCGCAAAAGCAAAGAACTGCTGCTCGAAGGCAATCAGAAGATGCAGGAAATCGGCAGCGCCGTTGGCTTTGAGAACAGCAAGCAGTTTTCTCGTGTGTTTAAGGAGCTTGAGGGAATATCGCCGCAGGAATATCGAATCAAGGTGAGATCAGATGCTGATCAGAGCAAAGAATCGGTAGAACATAGGCTTTAGAGGGGAGGAGCTGCGGGCTCCTCTTTTTTTATTTTCCTTTGTTAACCTCCGCGTACGCTAACTTTCACTTTTCCATGGGCTTTCCATATTTCACTAAAACATGCCAGAGTAATTTTAATTCTTGCAAAACTTCTTTGTAGGTTCCTCTATCGCTCCAATTACTTGGATTTTGTTTCAAGTCCATGGCTGCTGCGCCAATCATATTAACATCAATAAAATTACTTTGCGCAATTCTTTTGGCTAGTGAAGGCATCGTAGGACCTCTGAAATTCATAGGAACCTCATCAACTAAAAGGGTAAAGCCCCTATGCCAGTAAAGATCAATTGCATACTTTAAACATAGCTGTTCTAAGACTTGTCCTGTATGGGTGCCCTTAAATGATGGATCGGCAACAAGCGCCTTTACGTCTTCTTTAAGAGAAATGTCACCATGAACCTGAGCTTCGATATAGTGGTCAAGATTTCGATTTGGCTCTTTATTTGATGGATTTTGGAAAGGTTTCTCAAGATTGACGAGCATATGGTCGATTAACTTTCGAACCGTCAGATTACATTCACCAATGGCAAAATGATTATAGAACGCATCCCTCATGAGAGCAGCCAAAATAAGGTCAAATTCCTCATACGTCCCCTTTTCCTTAGGGTCTTGGTGAGAATCCAAATAAGTATAAGTGCAACGATGAGAGACCTCAGCGGATAAAAGAAAATAACATGATCCAAACCGTGGAGCAGGTCCATCGGGATGTAACATGACATTGAGTGCCCCATACTTCGGCCGTTCGCTATTGGTTGAGCCATTTATTTGGTACGCTCCGCCAAACATTTTATTTTCCCAAACGTCTCGTTCACCACCTGGAAATGCTGATACACTTCCATTCGATAGGAAAGTTTCGAACTGGCTTTTATAGATCCCCTGCTCAAGTAGTGCTTCAGCAACGCTTTTCATGTTCGGATCTAATCGATCGGGGTGAAAGTGCAGCGCAATGCTTGCATGAGATTTTAGTTTAGAGACAGCATCTTCAAATGTCTTCAGCTCGATGCTGGACATTTGAAGGATTTCCCTCATTGTTTGCTCTACCTCATTTTTGCAGCTTCTTGCGTAATTTGTTATATACTCCTGAGCTAATTGCTGAGACCTCGATAATTCCATAGGCAGAAGAGTCCTTTCCCTTTTTTATAGAATCATAATACAGGATGGACAGTAAGGGAAATGCAGATAGCGTTATTAAAAATACTTTATTTTTTTCTGACAATAGAAAGATATAATGTATAATGATTTACATATGTTGTAAGTATTCAACGTCACCATGTTTAATGATTCTAATAGGAAGACTACATGGCAGAGGTGGGGTAGTAATGGTGTGAGTCACTCCGTTCAAGAAGTTTACGAAAAAAAGACGGCAGGCTTGAAGCAAACGACGGAATCTGATCATGAAGTCGCTGTAAAAGCAGCAATTGTTCAGATGGTAGAACGTATGGAAGATTCGACTCTTTCGACGGGAATGCTGGCAAAGCTTATTTCGTACAGTCCTTTTCATTTTGATCGTATCTTTCGCTCCACCACAGGCATTCCGCCTCGGCTGTATTTATCTGCTCTTCGCTTTCAATGGAGTAAAAAGCTGCTATTGAAATCTACTTTATCAGCTACAGAAGTAGGTCAAACGGTGGGATACAGCAGTTTTAGCACCTTTTCTTCCAAATTCTCAAGTTTTATCGGGCTTTCGCCGCAGCAGTTTAGACATTTTATAGAGAGCAGGTCGCTTGGGCTCAATGAACTTCGATCCATTCGTTTGCCAGAGGGCATTAAGGCGCTTTCATCCATAGAGGGGCATGTTAAGGCGTCAGAATCGCTTCATGGCGTGATTTGTATTGGCTTGTTTCCTAGGCCAATTCCTATGGGCAAGCCTGTGGGATGCACAATAGTTTTTGAGTCAGGAGCATACGTGATACCGGATGTTCCCGATGGAACGTACTATATCATGTCAATCGCATTTTCATGGGATGCTTCTCTCGATGAGTACCTGCATCCGCAGCATTCTTGGCGTGGCAAGGCGAGTGGGAAAATCACTGTAACAGATGGCGTAGCTAAAGGCGAATCCAATGTTATCCTTCGACCTCCAAAGTTTTATGATCCGCCTATATTGATTTCCTTTCCCGTTCTCGTTCAAGCTTATCTTAATAGGCTGGAGGGATAAAAGAGAGCAAACTAGAAGAAGCAAAATTCACGGTTGATAGCTATTCTTTTTGTAGAGTCTTATCAGACTACTGCAAAAAGAGGAGTGAACGTTATGTCACGTGTTATTCATTTTGAAATAGAGACTAGAAATCCAGAGAAAAAAATGTCATTTTACGAAGAGGTTTTTGGTTGGAAGTTCCAAGAGATGATGGAGGGGTACTGGATAATCATTACGGGCGAAGATGGTGAGGAAGGAATTGACGGTGGACTAATGCGCAGCTCTACAGAAGAGGCACTGCGAACCGTTAATTCAATTACCGTGGCGGATCTGGATGAATATTTGGGCAAGGTCGAGCGGGCAGGCGGAAAAGTTACCTCCGCCAAGATGGAAATTCCCGAGATTGGCGATTTTGCTTATTGTGAGGACTCTGAAGGTCTTGCTTTTGGCGTGATTCAGTTTTTCAAAAAAGAATGAATTAGACAGTACATTGGGGGAAATCGTTATGAGCAATGTGAAAACGCAAAGCTATGAGAACCATGGGCAATATGCACCTTTGTATCATTTTATACTGGCGCCCATTGCGCTTATCCTATTTATTGCGTCGATTGTTCATATATTTAAAGAGCAATTCAGCTTCTCTTCGCTATTAATTTTTGGTCTTTCTGTATGTGTAGTTCTATTGGGTGCGGTTGTCCGTCAGTTCGCAACGAGGCTGCAGGATCGCAGCATTGTTCACGAGGAGAACTTTCGGCATTTCAGGCTTACAGGCAAACCATTGGATACAAGACTTAGCGTGCAGCAAATCATTGCTCTGCGTTTTGCGGAGGATGATGCTTTTCCTGCATTATGCGTGAAGGCTGTTGAAGCGGGAATGAATTCCGGGACGATCAAGAAATCGATTACGAATTGGAGAGCGGATCATAACCGCGTTTAAAAGCAGAACGATAACAAGGAAAGAGCAAGGATGGGCTCTAGCCGTCCTTGCTCATTTTCTGTTTATATCTTTGGATATATACCGTTCTCATGCGTCGTGCCAATACGCTTTTTTCTACTCATTAGCATTTCAATAAACAGTAGATTTGGTACCCAGCAAATCCAAGCAATAACGAAAAACGATTCATTCGTATCGGTTATTTTCCAAATGCCAGCTGCGAGTGTAGTATACAAGCGGAGTGTAATTGCAGCGCAGGTAAGAGCATAGTTTCTCGCCATCCAGCGTCCATGCTCAGCCTTATTCCGGTGGACGATGATGCTTTTTAACGCGCGATAAAGGGAATACAGCCATAAAATAGATAAAGTGCCGAAGCCAACTTTTGCAATCAGCCCGCCGTTCGCGTAAAAAGCGAGATAGAGGCCAGTGATGCCGCCAATTCCAACCATTGCAGCATAAATATAGCCGATCGTGCGGTGTGCTTTTGGCGAGCGATGCCGAAACCGCTTGATGAATTGAAACCAGCCGATTGCAATCGCTATTCCAGCAGAAACGGCATGGCCCCATAGAACGCTGTACCATAAGTCTGGCATGCTTCCTTTTTCTGTGACAAAGCCCTGCTCCTTAATGCCGTCAGGTGATCCGTACAAAAGCAAGGCGTATGCCCCAACTGCTAACGCCAAGAAAGCCAATATTCCAAGTGACCACGAACGACCGGCACTTCCTCGTACACGCATCAGTTTACCTCCGAATTTCATCGTTATTTACTGTTAATGAAAATGTATCATTTAAGCTTATTCCGCCTCAAGCGGCTGGCGACGGAGCTGCGACTACGTCTTAAGTCTAATAGTTCGATCCGCAGATAAAGACCAAATTGCCTCAATTCCGACGGAGATCATGTTAACTTATAAATAGAATTTTAGATTTTTATCTTAAATTTTAATTTGGCGGTATTTGAGTTATTATAGTGTTTGTCAGATTTTATGAAGTTAAAGTATATTAAGATTCTTCATCAATAAAAGTTGTGTGTTGCGTGTGGTGGTTATGTACCTATCAGGGTGAATTACACAAGAGGAGGGATATAGCAATGACTATCTTAAATTTAACGGACAACACTTACGATAAGTTGGTTTCTGAACAGGATGCCGTCTTGGTGGAATTTTGGGCGGAATGGTGTACGCTATGTAAACAAATGAAGCCGATTCTAGAGGAAATCGACTTAGCTTATGCAGGAAAAGTAACGGTGGTCATGGTGGATGTAGCGACGGAAACGAAAGTGACAGAACAAATGGGAGTCATGAGTTTACCAGCTTTGTTTATTTACAAAAAGGGTGAGCTAGTCGGGAAAGTGACAGGTTTTGTACCGAAAGAAACGTTAACGGGCGCCATCAATCAACTCATCCCATAGCGGGTTTAAATCAAATCAAGTTACTGCTGATCTAAAGTCAGCAGTTTTTTTATGGAAAATGTTGTTGACAATATAGGATAGGGGGGTATACTATACGAATGTAAATCAAATCGAGGAGGAATACGAAATGTCAGGAAATTCAAATGCTATGACTAATGTGAATCCGCTAAGATGGAAAGCATTGTTCTTGCTATGCTTGGCTCAGTTCATCGTTATCATGGATACATCCATCATCGGGGTTGCTCTTCCAGCTGTTAAAGAAGCACTTGGTTACTCGCAAAACAACCTGCAATGGGTATTTAATGCGTATGTCATTTTCTTCGGGGGATTATTGCTGCTAGGAGGCCGACTTTCCGATCTATTCGGTCAACGCAGGATGTTTATGCTCGGGTTTATAATCTTGTCACTTGCTTCGCTGTTAGCCGGATTAGCTTGGTCCCAGGAGTCGATGAATATCGGCCGCGCCATTCAAGGATTTGGATCTGCGCTAATCGCTCCAGCTGCATTGACCATCATCATGCAACTTTTTGTCGCTAATCCTAAGGAGTTAAACAAAGCTTTCGGCTTCTGGGGAGCATCCGCAGCAGCAGGCGGAACCGCCGGGGTTTTCCTTGGAGGAGTCATCACGGAATGGCTCAGTTGGAATTGGACATTCCTGATCAACATTCCCGTTGGCTTGTTCGCTATTCTGTACAGTCTGTATGTCCTTCCAAAAGGAACAAAAAGCAAGGGCAGCATCGATCTCTTAGGATCACTGACGGTCACAGCTGCGTTGGTGCTGGCGGTATATGCAATCGTCACTTCGGAGCATAACGGATGGGGAGCGCAAACATTTGGTCTATTGGCCATTGCTGCTGTACTGTTCATTCTGTTTCTGATCGTGCAAGCGAAGAAAAAAGACCCGCTCGTACCTCTACGAATATTTAGAGCTCCAAATCTACTTGCGAGCAATATCATTTTGGCAACTCTTTCAGGTGCTTGGATTCCGCTTTGGTTTTTCTTAAATCTGTATCTTCAACAGGTTTTGAACTATTCGGCATTCATGGGCGGGGTTGCTCTGGTGCCGATGACGATCCTCATCATGATCTTGATGGTCGCAATCATGGGAAGGCTTGTCGGCAAGTTCGGCATCAAAGGAAATCTCGTCATTGGTATGCTTATATTAGCGGGATCATTGTTGCTGTTCGCGGGGAATACGCCAGAAGATGGCAACTTCGTTACCAACGTTCTATGGGCTTCTCTACTCGGGGCACTTGGCATGTCAATGGCTTATATCCCGGCAACGATTTCCTCCTTGTCGGGGGCAAGACCGGAAGAATCCGGTTTGGCGTCGGGCTTATCCAATATGAGCTATCAGATTGGTTCAGCCATTGGATTAGCTGTCATGGTTGCCGTATCTTCTTCCTGGACCAAAGGGGAGCTGGATAAAGGGATCGATCAAATCGCAGCATTAAATACGGGTTTTCACTCCGCATTCGTTGGAGCAGCTATCATCGCTATCGTGGGTGCACTTATTGCGTTGATTTTTATCCGTAAAGGGAAAACGTCAGAGAATTGAAAATGAGATAGCATAATAATCAGTCGTGTTATTCACGGCTGATTTGCTGCTTTATTAGAGCTTTGCATCGGATAGGGTTAGGGGGTATAATAGGGCATAAGGGGAGGGGATAAGCCATGGAAAATGAATTAACGGTTGCATCCGCTGGACATGAAAATCATCACCACCATCAACATAGCCATCACTCCGAGAAGACCAAGATAAACCTGACCAGTCGCCTGAACCGAATTGAAGGGCAAATTCGAGGGATCAAAGGGTTAATCGAAAAAGATACGTACTGCGATGACGTGCTCAATCAGATCGCGTCGGTTCAATCGGCTCTAAACGGCGTCGGAAAATTACTTCTCGAGAACCATATGAAAAGCTGTGTCGTTGAAAAAATTCAATCGGGTGAACATGGAGTCATTGATGAGTTGCTGACGACAATAAATAAACTAATGAAATGAAAATCGGAGCAAATGTGCTTGTGTACATTTGCTTTTAAATTTTATTCATCAACTACGCTTGACAAATATAGGGTACGGGGGTATTCTATAATTATTGTTACCATTAATTACAAAGGTTGTGTTGGAGCTTGACTCTTCGTAAATTAGCCTTAGCAACCCCACTCTCATAAAGGTGCGGAAGAAGTGGGCATGCCATTCGTTCATTGGCTGGATGAAGCGTTCACCGGCTTGGAAGTGTCGATTCTAATAAAATCGGATATGCAGGCTGCACCCTTGGAGCAAGTGAACCGTTTGCGAAAGGGAAGTGTGACTAAGCTTGTCGGTTGAATCAACTTCAAGGAAGTTATCAATAAATTATTTATTATTTTGCCGTTAATATACTATAGGGTAGTATAGTATGCTAACGAAACAAATGAGACGGAGGAATTAAAAATGAAAAACGTAATGTTAAATGTAGAAGGAATGACTTGTGGCAGTTGTGTTCGTAGGATTGAAGGTGCAGTCGAAACTCTCGGTGCAAAAGCGACAGTTGATCGAGCCGCAGGTCTGGTTGAATTAGTGTATGACGACAGTGAAATCTCATTGGATGCCATTGTCGAAACGATTGAGAAACAGGGCTACGATGTCGTGAAATAAAAAAGTCACATAGATAAGATGGTAATACAACAGAAGAATAGGTGATGATCATGAGCAGTTCTAATCAAGCAGTATCAAACCAACAAGCCACACTACAAATCACTGGCATGACTTGCGCAGCATGTGCGAGCCGTATAGAGAAAGGTCTGAATAAGCTGGAAGGCGTTGCACAAGCAAACGTGAACTTCGCCATGGAGCAAGCATCCGTCAACTTTGACCCTTCTCAAGTGAACATGTCCCAATTGGAACAGAAAATTCAAGCCTTGGGATACGGTACGGTAAAGGAGTCCATTGACTTCGATATTGTAGGCATGACCTGCGCAGCGTGCGCCACGCGCATCGAGAAGGGCCTTAACAAAATGAGCGGCGTAAAAGCGACGGTAAACTTAGCTTTGGAGACGGCGCATGTGGAATTTATTCCATCCATGACAAGTGCTGCGGATATGATCAAGAAAGTCGAACAGATCGGCTATAAAGCTAAACCAAAGAACGAGCAGACGAGTGAAAGCGATCATAAGAAAAAAGAAGTCCGCAGCCTGCAGATCCGGTTGATTGTATCAGCTATTCTCTCTTTGCCGCTTCTCTGGGCTATGGTTGGGCATTTCTCCTTTACGTCATGGATATGGGTGCCTGAGATTTTCATGAATCCATGGTTCCAATTGATATTGGCTACCCCAGTACAGTTCATTATTGGCAGCCGATTCTATGTCGGAGCCTACAAGGCGCTGCGCAATGGCAGTGCGAATATGGATGTATTGGTAGCGCTCGGCACATCTGCCGCCTACTTCTATAGTGTTTACTTAACCATCGAATCAATAAATGCATCCGCACATCATCAGGTTGAGATGTATTATGAGACGAGTGCCGTGCTGATTACGTTAATATTGCTGGGTAAATTATTCGAAACGCTGGCGAAAGGCCGATCTTCCGAAGCGATTAAAGCATTGATGGGCTTACAAGCCAAGTCGGCTATCGTCATACGGGATGGTCAGGAAGTTAGTATTCCAATAGAAGACGTAGTAACTGGAGATGTATTCCTAGTTAAACCCGGCGAGAAAGTGCCAGTCGATGGTGTAGTGCTTGAAGGGTTATCGGCAGTTGATGAATCGATGTTAACCGGTGAAAGTATCCCGGTAGATAAGCAGACAGGAGATCAAGTCATTGGAGCAACGCTGAACAAAAACGGCGTGCTTAAAGTTAGAGCGACTAAAGTCGGCAAAGAAACGGCGCTTTCCCAAATCATCAAAGTCGTAGAGGAAGCGCAAGGCTCGAAAGCGCCGATTCAAAGGGTAGCCGACGTGATCTCGGGAATCTTCGTCCCGATCGTTGTAGGGATCGCAATCGTCACTTTCTTGATCTGGTACTTCGCTGTTGATGCAGGCAATTTCGCAGAGGCGTTGGAGAAGGCAATTGCCGTTCTGGTTATAGCATGCCCGTGTGCGCTAGGTCTTGCTACGCCAACATCGATTATGGCCGGTTCGGGTCGATCCGCTGAACTCGGTATTTTGTTCAAAGGCGGCGAGCATTTAGAATCCACGCATCGCATTAACACTATTATATTGGATAAAACGGGAACGGTAACGAAAGGCAAGCCGGAATTGACGGATGTACGGATTGAGCAAGGCTATAATCGGGAGCAGCTCTTGTCCTGGATTGCTGCAGCGGAGAAAAATTCGGAGCATCCGCTAGCGGAAGCGATTGTGGCTGGCATTCAAGAGCAAGGTATTTCTCTCCCATCGACAGATTCCTTTCAAGCGATACCTGGGTTTGGCATTGAAGCTACAGTTCAAGGGAACGAATTGCTAATAGGAACCCGAAAGTTATTGGCGAAAGCTAACGTGAACGCGGAGTCCGCTTTTGAGGAAATGAGCCGACTGGAGTCGGTTGGAAAAACAGCGATGCTGGTTGCGGTTAACGGGAAGTACGCTGGTATGGTAGCCGTAGCGGACACGATTAAAGATACGTCAAAGCAGGCAGTTGCCAGATTAAAGCAGCTCGGTTTGGAAGTCGTGATGATGACAGGCGACAATGAACGTACGGCGAAAGCCATAGCGAGTCAAGTTGGAATTGACCATGTGCTGGCGGAAGTGCTGCCGGATGGTAAAGCCAACGAGGTCAAGAGATTGCAAGAAAGCGGTAAGAAGGTCGCGATGGTTGGAGATGGAATTAACGATGCGCCGGCATTGGCAATTGCGGATATCGGGATGGCGATCGGAACGGGAACCGACGTGGCCATGGAGGCCGCGGATGTTACTTTAATGCGCGGGGACTTGAACAGTATTCCGGACGCGATCTCGATGAGTAAGAAAACGATGGTAAACATTAAGCAAAACTTGTTCTGGGCGCTTGCTTATAATGTCATCGGGATCCCGATTGCAGCGCTTGGATTCCTTGCACCCTGGCTCGCCGGAGCAGCTATGGCTTTAAGCTCCGTCTCTGTCGTGCTGAATGCGCTTCGTCTACAAAGGGCAAAAGTATAAAGTTATTCAGATCATGGAGGCTAAAATGAAACGAATTTATTTGATCGGATTGCTAGCTGTACTCGTTCTTGTTGCTGCTTGCGGAAAACAGAATAAACAAGAAACAGATAATCATGGTGCTCATGGCGGCAATTCTCAAGCGGCATCAAGCGCCGGAGAGCACGGAGCTCACGGAGAAGAACATGCTGGCGAGACGAAGAAGCTTGAGACCAATGCTGTTTGGAAATGGTCTGAAGAAACGCCGAAATCTGGAGAGAACACCGTAATAACCGTACAAATTCAAGATACGGACGGAAAGGCCATCGAGGCATTTGATATAAATCACGAGAAGAAGCTTCATCTCATCGCAGTCAGCAAAGATTTATCTTTTTTTGACCACATCCATCCGGAGTACAAAGGGAATGGGCAATTCGAAATCACGGCATCGTTCCCTTCTGGTGGAGATTATAAGTTATTCGCCGACTATATTCCTACCGGCGGCTCCGCCACAACGAAGTCCGAATGGATTAAGGTAGAAGGGCTAGCCGCTGAACAAGTACCGATTAAACCATCGGATGAACATTCCGTGATCCTGGACGGGGTAGAAATCACACTCGAAAACAATCATTCGGAAGCCGGCAAAGAAATAGAGTTAAACTTCAAACTTACGGATGCGAAGTCCAAAGAACCGATAACGGATCTAGAGCCTTACCTAGGCGCAGTTGGGCACGTTGTAATTCTAAGCGAAGATACAGAGCAGTATTTGCATGTACACCCGATGGAGGAAAAAGCGAAAGGCCCGGATGCGAAATTCATGACGACTTTCCCGAGTGCCGGTGTATATAAGATTTGGGGGCAATTTCAACGAAACGGTAAAACGTTTATCAGTCCTTTTGTAGTTGAAGTGAAATAAACTAATCTTAAGTCCGCGTAAAAACGCGGGCTTTTTTTAGTTATTGGACAATGTTCCTGTCATCTGACACAAATAGGCTATGGTATAGTAAGGGAATGGATTGAAAATATATAACTTTACATAGATAGGATGGGTGGGACGGCTTGAAACAACGCATATTGCTCGTAGAGGACGACCGATCGATTAGCGAAATGGTAGAGGCTTATTTGACGTTGGAAGGCTTCCATATCGTACATGCGGCAGATGGTGAAGAAGCATTACGGTTATTTTCGCAGGAAACGTATGATTTAATATTGCTGGATGTCATGCTGCCTAAGCTGAATGGCATTGATTTTCTGAAGAAGATTAGGGAGCATAGTCTGCTTCCAGTCCTCATTTTATCTGCTAAGGATGGCGATGTGGACAAAGCTTTAGGATTAGGATTCGGAGCGGATGACTATCTGGCCAAACCGTTCTCTATGATCGAACTGCTCGCAAGAGTAAAGGCTGCGATACGCAGAGCAACGCAATACTCAGGTGTTCGGAATCAGGCAGCGCCTAGTGTACTTCGTGTTCATGAGCTTACGATCGATACGGACAATATTGATGTAAGCAAACGGGGCAAGTCGATTAAGCTTACTTCAAAGGAATGGCAGATCATAAAGCTTCTAACGTTGAACCCAACCAAAGTGTTTACGAAGGAGCAAATTTACAGATCGGTATGGAACGATGATTACTTTGGAGATGAGAATGTTATAAACGTTCATATCAGCCGTTTAAGAGAGAAGATCGAAGACGATCCATCATCGCCGCAATATATAAAGACGTTATGGGGCATCGGATATAAGCTGGGAGAATTTTAATATGGTTTATAGTTTAGTAGGTATCATTGTCATACTCGCCATTTTAAATGTCATTCAGTATCAGATGAAGCGCGCTAGAAGCTCTGGCTTACGGTATATTACAAACCAGATCAGCAGACAGCTAGAGCAGCACTCTTCGGAAATGCTGCTCCTCATGACAGATGATCGCGAATTGAAGCTGCTGCTGGTAGAGTTAAACCGCCTCTTGACAGATAATCAAAATAAGCTGGCGCAGTTTACCAAAACGAATCATTCCATGAGGAAAATGCTTGCTAACTTCTCGCATGATCTAAAAACACCGCTAACCGTCGTGCTCGGCTATGCCGAGATGATACAAGGCAGCCGCGAAATGGCATTTGAAGAAAGAGAACGTCTTCTGCGGCTTATTCATGAAAAAACGCTGGAGATCATTAAGCTGATGAACGGTTTTTTCGATTTAGCTAGATTAGAAGCGGGTGACAACGACATTACGCTATCGCGAATACATATGAACGAGCTATGCAAAAAAAGCATTTTGACCTTTTACGATTTGGTGCAGGCAAGCGGCTATGAAGCAGATATTCAAATTCCAGAAGAAGCGATCTATGCTTTAGGGAACGAGGAAGCGCTGGAGCGGGTGCTCAGCAATTTATTGTCCAATGCCATTCGTTACGGCAGCGATGGGAAGAGTATTGGGATTGCTATGAGCGTTGATGATTCGCATGTTAGGATTGACGTTTCGGATTGCGGCAAAGGGATTAGCGCTCGAAATCAGGAGCTTGTTTTTGAAAGGATGTTTACGCTGGAGGAGTCTAGAAACAAGGCTTTCCAGGGAAGTGGATTGGGCTTAACGATTACGAAAAGACTCGTGGAGGAAATGAATGGCGAGATTACATTGCATAGCATCCCATTTGAGAAAACGACGTTCACGGTTAAGCTGAGGCGCATGACCTATTAGCAACTTAAGATTTTTGTTAGAAATAAGCAACAAATAAGATAAAGGTATTCGATAAACTGAGAACTAGTTACAACATGGAAAGAAGGAGAGAACGAGTGGATTATATTTTGAGAACGAGCGGCCTGACGAAAGCATTTGAGGGCAAAGAAGTCGTAAGCAATGTAAGCATGAGCGTGCGGAAGGGTGAAATATACGGTTTCCTTGGTCCAAATGGCGCAGGGAAAACGACCGTTATGAAAATGCTCACGAATTTGATTAAGCCCACTGCGGGACAAATCGAATTGTTTAATGAGCCGCTTAGGCCTAACACGTATGATGTATTTAAAAGAATGGGAAGCATCATTGAAATGCCGGTTTTTTATGACAAGCTGACTGCCAAACAAAACCTGCAGCTGCATAACGAGTACATGGGCTGCCATGATGACAAGGTTATCGGAGAGGTGCTCGGCATGGTTGCCCTGCGTAACGTGGATGATAAAGCGGTCAAAAACTTCTCGCTTGGGATGAAACAAAGACTGGCGATCGCTAGAGCGATTATGAACAGACCTGAATTGCTCATATTGGATGAGCCGATTAATGGGCTTGATCCTGCCGGCATTAAAGAAATTCGTAATCTGCTTCAAATGCTAAGTACAGATTATGGAGTTACTATTCTCATATCGAGCCATTTGCTCAGTGAAATAGAGCAAATGGCCAATACGATTGGCGTGATCAGCGGCGGCAGGCTCATTAAACAGGTGTCGATGGCAGATGTACGGGGCCAGAACTCAGAATATATCGAGCTCATAACGCCGGATCGGACTAAGGCATGCGCTGTGCTAGCCAACGAGCTCCAGCTCACTAATTTTAAAATTATAGATGACAATATGATTCGTATCTTTGAATCGGGAGCGATGCAGACGACGATTTCAAAGTCGCTTGCACTAAATGATGTAAATATCGAGTCGCTGAACAAGAAGTACACTTCTTTGGAGCAGTATTTCCTCGATTTGATTCAAGGAGACGAGGTGAAGCATCCGTGATTAAACTTATGAAGCTGGAAATAGCGAAAATGGGATTAGGCTGGTATGTGAAGGCAGCGATTATAGCGAATGTCGCGATTGTTACGCTAATGTTTATGATCGGTTACTTTGAGGGTGTAGAAGTTAAAAACGAGATCGCAAATATTGGAGAGCTGTATATTATAGCTGGCGCTATGGTTAGATCAACGTTTATCGTCATGGCTGCCGTTCTAATTAGCAAGTTAATCATTGATGAGTATAAGAAAAAAACAATTCTAGTTATGTTTATGTACCCGGTTAGTCGCAAGAAGCTGTTTGCTTCCAAGCTGGCGATTGTAGCTATCCTTACTTTTGTTGCAATAATCATCTCGCATATTTTCACATTGTCTATGCTTATTGGCATAAATCATTTTTTTCATATTATAGAGGAAGCGCCTGTACCGCTGGATTATGCTGCGCAGCTAGCAAGCATCGTAAGCTTTGCCTTTGCAGCAGCAGGAGCAAGTTTAGTGCCGCTTTATTTCGGCATGCGCAAGCATTCGGTGCCTGCAACTATTCTCTCTTCACTCCTAATCGTCATACTGACAAGTTCGAGTAATCCTGTTTTCTCACTGGCAACCATCATTTACATTCCGCTTGCTTTAGCAGTATTTGGCGTAGCGATCGCCTGGTCAACGGTTCGGCATATCGAGAATAGGGATGTTTTGTAACACCAAAATCTATTAATTATCATAGAATATTTGAGGGTGAATAAACTAGAATCGAGATTGGTGGTGGATGACGACAATACGATTTTGGCAAAACAGAAATCAACAATGGCTACGGGTAAGCAAAAGGGGACCACATTGATGTGATCCCCTTTTGCTTGTAAAGCTTAATACTTACGCGTCTTCCCATTTCTGTTTGAAGAACAGCTGATATACCTTGGTAACAACGATTTTCAGCATCATATATACCGGTATAATAATGATTACGCCTATGATTCCAAAAGCGTCACTGCCCACCAGCACCAATAGAATAGTTGTAATAGGGTGAATATCGAGCTGTTTTCCGAAAATATAAGGTGAAATAATATTATCCTGTATTTGTTGTGAGAGTAGAATGACCACTAATGACCAAATCGCAACAGTTGGCGATTCAATTAAACCAATAATGACGATCGGTACAGCAGACAGTATGGCACCTATAAAAGGAATAAAGTTCATAATAACAGCAACGACAGTCAATAAAAGAGCATAAGGCAAACCGATGATAAGGAAGCCGATATACATCAGAACACCGAGCGCCAGATTTACAACAACTCTCCCAACAATGAATCCGCTTAGAGCCGTATCAATCTCCTGCATCGTTTTTTCACCTTCAGCATGGTATCTCTTAGGCATGAAGCTGACGATTTTCTGGCCGAATTTATCCCCTTCCTTCAACATGTAAAAAAGAAGAATAGGGAAGGTGAACAAAATGAGTGCGAAATTAGAGATAAAAGAAAACATCCCCGTTAAATAGTTAGTCAACAATGAAAATCCTTTATTCAGGTATTCGGTTATTTTTGAAAAAGGACTTACATCTTCAGGTAAAATGTCTGCTAAAAACCCGTTCTGTTCCAGATCTTGCAGCTGTTTGCCTAACGTATTGAAAAGATTAGGCGCATTATTTACTAAATTGAAAAACTGAGTGCGAAGCGAAGGAAATACGCCAACGATAAATAAACTAAACAGCACAGCAGCTGCTAAATAAATAATGAGAATGACCCAAGGTCTCTTTAATTTAGGTCGCTCCATCCAGTTTACAAGCGGGCGTAGTAGATAATAGAAAAAAGAAGCGAGCATCAACGGAATCATAACAATACTGAACAAAGAAACGAAGGGCTTGAAAATAAAATCGACAAGTGATGCTAAATAAATAATGGCAAGAACTAAAATAACAGCGAAACAAATTTTAATAAATCGGTTTAAAGAAATCAGGGCGCTCACTCCATCTGCTATGAATTGTTTTTAGTATCGAATATTATTATCGCCATTAATAAATTCGTTTAGACTAAGGGAAATCTTTTCTGTTTTTGTTTCATTTTAAAAGATTATGTACATATTATTGCATAAAAACAGAGAGGAATCTAACTCGTAAACTAATATTGAAAAATAGTTTATAAGAGTTTCGTTTGTTGAAAATTTCTTAAATATTTTTAAAGTAATGATTGAAGTTATGAGTAAAACGGAGATTATATTTACAAAAAGAAAATACATATTTTATTAAATGTAATTATATAACAGTACAAACCTAACAAATAACTATCATGAAAATGTAATACATCACATTAAAGCTTGACAGCGTTTACTATAGACATTAGTATATGATCCATTAGAGTAATGAAATCCAAAAACAAGAATATATATATTGAATATGCTATAAATTATAGTTGCAGTTAAATTGTTTTATGCTTATATTAGATATGATAAATCTATGGTTTGAAAATTCGGAAAATTATGAATATTGCAAGTTTAGAATCACTACGTTAGGAGGATTCTATTGAAAAAAGAGCTGCTGAAAATTGAGAATTTGACGACTTCTTTTCGAATTGCGGATCGTTATTACGCAGCAGTGGATGATGTGACGCTAACGGTAAAAGAAAATGAGGTTCTTGCCATAGTGGGGGAATCGGGCTCCGGCAAGAGTGCACTGGCCTATTCCATCATGGGCCTCCATACGAGAGCAAAGATAGAAGGAAATATTTATTACCAAGGACAGGACATTGTCCAGATGTCACCCTCCACGCTAAATAAATTGAGAGGGAAAGAAATAGGCATGATCTTCCAAGACCCATTATCCGCATTAAATCCCCTTATGATTATCGGTTCTCAGATTGAAGAAGTTATTCTCCTGCACCAGCCCAAACTCTCTAGTAAGGAAAGAGCGGACAGGGCGATCGAGCTTTTAACTAAAGTGGGTATTCCTCGCCCAGAGCATACATACGGGCGTTACCCCCATGAATTGTCCGGCGGGATGAGGCAGCGTGTCATTATTGCCATAGCGATTGCCAATGATCCTAAGCTATTAATTGCAGATGAACCGACTACAGCTCTGGATGTAACGATACAATTGCAAATTCTTGAATTGCTGCGGCGATTGAAGGATGAAAGCAAGGCTGGCATTGTATTAATCACGCATGACTTGGGCGTTGTGGCCGAGATGGCTGACCGAGTCGCTGTTATGTATGCCGGACAAATTGTTGAAATTGCCGATATCTACACAATCATTGCTAAAGCACAGCATCCCTATACCAGATCATTATTGCAATCGATACCAACTGTGAATGAAGCAAAGTCTAAGCTCCATGTTATTCAGGGAATTGTGCCATCTCTTCAGAACCTCCCGAGGCAGGGCTGCCGTTTTCGATCGAGGACGCCTTGGATTGCTGAGGCTGCACATGAAGTGAACCCGGAAATGCATGAGATTTCTCCGGGCCATTTCGTCAGATGCAGCTGCTACAAGCATTTTCACTTCCCTGACGAGAAGGAGGATCATCAACATGTCATTTCTTGAGATCAGCGATCTAAAGGTGCATTTTCCGAATCGCGGGAGTCTTTTCAGTAAAAAGGGTCCACCGATCAAAGCGGTAGACGGAATACAATTCTCCTTGGAGCAGGGACAGACCTATGGACTAGTAGGCGAGTCTGGCTCTGGCAAGACCACGACAGGCAGAGCTATCATCGGCTTAAATGCAATTACATCAGGAAGTGTTCTCTTCCAAGGCCAGCAGCTTGCTGCAGGCGGACTTCGAAGCCATGCAGGCTTCCGCAGAGATATTCAAATGATCTTCCAAGATCCCTATTCCTCCTTGAATCCTAAGAAACGCGTGCTTGATATTATCGCTGAGCCGCTGCGAAATTTTGAGAAGCAGTCTGCTGGCGAAGAGAAGCGTAGTGTACAACAATTATTGGAGCAAGTGGGCTTGAGCCCAGAATCGATTTATAAATATCCTCATGAATTTTCGGGAGGCCAGCGGCAGCGAATTGGGATTGCGAGAGCCATCGCTTTAAAACCAAAGCTGATTATAGCCGATGAACCTGTGTCAGCGCTGGACGTCTCCGTTCAAGCGCAGGTACTAAACTTCATGCAGGATATTCAGAAAGAGCTAAACCTTACTTATCTGCTCATTAGTCATGATCTCGGCATTATAAGGCATATGTGCGATCATATTGGCATTATGTACAAAGGCCGTTACGTTGAACGAGGAACGACAGCTGATATATTCAATCAGCCTCAGCATATTTATACGAAGCGTCTTATCTCGGCTATTCCTGACATTGATCCAACGAAGCGAGAGGAAAAACACTCGTTTCGCAAAGCGGTAAAGGCGGAATATGAACAAGCCTATGAGAATTATTTTGACGAGGATGGTTTGGCTTATCCGTTAAAACCCGTTTCAGAAACACATTTCGTGGCTTTGCCTGGGAGAGGGTGAGGACGATGTGGCGCACAGTTTTACGAAGAATAGTCATTATGATCCCTCAAATTATATTGTTAAGCATCCTCGTCTTTCTAATAGCCAAGGCCATGCCGGGGGACGCATTGACTGGACTGATCGATCCAAGTATAGACCCCGCTGCGATGGATGCACAGCGTGAGAGGCTAGGCCTTAACAATCCGTGGTATGTGCAGTATTGGGACTGGATTACGAAAGCTGTGCAAGGTGACTTCGGACAGTCGTTTCGTTTCAAAATGCCAGTGTCTGATCTGATTGGCCAGCGCATGATGAATACCGTTTGGTTATCCATCGTCACTCTAATCCTTACTTACTTGATTGCAATACCGCTTGGGATTACAAGCGGCCGCTATAACGACACATGGGGAGATCGATTGATTACAGGATATACCTATATTGGATTTGCGGCCCCGCTATTTATTTTCGCTTTATTAATGTTATGGGTGTTCGGCTTTCATTTTGGTTGGTTTCCAACAGGGGGAAGCGTCGCTCCAGGACTGGAACCAAGTACTCTTCAATATGCTATGAGCAAATTTTATCATTTGCTGCTCCCAGCCATCTCGATGGCTCTTATCGCAACCGTGTCGACGGTTCAATATCTTCGAAGCGAAATCATTGATACGAAGCAAAAGGATTTCATTATCACAGCAAGAGCAAAAGGCGCCTCAGAATCCCGCGTATATAATCGCCATATTTTAAGAAATTCGTTATTGCCGATCGCAGCTTTTTTTGGTTATGAAATTACTGGACTCATCGGAGGCACGGTGTTCATAGAGGGGATCTTCAGTTATCCAGGAATGGGTCAACTATTCTTAAGCTCTATCGCTCTGCGGGATTTCAGCGTCGTTACTGCGCTTGTTTTATTGTATGGAGTGGCTTCTATTGTTGGGGCATTAATCTCTGACATTGTTTTGAGTATCGTTGATCCTCGTATTCGAATTAAATAAGAACTCGAGATGTTGAGGTGAAAGAAATGAGAAAGACGAACATTCCCATAACCGCGCTCCAGGTGCCGGATAAAAGCCCGTCAAGCTTGAATATTATTTGGCGGGAAATCGTACGAGACAAAGTCGCATTCGTATCCTTAATTTTTTTGAGCGTAGTTATTCTTTCTGTGTATGGGATCTCGCTTGTTCTGAATCAGGAGCAAATTGTATCGGTTGATTTATTTGCACTGAAAAAGCCGCCGTCATCCGAGCATTTGTTAGGTACGGACTATGGAGGCCGCGATGTTTTTGGGCAATTAATTATTGGGACTCGAAATTCATTAACGATTGCTATTATTGTTACTGCGTTTACAGGAGTAATTGGCGTATGTGTTGGACTCATTTCTGGTTATTTCGGTGGTACGGTTGACAATATCTTTATGAGATTTGTTGACTTCTTTATGATCCTGCCGACCTTGATGATCGTGATCGCGTTTGTTACAGCCGTGCCCAAATATAATATTTGGTCGTTCTCGCTTATCATGACCGCTTTTTTGTGGATGGGGATTGCAAGATTAATTCGTTCGAAAGCGCTGCAGGAGAAGGAGCTTGATTATGTTCAGGCATCCAAAACATTAGGCTCCTCCAATTTTAAAATCATGATGGTCCAGGTATTGCCGAATTTAAGTTCCATCATAATTGTAACGATGACTTTGAACTTGGCGGCAAATATCGGTTTAGAGTCTGGACTATCGTTTCTTGGCTTCGGGTTTCCTGAGAGCATGCCCAGCTTAGGCACGTTAGTCAGCTATGCTAGAGACCCGCAAACGCTCGAGCTTAGATGGTGGATATGGTTACCTGCATCGATACTGATTTTGGTACTGATGTTGAGTATAAACAATGTCGGTCAAGCGCTAAAGCGTGCGACGGATGCAAGACAAAGAAAAGGATAATAAAGGAGGAGAATGATGGTGAAGAAGAACACGATGTTTTCAAGGTCTTTATTTTTACCGCTTATGGTGGCATTGCTAGTCTTTCTTGCAGCTTGTTCATCTAATAATGGGAGTGCAGACACGCCGAGCCCGACTGATGGTGCGGCGAAGCCAACGGAGAGTGCCGCTCCTGCGGAAACCGAGAAGCCTGCTCCAGACGATGGTCTTTATTCCATTGAGGATTTCAGCAATGTGAAGAAAAATGAGGGCGAAGCCATAAAGGGTGGTTCCATTACATTTGGCCTTGTATCAGATACACCATTTGAAGGGACACTGAACTGGAACTTTTATTCCGGTGATCCGGATTCACAAGTGCTAAACTGGTTTGATGAAGGGCTGCTTACTTGGGATAAAAGCTATGTATATACGAATGATGGGGCAGCAACGTATGAAGTGTCTGAGGATGGCAAAACATTTACGCTTACGATTCGCGATAATGTAAACTGGCATGACGGCAAGCCAGTAACTGCAGAGGATTGGTTATTCGCTCATGAAGTCATCGGCAACCCCAAATATGACGGTCCACGGTATGATTCGAATTTCACTAATATCGTAGGGATGACGGAATTCCATGAAGGAAAAGCAAAAACGATCTCAGGAATTGAAGTGTTAAGCGAGAAAAAGCTTAAAATTACGTATATTCAATCATCTCCTTCCCTTTTGACCGGTGGTGTATGGAACTATCCATTAGCGAAGCACATATTCGGCAATATGGATGTGGCTAAAATTTCGGCTTCTCCAGAGGTTCGTGAGAAACCAATCGGCTTTGGGCCATTTAAAGTAAAAAGTATCGTTCCTGGGGAATCTGTTGTTTTTGAGAAAAATACAGATTACTGGCGCGGTGAGCCTGCACTAGATGAGGTTGTATTGAAAGTAATTAACCAAACAACCGTTGTACAACAATTGAAAACCGGCGGTGTTGATCTCGTTGATGCCTTCCCAGCGGATCAATATCCAGATAATGCGAGTCTATCAAATCTTGAATACTTAGGTGCAATTGACCGTGCATATACGTATATTGGCTTTAAACTAGGCAAGTGGGATGCCGAGGCTGGCAAAGTCGTTCCTGATCCTAAATCGAAAATGGGCGATGTGAACTTGCGGAAAGCGATGTGGCATGCGGTCGATAACGATCAGGTCGGCAAGCAATTCTATCACGGCCTGCGCTGGAATGCGACGACACTTATTCCGCCTTCTCACCCTGAGTACCATGATGATACTAATAAAGGCCTTGCCTTTGATAAAGATTTGGCTAACAAGATTTTGGATGATGCCGGCTACAAAATGAATGGCAAATTCCGTACAAATCCAGATGGCAGCGAATTAGTTATTAACTTTATTTCCATGACAGGCGGAGATATTGCACAGCCGCTTGCTCAATATTATGTACAGTCATGGCAAGCGATTGGCTTGAACGTAAAGCTGGAAATGGTGGAGTTCAACACGTTCTATGATCGTGTAGGCAGCACAGGAAAAGATGATCCAACAGTAGATGTGTATCAAGGCGCTTGGGGCGTAGGAATTGACGTCGATCCGGCTGGCTTATACGGGCGCGATGCGATTTACAACTTCCCGCGTTATGCTAGTGACGAACAGGATCGCTTGCTGAAAGAAGGGGTTTCAGAAGCGGCCTTTGATGTGAAGGTACGACAAGGCATCTACAAGGAATGGCAGGAGCTGATGGTGAAAGACATTCCTGTATTCCCGACGCTGTATCGCGCCGTTATCGTTCCAGTTAATAAACGGATACTCAATTTCGCCATTGGAGATGGAACGGGCATTTATCTGCATCAACTTGCAGTATCTCAAGATAAACCGGTAGTAGCGAAGTAAAGCGGTGGTTAGAGCGTTCGACTAAGTAGAACTTATTGTAGTGAAAAAGCCTTCAAAGCCACGCTGCTAGTGGTTTTGAAGGCTTTTTATTATTTCCCTTGATTGACGAGCCACTCTGTCAGCTCTTCAGATTGAGCTAGAACAGCGATGGGGTCAAAATACCAGGATCTCTCTTCAGGCCATATGTAGATGTGACCATTTTTTACAGCTGGAAGATTGCCCCAGATTGGATCGTTTTGAAAATATTCTAACGTACGATCATTGGATGTCAAAATAATATAATCGCCTGCATACTTGGACAGCATTTCCGATGAAATTTCAGCCCACTGCTTCTTCATGATTTCATCGGCAACATCGACAGGTGGTTTACGGCCTAATGATTGATAGATGGGCTGGCCGCCGCGACCGAAGTTGTCTCCGTAAACCCAAGTCGTTTTATCGCTGTACTCCATGATGGAGAAGGTTGCACCCGCTGGGATAGCTTTATCTACCTTGGCTTTGGCTTCCGCAATGCGGCGGTCATATTCGGCCAGCCATGACTTAGCTACATCTTCTTTGCCGAATAAATCTCCGAAATAGGTCAACTCTGCGTGGACATTTTTTAATTCTCCGTATGGGATAACAATCGTTGGCGCAATTTTACGTAGCTGCTCGTAGCTGTCTCCGTTGGCTGTAATGATGAGATCGGGGGAGAGGCTGATAATGTTTTCAGCGGATGGCTCTCCATAAACTCCTGTATCTGCAACGCCAGCCAGCGCTTCTTTGAAATAGTAGTTTTCTATCGTAACACCCGGAGATCCTACCGGAATAACATCAAGAGCAATCAGGCTGCCCAAGTATTCTTCGGCTACAATCCGCTTAGGATGAAGCGGAATTTCGATGTCGCCTTTAACAGTGGAGACCGTCTTGAATTTCGCAGCTTCCGGCACGGCCGTTTCCGGTGTGGTCTCTTCGGTGCCGCTTGATGGTGCTCCAGCGTTGGTTGGAGCTTTTTCTGTTCCGCAAGCGGAAACGAGAACCGCTAACAATAGTAATGAAACGGCAAAAATGAAACGACGGCTGCTGTAAAACTTCTGTTGAAAAGAAAACAATGTCATATCCCCCTTATTTAAAACGATAATCATTCTCAGTAACACTTTACCGTGTAATCTTGAAAATGACTATGGACTAAAATGATGTGTAGTCATGCAGATTTGTGACGTGAGGTCATCGCACGAAGCAGCTCTCGAAGCTGCGCTTGCGTAGAGATCGGGTCGTATCCGCAAAACATATCTGGCTCATTGAGCAGGTATACCTGCTTATTCTGGACAGCTTTCAGCGCAAGCCAGCGAGGGGAGTGAAATAAACGATCCATTTGAATCAGATCACGCTGGCAAGAAGGCAATGAAGTAATGAAAATATGGTCGGCCGGATAAGATGCAATGGTTTCGATATCTGATTCCACATATCCGCGAGCGAAAAAGCCTTGTTCCAGCAATTCGGAGGGAGGCTGAAAGCCGAGATCATCATAAAGAATTTGACTGCCTCTGCCATGACTGCTGCTGCAGCAATAAGCTTTGTTCGAATCAATCTCCCATACAACGGCGGTACCGCGATAGCCAAGCTGGCGATCCAGCCTATGATTGCTTCTAATGATCAACTGATCATAATAGGCGAGCCACGTTTCAGCTGTCTGACGTTTATCTACAATGTCAGCAATTATAAGGAACTGTTCGCGCCAGTTCATCGTCATAAAAGGAAGTTCCACCACTGGCGCGAGCGGAAGCAGGTCCTTATTCTCTTCAGCCATGTTGTAGCTGATAATGACATCAGGCCTTGCAGCAGCGATCGCTTCATAGTAGGTGGAGGGAGTTTGGCCGTATGTATTTAACTTCTGACTGGTGTTTACAATCAACTTGTAATTGGAATGCTCCAACCAGGTTGTATAGACGCCAAGCTCTGGGATAACGCCGAGCGCTATTAGGCTAGCGGTATGATTTAGATTCAATGCGGCAATTCGTTTGTGCTTGCGTTGATAAGCGGTGGGGGAAAGCCCGACAGCTTCTTTGAATTTACGGCTTAAATAAAAGCCTTCCTTATAGCCGACTTCTTGAGCGAGAGTGTTCAGATCAGGAGCTCCGACAAGGATACGCCGCTGCGCGCTGCGAATTCGCAGCAAGGTTAAATAGGCATTGAAGGTACGTCCTGTATTTTTGCGGAATGTACGTGAGAAATGCTCTTGGCTGACATTAGCTTGTTCAGCCATTTGCTCTCGCGTCAGGTCCTTATTATAATGCGTCTCCATATATTGAATGGCACGCTCAAGCCAGTAGTTGGACGGCTGCTGCAAAGCATTACGTTCTTTGAACAGCTCTACAAGCAGCTCAATAAACAACTGTTGAGACTGAAGCGGTTCACTTAATTGGGGCTCTCTCCACACCGTTTCCAGCTCGCCGGCTAGTCTAAGGATTCCGACCGAACAGCGATGCAGCGGTTCAGCGTGATTGAGCCCACGATGCTCGGAGCCCTCTGCAGTCAAGCAGCGGTAAGCAATGTGGATACCGCGCAGCGAGGGAGATGCCTTCCATTTTAATCGCTGATGGGCATCACATAATAAGACGCTTCCACGCGCTATCTCATACAGCTGATCGTTAATAGAAAGCTCAGCTGTACCACTCGATACGATGAAAATACGGGAAAATGGCGCTGATTCTTCAAAGAAGAGGTCTGCCACCGTTTCAATATCTATTCTAGTTACTTGGACAGGCATATAAAATAAATGGGAGGAAAGGGACATTTCTTCACAAGCAGGGGACATAGGCAGTTCACTCTTTCTGGATGATGATAAATCCATCGACTTCTATCATTATAAATGATAACTGTTCTCAATTACAATGGATAGCGCTCATCATACAGAAAAGAGCTGCAAAGGATTAATCCTTCGCAGCTCGTGCTCTTGGTGATCGGTGAATTGGTATTAGAATAAAGGACCAGGCGTGCTGCAGCCTGGAAAAGAATTAACATCTTGAATCGTATTAAGGGGATATTGCTTCGTCGCAAATTGACTCTGATACAAGTATTCCTGCAGCACTAAATTACCGCCGGTAATGCTGCATAAAACGCCCGTTACACCTTGTCCGTTCATTAAAGAGACGCCGACAGGCTGGCCGACTAATCCTAAAGCCTTCGAATACCATGACATTTGAAGCATAAAAGAATCACCTCCACCATGCATTGTATGTTAGACATTGGCGGAGGGTAACAGAGATCAACCTCTATTACTTACATGCTTCAGCGAAAATATGAGCCATCTGCTCACTGTCCGCTTCTCTATAGACATAATCATGATAATGGGGCTTATGAATGCCCTGCCAACCTTTTTCCACCGCGCTTTTGTAATAATGTATGGCACGATCCTGCTCTCCGGTCAAATAAAACAAGCAAGCGGCATTCCAATACAGCGCGGCATCTCCGTTCCAATCCCAGCCTTGATCAAGCGCTTGTGCGTAGCTCCATGCTGCACGTGCATAGTCTCGTTCCACGCCATATTTCGTGTCTCCGCGCAGATAGTGGTTCCCGTTAACGAGGAGATTGTTTAAAGGCAGATTCCATCCGAACAAAACGGGGAAATCAATAAGCAGCTTAAACCCAGCAGCTATAGCGGTTTTTTGTGAGCCTATATTGCTTGACCAGCATTGCCAGCCTACTCTTGTCATGCCTCGTTGCTTTGCAAGTGACAGTGCACCTAACGCTGTTTTTCGCGCCCAACCGTTGCCTCGATATTGTTCATCTGTTTGAATGCCAAGCTCACATTCATCCCCGACTACCCAATCGGTCAGGCACCAGCTGATGATGGCGGGCCCTTCATCCGTGTCTTGAATTGCAGAGCATCCAAAACCGCTATCCTCATAAGCTTCAATGGAGGCCCAGCCACCTTGAATTTCACTGATGACGCCATCGAGCCCTATTAAATCTTCTCTTTTAAGAAAGCTGCTATCTACCGGAAAAATATGATCAGCAAGCTTAGTCTCTATTCCGTCCAGATCGTGAGTAAACGTCATACGGCCGCTTCGCAGAGGCAGCAGATCCTTCATCACGAGGCTGAGCATATTTTCCCATTTCTCATCTGAGGGGTAGAAGAGCACATAATCCAGTCGTCCGATCGCTGCAAGCTTCGGCAAAAGTTCTTCTTTAAACAGCTTGTTAACTTCTTCAAAAAATAAATGATTTTCAGGGCTGCCGCCTAAAAATATACCTTGAGGGCTTGTTAATACAGCTGTCGCGCTGTCAATGGACAAGAAAACTCTGCCGTGCAAAACACCTTCAATGACACCTTGAATCGATAAATGGTGCTTCAAAGCTCCAAAAAGTGCTGCTGCTTTAGTGAAGTTTTCGCTGGCAAGTTCCGTTCCTATCGCTTTCGAAATATACATAAACTTATTTCCTCCCAGAAGTATGTGAGAGGTTTATTTAATTATAGATGTAAACCTCTCACATGCTTTTTGATTTGATTGTTCTTATTCAAACATCATCACTCCTTTGAACGTAGTAGAGGTCATACTCTAGGTGCTGGTTATACCATGTCTAAATTCATTATGCTTAGTGGAAATAGGCACGGCAAGGTGCTGTTTATTTATACTTAAACTTTACTGATTTCACACAAGTGCAATATCACCAAAAGTGATTTTTACTAAAATAGAGGATTAAGCTTCCAGCAACCACAACTTAGCAAAAAATATCAAAAACAGCCTTCTTCCTTCTGCTATTCTAGAGTCAAAGGAGGCGCACCTTTGATTACTCACAACATCATTCAAAAAAGTATCCAGTACATGGAGGATAACCTTCAGGATGAGCTGACACTTGAACAAATAGCTGCACACGCTGGTTTTTCTCCATACCATTTTCACCGTTTATTCCGAAAGGAAGTAGGCATAAACATAGCGGATTATTTGAGAAGCCGCCGACTTTGTTATGCATCTCGACTGCTACTAAACACGGATGAAACGATCATTGCGATTTCGTTGAACTGCTATTTTGAAAGCCAGGAAGCATTTACAAGAGCATTCAAGAAAATGTACAGCATGCCGCCGGGCCGTTACCGTAAAATGTTTGCACCACATACGTATTCTACCTTAGGAGGAGATTATATGGATCAAGCTTCACCTGTGAAAGACTGGTTCCTGACGGGAAGCCAACCTCAAAACTATGAAATGGGAGTTGACCGCAGCATCGTTCATCAAGGAAATACATCAGGGTATTTGAAGGAGTCTATTGCAGAGGACCCGGGTCAATTTGGTACGATGATGCAGCAATTTAAAGCTGAGAAGTTTGTTGGTCGCAGAATGAGATTCTCAGGTTTTGTAAGGACGAGCGGGGTACAAGAATATTGCGGGTTGTGGATGAGGGTGGACAATAACGCACAGGATATTTTGCAGTTTGATAATATGAATAACAGAAAAATTAATGGCGATACGGGCTGGAATCATTACGCTATCGTACTGGATGTTCCTGCTAACAGCGCGACCATATCCATTGGTGTACTGCTTATGGGTAAAGGACATGTATGGGTGGATAGCTTCAAGTTCGAAGAGGTTGATCTCAGCGTGCCAACAACTAATCTTGAGATGGAAAGCGAGCTGCTGGATGGGCCGTCTAATCTTTCATTCGAGGAATAATAAAGAGTAGATAAGCTGTATGGCTTCGATTCCAAGGATTGACATAAATTTAGAATGAACATATAATACCTAGTAAATAACTTGGTTTTTTGCAAATGATCTACAAAAAAACCAATGAACTAGAGGAGACTACAAAATGGCTGTTCAAACATTTAAAGCAACTGCTCAATTGCAAGAGGGCGTAAAGGTTTTAACGAAGTCTAGACATTTCGAGCTCACGATCGATGAGCCCAAAAGCTTGGGCGGGACAGATACGGGGATGAATCCTGTTGAAGCGCTGCTCGCTTCATTAGGAGCTTGCCAATCGATTGTTGCTAGAGTTTACGCTCCAAAGTTTGATGTTAAACTGGATGATTTCAGAGTAGAGGTAGAAGGCGACATCGATCTTGATGGATTTTTCAATAAATCGGATGTGCGTCCTGGTTACTCGGATATTCGCTATACCTTCCATATCAAAACCGATTCACCAAAAGAGAAGGTTGAGGAATTCGTGAAGTTTCTAGAAAGCAAATGTCCAGTTGGCGACACAATCGCACATCCGGTTAACGTGAAACTAGAAAGCATCGTTATTGATCATTAATTTTAAGCTGTTCGCTATCATTAAATGTTCATACATAATGACAAAGCAGGCTAGGTTTCCCCTTTATGAGGGGGCCTGGTCTTTTTTTATAGCATCCCGTTATTCACTGCTCTTTATTTCAGAATAAAACGAATAACAAAATAACGATATTGTCATTACACTCTTGATTTGATATAGTAGGCTAAAATCACCGAGAGGGGGAGAGAGAGCTGAGCTATTGGATCATCCAGCTGCCAGAAGCGGATGAATCGCTCGCTGCCCAATATGACAAATGATCTTCCGTTGAATAAGGAAACGATTTTAGATGCAGCTGAACAGGTGCTTAGACGTTATGGGCCCGATAAAAGCTCGGTTGTGGATGTAGCTAAGGTGCTGCAAGTAAGCCATGGTACGTTGTATCGCCACTTTGCAAGTAAAGCTGCATTGCGAGAAGCGGTAACGGGGCGCTGGTTGGAGAGATGCATTGCATTGCCTTTAGAAGCGATAGCCAATCAAACCGGCGGCAGCTCTTCAGAGCGCTTGCGTTTATGGATGGAGACACTCATCCGCAGCAAGCAGAATTATGCAGCCAATGATTCAGAGATGTTTGCGATGTACGCGGCTGTCACTGTAAATGCGGTTGAAATGATCACCGATCATGTGAACCGCTTGATAGGGCAGATCACGCAAATCATAGATGAAGGAATACGTTCAAACGAATTCAAGTCTGGACAAGCCGAGAACTTAGCGAAGGCCGTGTTTTTTGCAACGTCGAAATTTCATCATCCTGCACATGCCAATGAATGGTTGGCAGAAGACATCGATGAACAGTTCAAATTCGTATGGAATTTACTGCTTAGTGGAATCGTATAATGTGAAGCCCCATGATGATTTTTATCAGAGGGGCTTTTTTATTTATAGATAAATCTTCTTTAATCAAAATGACAAATAATAAAAAATGTCACTTGATATTTGTCTGTGACGAGAATATAATCAGAGCATAATGATGTAGATGCCAAGGAGGGAATAGTTTTGGAGAAGCGTTTAGCTGGGAAAGTAGCATTGGTAACGGGAGCGTCAAGGGGAATTGGTCGGGAGATTGCTGAGCAATTAGCGGGTAACGGTGCAAAGGTTGTTGTGAACTTCACGAGTAGCCCAGGCAAAGTAGAAGAAGTAGTAAATGGCATTAAGCGTTTAGGTGGTGAAGCTATAGCGATTCAAGCTGATATTAGTATCGTTGCGGAAGTAGAGGCTATGTTCAGCAAAACGTTAGAAGCTTTTGGACAAATAGATATTCTTGTGAATAACGCGGGTATTATGATTACGAAGCCGATTGCTAATATGACGGAGGAAGACTTCGATAAGCAGTTCGCTATTAATGTGAAGGGCACATTTTTTGCTTGCCAGCAAGCGGCATTGCATATGAACGCTAACGGAAGAATTATCAATTTCTCGACTTCGGTTGTTGGCGCGATGTTCCCGACGTATAGCGTGTATGCAGCGACGAAAGGAGCAGTTGAACAGATCACTCGCCAACTAGCGAAGGAGCTTGGTCCAAAGGGGATCACCATTAATGCCATTGCACCTGGTCCTGTTAACACGGAGCTCTTTAAGGTAGGGAAATCAGAAGAACAAATATCGGGTATTGCCAATATGAATGCATTCGGAAGATTGGGTGAACCTGAGGATATTTCGAGTGTGGTGATGTTTTTGTCCAGTGACGAGTCACAGTGGATGACAGGTCAGACGATTCGTGTGAATGGCGGTTTTGTATAAATTGTTGTGAACAAAAAAGACGAGTCCGATCGCAGCTTCTGCGGAACGGGCTCGTCTTTATTTACGCCGTGAAGCTTAGAATAAGGGCGGAAAGCTCACTTGCTATTTTTCGTCCTCATTCACTTTCTCATCAAACCACATCGGATCATCGTTATCCACGTTGTAGTTGATAAGAAGCTCTTCGCCAGCTTTTACGTCTGAGTAAGTAAAGAAGTTAACGACATGATTGTCAAAATCAAGATCGTGATAAGCATTTGGGGTATAGGAATGGTTGAACAACATGCCGTATCCAAGCAGGATCGCAGTGTGATTAGCTCCATACTCAAACACATAATCAGCAAGCATCGTTTTCTCTATGTGCTCATGCTCCTCATTCGGGAAAGGAATGACCGGGGCTTCATGAAACAGTACGCCTTTTGCAATATCAACCTTCGCAAATACTCCTCTATTAAATTCTCCATCGCTAAGCTTAGAAGTCTTTACCTCAATCATGTTAGTCACCTACGGTTCTTTAGTCTAAGGAGCTCGTTGCCATTGCATTAAGCTCGCTCACCTTAGGTAATATATCAATTTAATGAGTAAATAGCCAGCGGCTTCGGTAAACGTTATTTCATAACGATCCATTATTGTGGGAACATTTATCATTTTCAGCCCGTCTAGGTTATGAGGTGATGATGATGAACCAAAAAATTCTGATATACCTTTTATGCGGAGTCATTCTGTTAAGTACAGCACTTATTGTTAACCCTAAAGCAGCTTTCGCATGCTCATGTGCAATGTCGCCGTCTGCAGAGACGCAGGTAAAAGATGAGCTTGGACGCAAGACTGCCATTTTCACTGGAAAAGTAATCAAGGTAACACAGCCTCCTAAGGAAAAAACGATGTCATCTGCTGATCTCGTTCAAGTAGACTTTGAAGTAGCAACGGTATGGAAAGGAAAACTCAAGCAGCAGACAGCTGTATATACAGCGATGAGTTCTGCAAGCTGCGGATATGAAAAATTTAATGCAGGTGATACCTATATCGTGTCTGCTAATGACAGATCAGGAAAGCTAGAAACAGGGATATGTGATTTAACGAAGCTGGTTTCTGCTGCAGGAGAAGAGTTGAAGGTACTAGGCAATGGTTATAATCCGCTGCCCTTAAGCGCTGGCGAGGTTTTGCATGCTAACGAAAGCGGAGCAACAAAGCTGCAGATCATCATAGGTGCGCTAGCCCTTTTTATGATCATTGGGATTGTTGTTGTGCGGGCACGACGTCGTCAATAAAGCAATGAGGAATGTTATGTTTATAGGTTGTATATGTGCAAAAAAGATGCCGTAAGCTCTTGAAGAGGATTACGGTTTTTTTGCATGCTCTTATAGGCTTCAAAAGTTATTTTCCTGCATGAATAAGAAGATAGGAGTAAGACATACCCTAACCTAATCCTTTGATTTCTTATTTACATTCATAAAATCTATGGTTAAATGGGGAGTGGCGAAACGAGGTGATTGAACAGGTGCTTCGTCAAAAAGCATTAATTTTGGAGGGGTACATGTGTACAAGCTGCTGCTCGTTGATGACGAGCCGGAAGTTACGGAAGGATTAATGAGTGAGATTGATTGGAAAAGCTGCGGTTTCTCAGAAGTTAGAACAGCAGGGAACGGCAAGGAAGCGATGGAGATTTTTGAGAAAATGGAGCCTGATGTGCTCATTACAGATATTAGCATGCCATATATGAACGGTCTGGAGCTGTCGGAATGGGCTAGAAAGATATATCCCATTACACGGATTGTCATCTTATCGGGTCATGATGAATTTGAATACGCGAAGCAGGCCATACATTTGCAGGTAGAGGCTTATGTTTTGAAACCGTTCTCGGCAAAGCAGCTAACGGACACGATTGCGGAAGTAGCGAAGCGCATGGATGAAGAACGTGAGAAGCGAACCAATATTGAGCTTCTGGAGGAGCATTACCGCACCAGTCTGCCTATCGTGCGCGAGAAGTTTCTTTCCTCTTTAATTACTCGCAAACAGTCTTATAAGGACATTTCTATAAAAGCAGCGAAATACGGCATGGAGCTGAAGGGCGAGGGGTATATCGTCTCCATTATTGCAGTTAATCACTCTGAACATCAGAAGGATGCTGAGCTTCAACCACCCTCACATTCACTTGCTTCGTCAACAGATTTGGATCTGAAGCTATTCTCCGTATGCAATATTGCAGCTGAAATATGGAATAAACATTTGCTTGGAAAAGTTTTTATTCATCAAGATCAAGTTGTACTGTTCACGGTCAGCCCAGAGCTCGATAAGGGCTTGGTGATGGAGAAAACACAGGATGCATTAAAGGAAATACTGCAAAGCATCGAGAGATTTTTGCGTTTTCCCGTCATGATTGGCGTTGGAACCTTCACACAAGATGTTGGAAATCTCAAGTATGCTTATGAGGCTGCAACGGTTGCTTTAGATTATCGCCGGATTCTTGGCAACAATCTCATTATTTGTATCGATGATATGGAAAGTCGTGTGAATGACAAGCTTCTCTTTGACGAATGGAAGGAGCAAAATCTAGTTCGAACGGTGAAGCTTGGTACGGAGAAAGAACTGGAAGAAGTAATTGATGGACTGTTTGATGAAATATCCCGCATCCAGGCTCCTGTTCATGAGTATCAGCATTATTTGCTCGAGATGGTAACGGCGATTATCAAGCTGACCAAAGCTTATGAGAGTGACAATGATGACATTTTCGCAGGCGGATGGGGCATATTGAATCAATACCAGAAGCTGAACAGCATGCAGGAAACGAAGGCTTGGTTTGGAGATTTATGTGCTAAGGTGAGAGTTCGTATCGCCAGCCGCAGGCAGCATACTTATAAACAAATCGTAGAGGATGCCATTCACTATACGAAAGAGCATTATCACGATAGTGATTTGTCTATTGCGAAGGTGTGTGCCCATCTGCATATCAGCGCAGGATATTTTAGCGGCTTGTTTAAAAAAGAGTTAAAAATGACGTTCGGTGCTTATTTGCTGCAGCTTCGAATGGAACAGGCGAAGGAGCTGCTTCGCACGACAGAGCTCAAAGCATTTGAGATAGCGGAGAAAATCGGATTTGCCGATCCAAATTATTTTAGCCTCAGCTTTAAGAAATATGCCGGATTGTCTGCCAAAGAATATCGCAGCGGCTTACTGGGACTAGAGAAATGATAAAACGCAAAAGCATACAGTTTATTTTAACCGTTTCTTTTACTATATTTTCTGTGTTTATTATATTGCTTGTCAGCGTTGTTCTATATGGCCGTTTCTCTGCAACTGCGCAGGAGAATGCCTTTCGCAATTCACAGCAAATTGTCGATCAAGTAAGCTACAATCTTGAAAATTATATAGAGGTCACGTCTGACTTGTTCAACATGATGCATCATTCAATCGGACAAAGCGCCGATGTGAAATCCGATGGGATGCGCCGCCAGCTGGAATCGATGATGTCGACGCGTTCGGACACGGTATCTCTCGCCTTATTCGATGATAAAGGTCAGCTGCTTATCGATTTACCGAATGTTGAGCTGAAGGAAACGCTGAAAGTGACGGAGGAAGGCTGGTTTCGAAGCGCACTCGATTCAGCAGGTCACTTATCCATATCGCTTCCGCATGTTCAAAATTTGTATAAGCAGCAGTTCCGATGGGTCGTATCGATGAGCAAAAGCATCACAGTCCAGCATCAAGGCAAGCAGGTTCATGGCGTTTTGCTGATGGATGTCAATTTCAATACGATTGATGAGCTGTCCGAACGAGTGAGCTTGGGGCAAAAGGGTTATGTGTACATGCTGGACGAGTCTGCGGGTAACATTGTTTATCATCCGCAGCTTGAGCTCATCTATGCGAAGCTGAAAGAAGAGAATGTTGAGCTGGCGCTTAAGCATACGTACGGCAGCTTTATTGACGATTCTACGGATGAGGCAAAAATGATAAGTGTTCAAACGATTGGCAACGTCGGCTGGAAGGTAGTGGGCGTATCCTATTTGGATGAGGTGATGACGACAAGCGGGCAATTAAACCGATCGATGTCCAAGCTTGTTATCGGCTTAGCGCTAATCGTATTTTTATTATCGAGTTTAGTCGCACGGAGAATCTCAAGACCGATCAAACGACTGGAGCTTTCGATGAAAAGCGTAGAGCGGGGCGACTTCAACCTGGCCGCCAGCGGCGAAGGGCCGCTTGAGATCAAGCGTCTTGCAGATCGGTACAACATTATGATCGGTACAATCAAGCAGCTGATGGAACGAATTGTAAGGGAACAGGAGAGCAAACGAAAGTACGAGCTGGAAGCGCTGCAAGCGCAGATCAATCCACATTTTTTATACAATACGTTAAATACGGTCGTACGCATGGTGGGCATGAACAAAAATGAAGAAGTGATTACGACGATTACGTCGCTGTCCAAGCTGTTTCGCATTAGTATAGGCAAAGGGAAAAGCCTAATCACGCTAGCGGATGAAATGGAGCATGCACGGAACTATTTGGTTATTCAGCACATGCGGTTCAAAAATAAATTCGACTATTCCTTTGATTTGCAGCAGGAGGCATTGTCGCTTGCTACCTTAAAGCTTATTGTTCAGCCTCTAATTGAGAACGCGCTCGTGCATGGCATTGAGCCCTCCGTTGACAAGGGGCATATTGCTATTTCCATGAGGCTTGAAGGCAGTGATATTGTGGTCAAGATCGTTGATAATGGGCTTGGCATGTCAGAGGAGAGACTGGGTAAAATTCTTACTGGCACTGTCGTAAGCTCGAAGGGATCAGGTGTTGGGGTTATGAATGTGCAGGAGAGAATTCGACTGTTCTTTGGTCCAACATATGGTTTGCATTTCGAGAGCGAGCAGGAAGTGGGCACAACCGTCACGATTCGTTTCCCTGCTCTTACGCTGCAGCAAGCTGAAGGAGGGGACAAGCATAATGGTTAATTTCAAAGGCAGGGTCATTAGCTTGCTGCTCTTCATCATAGCTGTCCTTTTATTGTATTCCGCTCTCTACCCGGGTCCAGAAGTGCCGAAGGAGGAGCAGACTGGGAAGACGATTCAGCTTATTCTTCGGACGAGCAAAGGCGACTACTGGAAAAATGTGACGATGGGCGCACAAGCTGCCGTCAAAGAATTTGGCATTACTCTGCATGTCTCTGCTGGTGCAGATGAGGGGGACATCAAAGGGCAGCTGCAATCAGCTATGCAATCGCTGGAGACTCGGCCAGATGCAATTGTACTCGGAGCAAATGATGATGCGGCATTTCAACCTTTTTTGGTGGAAGCTGCGAAGCGGAATATACCGGTTATCGCAATGGATAGCTTGCTAACCTCGGGGAAGACGGCTTCCTATGTCGGAATGGACAATTACTTAGCTGGCAAAGAAGCGCTGCGGGAAATCGCCAGACAGCTTGGGGGCAACGGCGATGTTGCGATTGTAACGTATAGCAAGGGTGGAATTAATGGCATTCAGCGGGAGCGGGGAATCCGTGATGCAGTTAACGAATATGAGGGACTTCACCTTGTTGGCAGTCAATTGTGCTCGGAGGCGTACCAAGAATGTGAGCAAACCGTCAGCAGTATTTTAGATAAGCAAAAGGTAGACGGCATATTAACACTTAACACAGAAACGTCGATAGGAGCGGCGTATGAACTGAAACGCAGGCAAGCGGGCAATAAGATCAAGTTGGTAGGCTTCGATAGCTCGCCGGAGCTGCTGGAGCTGCTTCAGGAAAATCAGCTGCAAACATTAATCGTACAAAATCCCTTCAGCATGGGCTATCTTAGCGTCAAGCATGCATTAGCAGCAGCAAATGGACAAGCGGTTCCCGAGAAGGTTGAAATGAGTATGGAGCTTATAACGGAAGAGAATATGTTTTGGCTTAAAAATCAGAAGTTATTGTTCCCTGTTGTGCAATAATGCTCATTTTATATGCAAATAGATGAGGATATTAATAAAAGTGATGAGGATATTACATGTGAATCCCTCCAAAATTACGACATAATGAAGCAGTAGTTAATTCATCCACCAGGGGGATATAAATAATGAAAAAGTGGACAGCAGCGCTCGTTATTGGAGCATTAGCAGTTACAGCAGCAGGTTGCGGAAGCGCAAATGGCGACGGGAGCGCAAGCAGCTTGCCTAAGGCAGGCGTAGCCATTTATAAGTTTGACGACACATTTATGAGCGGTGTGCGCAGCGCGATCGATACAGCGGCAGAAGGTAAATTGGCAGTAGATATCGTAGATAGCCAAAACTCGCAGCCCACACAAAATGATAAAGTTGATTTGTTTATAACTAAAAAAGTAAAAGCAATGGCAGTTAACCCGGTTGACCGTACAGCTGCTGGCATCGTTATTGATAAAGCACAAAAAGCTAATATTCCGGTAGTATTCATTAACCGCGAGCCGCTTGCTGATGATTTGGCAAAATGGGACAAGGCGTTTTTTGTAGGCGCAAAAGCGGAAGAGTCAGGCACTATGGAAGGCGAAATCATTGCTGAGTATTGGAAAGCACATCCGGAAGCGGACAAAAACGGTGACGGCGTGCTGCAATATGCGATGCTGAAAGGCGAGCCAGGGCATCAAGATGCTGAGCTTCGGACTAAGTTTTCTGTACAGGCGATTCAAGATGCTGGCATCAAAGTCGAGAATATTGCTGAAGATACTGCGATGTGGGATCGTGTTAAGGGCCAAGAAAAGATGGCAGCTTTCCTTGCTTCCAAAGGCGATAAAATTGAAGCTGTTCTGGCAAACAATGATGACATGGCGCTTGGCGCAATTGAAGCATTGAAAGCTGCTGGCTACTTTAAAGACAATAAATTTATGCCGGTTGTTGGCGTAGATGCAACAGATCCAGCTAAGCAAGCGCTGAAAGAAGGCACTTTGCTCGGTACCGTTCTAAACGATGCGTCGAACCAAGGTAAAGCAACGGTTGAGCTTATGCGCGTTCTTGCTGCAGGCGAAACACCAACGAAGGAGAATACAGGCTTTGAAATTACAGACGGTAAATACGTTTGGATTCCATACCAAAAGGTAACGCAAGAGACCAAATAAGATAAGCGTTAAGATGGATGATCAAGAGCGGGGGAATAACGTCACTTGCGTTGCCCCTGTTTTTTTTCGCCTACTTTCTTGGCGGGCTGGACAAAGGGAGGCTATACGATGGCAAAGCAGCATCCTTATTTGCTTGAAATGAACGGGATTACCAAGACGTTTCCAGGTGTTAAGGCGCTAGATGATGTTACGTTAAAAGTACGGCCGGGCACGGTTCATGCGCTCATGGGCGAGAATGGTGCAGGTAAATCTACATTGATGAAATGTTTGTTTGGCATTTATAAGCCGGATAACGGCGAGATCATTCTTGATGAGCAAAAGGTTGATATTAAAAACTCCAAGGACGCATTGAATTACGGCGTCTCCATGATTCATCAGGAGCTGCATCCAGTGCCGCAGCGCAGCGTGATGGAGAACATTTGGCTTGGCAGATTTCCGGTAAGAGGCATAGCGCCTTTCCGGTTCATTGATCATAAAAAGATGTACCGCGACACAGCTCAGCTGTTCGAGGATTTAAATATGACGATTGACCCGCATCAGCTGGTCGGCGAGTTGTCAGTTTCCAAAATACAATCGCTCGAAATTGCCAAAGCGGTGTCCTTCAATTCCAAAATTATTGTAATGGATGAGCCGACTTCCTCGCTTACAGGCAATGAGGTAGAGCAGCTGTTCGACATCATCAATAAGCTGCGTGCACGAGGCGTTTCGATTATTTATATTTCGCACAAAATGGAAGAAATATTACGAATCTCCGATGACGTGACGATCATGCGCGACGGTAAATACATCGGTACTTGGCCAGCTCCTGAGCTGACCATCGATACGATTATTACGCGCATGGTTGGCCGAGATTTGTCGGATCGATTCCCGGAGCGTACGAACATCCCAGGAGAAGTCATGCTGCGCGTAGAGGGATTAACCTCGCCGCATGCACATTCCTTCAAGGATGTATCGTTCGAGCTGAGAAAAGGTGAAATTCTCGGAATAGGTGGACTGGTTGGGGCTCAGCGTACTGAACTGATTGAGGCGTTGTTCGGGCTTCGATCCGTAAAATCAGGTGTCATCTACAAGGATGGGATTTCGATTACGATTAAGTCGCCAATCGATGCAAAACGCCACAAAATTGCACTATTAACTGAGGAGCGCAGGGTGACGGGGATTTTTCCGGTGTTGTCCGTAACAGAGAACACAGCAATCGCTAATCTCGATTTATATCAGAATCGCTTTGGCTTCTTAAATGAATCGAAGATGAGATCGGAAGCAGCCAAAGGTGTTGAGAAATTCAAGACCAAGACGCCGTCTGTTGATCAACTGATTCGCAACCTATCCGGCGGTAATCAGCAGAAGGTGCTGTTAGCTCGTTGGCTGCTTACAAATCCAGATATTTTGCTGCTGGACGAGCCAACAAGAGGCATTGATATCGGAGCTAAATATGAAATTTACAATATTATTATTGAGCTTGCCAAGCAAGGGAAAAGCATCATTATGATTTCGTCTGAGATGCCAGAGCTCATTGGCATGTCCGATCGCATCATGGTGATGTCGGAGGGTCGTGCCACAGGTATTCTTGAAGGCAACATGGCAACCGAGCAAAGTATTATGCGGCTTGCAGCACAGACGGGCTAATGATGAAGGATTTAAAGGAGGTTTACGGCAATGGAAGCAGCTAAAGGTTTAAAAATAAAAAATGCATTTTCGCAAAATGCCATTTGGATTGTACTTGTCGCATTAATTTTAGGAATCGCCATTATTGATGCAAACTTTTTGTCTATAACAACGCTTAGAGATATGATGGTGCAATCATCGACGCGAGTCATTATTGCGCTTGGCGCTGCATTTGTTCTTATCACAGCGGGAACTGACTTGTCAGCAGGGCGTGTAGTCGGACTCAGTGCGGTCGTATCCGCATCGATGCTGCAAATGCCTGAATATGCGAGCAAGTTTTTCCCTAACCTGCCTGAGCTATGGGTGATCATTCCGATTATAATCGCGATCATGGTTGGTTTGCTGGTCGGACTATTGAACGGTTTAATCGTCGCTAAGTTTAATGTTCCGCCTTTTATTGCTACACTTGGTACGATGGTCGCGGTGTACGGAGCGAATTCTCTTTACTTCGATATGCCGCCAAACAACTCGCAGCCGATTGGCGGCTTGCGCAAGGATTTCACTGAAATTGGTACAGGTGCTGTTGGCAGCGGCCAATTCTCTATTCCTTATATCGTATTAATCGCTATTTTTGTAGCGTTCATCGTATGGGTTGTCTTCAATAAAACGCGTCTTGGTAAAAACATGTACGCCATTGGCGGCAACATTCAAGCGGCTCATGTATCCGGCATTAACGTGGCTAAAAACTTGATGTGGATTTATGCAATTGCGGGTGCTTTGTACGGCTTAGCGGGTGTGCTCGAAGCAGCGCGTACGGGCGGCGCGTCGAACAACTACGGCAATATGTATGAGCTTGATGCCATTGCTGCATGCGTGGTCGGCGGCGTTTCAACAACTGGCGGCGTAGGCAGAGTGAAAGGGATCATCGCAGGTGTTCTCATTTTCACTGTCATTAACTATGGTTTGACTTATATCGGTATCAACCCGAACTGGCAGCTGATTATCAAAGGTTTGATTATCGTTGTTGCTGTAGCGTTTGATATTCGCAAATATGTAGCGAAGAAGTAAAACGAGAACGAAGAAGAAGCTGTCTCAGAAGGTCGATGACCTTAGGGCAGCTTCTTCTTTCATTCACACGATAGGTTTTCATTGTACTTCGCGCAACTGGTGGTAGCTATTCAGCAATGATGCTTTTAGATATGCAGGCTAAGACTCCTCCTCAATCACACGCTCAATATACTTCGCTACTCCATCCTCATCGTTGCTCTCTACGACTAGCGTGGACAGCTCAATGAGAGTAGGATGCGCATTGGAAACAGCGACCTTGGTGCCGGCAGCTTCGAACATCCCTAAGTCATTCAGATTGTCACCGAACACCGTAACGTCCTCAGGCGTACATTGCATCAGCTCCGCCCACTGCTTCAAGCCTTCTTTTTTATTGGCTTTGCTGTGGCTGAATTCTAGAAAATAATGATCTTTTATATATTGATCCTTCATGAGATGAACATGAACCCGATCGCCGAATGTACGCTGTACTTCATCCTTAAGCGGCTCAAGCTCATGCAGCAAGCCAATATAGGTCACAATCAGTGTCCTAAAGACATGCGAGCATTCGAGCAGCGGCATTTCTCCAAAACGAGGATCATTAGGGCGGCTCTCGTAGAAGGTTATGTCGCCAATTCGCAGCAGCTTCTCATGGAATACACGTTCCTTATCCTCTGCATCCAGCGCGAACAAGAAGGGAATTAGACCTTGTTTTCTTCCTAGCTCAATAATTTGATTTGTCGTTTCGTTATCCAGCCAGTATCCGCCTATGACCTTAGATGAAATGGGATCAAAGACAACCGCGCCATTATATAAAACGATCGGATATTTCCACGGAATGATAGATACAATTTTGTTGGAGCTCATATAGCTTCTTGCCGTTGCATAACTAATGATGATACCTTGTTTCATCGCATGCTTTATGACGTTAATCGTATACTCGGACAAGGATGCATCCGATTGCAGCAGCGTTCCGTCAAGATCAGTAAGGAAATGTTTATTTGCCATTCATAAGCCCCCTGTTATTCAATATAAGACGCTGCTCCCGCCCATGCTTTCGCGAGCCGGCGTATCCCTCGTTCCATTTCTTTCTCGTGTAGTCCGCCGAACCCCAAATATAATCTTGCAAAACGACTGGGCAGGATAGGCGTATCCTGTGCAGCATACACGTAAACATCCTCCGAAGCAGCAAGCTTAATCAGCTCCTCGGCACTGCACATTGTTTGAACAGCGATTTCCACATGCATCCCTGCAGAATCTCCATGAACCTGCACATACCCGGGCAAATAAGTGTCAATGAGCTGAAGCAGCTTAGCACGTTTTTTACGATAAAGATTGCGAACCTTCCTTACATGCCTGTACCAATGCCCTCGTTCCATGAACAGCTGCATAGCCCACTGATCGATGCGTGATGGACTTGTAAGCGTGTGCTCTATAGATTGCAGCTTGCTGAGCAGAGGAGTCGGGACAACCATATAATTCATACGCAGCGCAGGTGTGAAGGCTTTGGAAAACGTCCCAATATAAATGACGCTGCCCTGATGATCCATTCCTTGGAGAGAAGGGATGGTCTTGCCCGAATAACGAAACTCACCGTCGTAGTCATCCTCAATGATATAGGCGCTGTTTGTGCTTGCCCAGTGGAGCAGCAGCTGCCTAGTGGAGTACGGCAATGAGCTCCCAGTAGGACGATGTGAAGGAGTGACATATAAGATTCGAATTTGTTTGTCTTCTAATATAGAAATGAAGTTCTCCATGTTATGGATGGGGACAGGAGCGACGTTGTAGCCGTGCTGCTGGAAGGCAGCTCTTACCTGAGCGATACCGGCTTCTTCCACTGCAATTGTAGATGCACCGTTTAGCAATTTAGCGAGAATTTGTGTGCTGTAAGAAAAACCTGATCCAATAATGATTTGTTCAGGCGTGCAATTGACGCCTCTTGAACGCTTTAAATAGTAAGACAATTGCAAACGCAAATCGTATTCGCCCCGCGGATCGCCATACTGATGAACATAATTCGCATGGAGAGATAGGGCATCATGAAGTACGGACTTCCATGCGCGAATGGGGAATGATTGTCCGTCCACGGCGAGCAGGCTGAAATCGACGACTGCGTCGTTTTGGATAGGAATCGGAATGGAATGGCGATGTATGCTGGCTTTTTCTTCTAAAATCTCTGTATGAACCATGGCGGCAGCAGGAGTTAATTGTGATTGTATGACAAAAAGACCGGCGCGCGGCTTGCTAACCGCATAACCTTCTTCCAGCAGCATGTGATACGCCGTTTCAATTGTCGTTTTACTAAGCTTCGATTGCTCGTGGAGCGATCGAATAGAGGGAAGCTTTGTTCCATCCGCTAGAGCGCCAGATTGGATGAGTTTCCGTAAATGTCTGTACAACACCAAATAGACAGGGCCTTGCTCTTCTTCTGAAAGGTTGATATCCATCTTATCTCCACACAATCTGACCCTTAAAATTCATATAAATCTGACACTGTGTTAGAGGTCAATTTCAGTATAAACTTTGGCATAGGCTTCCATCAATAACAAGAAATATAAATGGAGAGAAGGGGTTGCTATGCCGCGAGTAGAAGGAACCGTTGAAAGAAGACTAGCAACATTAGGGATTATTGTACCAAAGGCGAGCGAGCCCGCAGCTAAATATGCCAACTGCGTATTTTCAAATGGACTTCTGTTTGTTTCGGGAAAAGGTCCTTCGGCCGCGATAAAAGGGAAGCTTGGCAAGGAGTTCACGACAGCAGACGGTTATCAACTCGCTAGGCAGACAGGAATTGAAGTTCTCGCCGTATTAAAGCATTCACTAGAGCAGTTGGATCTTGTGACCCGCGTCGTAAAGGTACAAGGTTTTGTGAATGCTGATCCTAGCTATGAAGAGCATCATAAGGTACTCGATGGCTTCTCGGATTTGATGGTGGAGGTATTTGGCGAGAGAGGAATTCATGCACGTTCGGTCATGGGGGCGAGCTCCTTAAGAAATCAGCTGCCGATCATTGTTGATTCTATTTTTGAAGTGGCCACGGCATAAAGTCTTCTAATTATTAGCCGTTGCATTTGCTTTTATATTGCCTTAACATTAAAGTTTAAGAAAGCCGTCAGGTGATGACGGTTTTTTTATATTTAATGAAGTGCAAATTTCTAAGGAGTGAGCGTCTTGCAGTTTTTCCCTAAACGTTATGACAGATCACTGTTTATCGTTATATTCATCTTTATGATGTTGAAAATGCTCCTGTTTCGCCATTTCGTCTTTTCAGGCATACAGGTGAAGAGCTTGCTGCCTGATGCAGCAGCTGTACTTGCACTGCTTCTGCTGCTGGAGCTAGTCAGCTCTGCGAGGTGGAGAGGAGCCGTATTTGGGCTCGTGAATGCCGTGTTTTCCTTGCTGCTATTTGCTTCAACGGTGTATGTCAGTTATTACGGAACAGTACCTACGTATACCGCACTGCATGGACTTGACCAGGTACTGCAAATTAGGACAAGCGTAGGGTCTATTATTTTGCCTGCTTATTATGTTTACTTTCTCGATGTTGCCGTCTTGGCAGCTCTATATATCGTTAAACGTGTCAGAGGAATACGCAGCGACGGGCGCAAGCGAATTGCCAAACCTCTATACACAGCTATTGCAGCTGTTCTATGTATTGCGATCTCGGGTGGATTCATTTGGTCCGCGAGTACGATTCCGAATGAGATCGTGAAAGCTGAGAATTTAGGCTATATCAATTATCAGGTTGCGGCAGCTGTTAAGGCGAGCAAAGAGCAGGCCGCGCTGAAAAATGGCAATGTAGAAGAAACAGGGGCTGATGCGATAGCGCTCAAATCCTCCTATTTTGAACAAGCTGGAGATATGGTCGTTGCCGGCACGCCTAATTATTTCGGATCTGCCAAAGGTAAAAATGTGATCGTCGTTCAAATGGAGGCGTTCCAAAACTTTGCCATCAATTTGTCTGTCGGTGGTCAGGCGGTTACGCCTGTTCTTAATCAGCTAGCGAAGGAAAGCTTCTACTTTCCTTATGTATTCCAACAAATTGGACAAGGGAATACTGCGGACGCTGAATTCATGTCAAATACTTCTATCTATCCAACCGGGGATATGGCGATGTCAACAGGCTATGGTGATCGAGAGCTGCCGAGTCTTCCGAGACTGCTTGGAGAAAGCGGGTACGAATCCAATACCTTTCATATTAATGATGTGACTTTTTGGGATCGAAACCGAATGTATCCTGCGCTTGGTTTTACGGCATATTATGATAAAGCATCATTTAAAAATGATCATTTTAATTCTTTTGGCGCATCGGATGAGGAGCTTTACAGGGTAGGTCTTGAAAAGCTTAAGGATATGAAGGAGCAAGGCAAGTCTTTTTATGCTCAATTCGTAACTGCATCCAGTCATCATCCTTTCAAGGTTCCAACGGAGCTTCAGCATATTACGATTCCGGACTACTTGCAAGGAACGCAGCTGGGCAATTATTTGACTGCATTAAATTATACGGATTATGAACTGGGCCGTTTTATTGAGGGGCTCAAAGCGAGCGGCATGTGGGAAAACACGGTGTTGGTTGCCTATGGCGATCACGCTGGTCTACAAACGACAGACAATGATCCTGCATGGGTTAGTGAGCAGCTTGGCATCGACTATGATGAGCAAATTAGCCGCTTAAACATCCCGCTTATTGTTCATGTACCTGGCGTAGAGGGGAAGACCATTAATCAGGTTGGCGGTCAGGTTGATATTATGCCGACCGTTACAAATCTGCTAGGCATATCGCTTGATGATCAAGCTTTTACGACGTTTGGCCATGACTTGCTTAATATTTCACAAAATGTAATCGGTATGCGGTATTATTTGCCGACAGGATCATTTTTTAATAATGACATTTTATTTATACCAGGCAAAGGCTTTGAGGACGGAACTGCTGTCGATATTAGAACGAAAAAGCCAGTAGCCGACTTCAGTAAATATCGTGGAGATTATGATTATATACTGGAACTCATGAAGCTTTCGGATGATTATGTACGTCTGCTGCCGAAGCGGGCACCATAGAAGCAGATGAAATGCCTCTTGTCTATCCGGACTTGAGGCATTTTTTTCTTCGCAAATGCAATTATAAGCTTTTATGGAGGCAGGCAATGAGGTAAGATGGATATAGCTACAGAAGGTACTCTATTCCAATAAACGTAAGGAATCGATGAGACATGCGAATTGGTTTTTTTGATTCAGGGCTTGGCGGGCTTACCGTATTAGCGGAGGCACTTCAAAGACTTCCTGATAAGGATTTTCTTTATATGGCGGACACGCTCCATGTTCCCTATGGGACGAAGTCAGAGGAAGACGTGAAAGCGTACATTTTTGAAACGGTTGGTTTAATGATGGAAGAGGGCATAGATGCATTGGTCGTCGCTTGCAATACAGCGACCAGTATTGCAATTAACGAGTTAAGAGAACGTTATTCCCTGCCCATTGTCGGCATGGAGCCTGCTGTTAAGCCAGCAGTAGAAATGAATCGAGCAACAGGCAAGAGGGTACTCGTCTTTGCAACGCAGTTAACGCTACAACTGCCAAAATATTACGCACTCGTGTCACGCGTGGATGAGATGGGAATCGTGGATTCACTGCCTCTGCCGGAGCTTGTGCGTTATTGTGAGGCGCTGCAATTCGATAAACAGATTATCAACGAATATTTCCGGGCAAAGCTCGCAAACTATGATTTAGACAATTACGGAATTATCGTACTCGGCTGTACACATTATCCTTTCTACAAGGATATATTGAGGGAGCTGTTACCTGCTCATATCGAGATTGTGGATGGGAATGTGGGAACGGTGAAACGCCTATCCGCATTATTGAGCCGCTATGGCATTTCCGGAGGCGGAGGCAACGGAAACGTACGCTTTATGTGCTCGGGCCAAGAGCCAGCTTACATGGACAAGATGCAAAAGGCACTTTCGATTTTACGTGAAAAAAATGTGTTAACACAGTCACTTCAAAGCTAATTCGAAGCAAAAGGCGGGCAGCGCTCATGATGAGTGCTGCCCGCCCTTTTTTATGACGATTATATGATTGCCGGCGGTTCTTCCAAAGTAAGCAAAACAGGACAATGATCGCTGCCCAAAATATGAGTGTCAATGGACGCATCGATGAGCAGTGGGCTCAGTCTTGAAGAGGCTAAGAAATAATCGATCCGCCATCCCACGTTCCGCTCGCGAACCTTCATCATGTACGACCACCAGCTGTACACATCCGTACGATCCGGGTAAAAATGTCTAAATGTATCGAGGAAGCCAGTTGCTAGCAGCTCCGTCATCTTGCCGCGCTCCTCAAGCGTAAAGC